>NZ_QNUA01000014.1:0-181731 GCF_008042285.1 Bacillus sp. AR13-1
AATAAAATAACTAATAATAAATTATTATGATATTTTCTAAAAAACTTTATATTAGTATATTACCATTAAATATCGCTATAAAGATTCTTTAATTTTATTATTAATGAAATTAATTAAAGGTGTACCGCCCCGTGCCCATCAAGCTAAAATTTCGTTTTAGGGTAATTCTGAATTCTTAAGGCATGTAGCGATACCCCTATATAAAAATTCATTATTAATGAAATTAATTAAAGGTGTACCGCCCCGTGCCCATCAAGCTAAAATTTCGTTTTAGGGTAATTCTGAATTCTTAAGTTGATGGGCATGTAGCGATACCCCTAAATAAAAAGACGTGCTGTTTTATCCAACATGTCTTTTTATTTACTCCTATTTAGATTATTTGCAACATCAGTACACTGAAGTTCATCACTGCGTGAACAATATAAGAAACTAATAATTGATTTGAACGTTTATATACGAAGGCTAATACAACCCCAATACAGAAATACCCAAAGATAAATGGGAAATCAAAATGCATAATTGCAAAGAACAATGCACTGATTACGATACTCCCTGTTTCTTTAAACTTCTTCATTAAAATATTCATGGTTGCATATCGAAATACCAATTCCTCTACTAATGGGGCAAGAATTACAATTGATACAATCGCAATTGGTGATATCACTGCAGCTGCGACTGTGCTAGATGTATTTTCTGATTGCGTAGATAACTGGAATAAACTTTTATCTAAAAAGCTACCAATCATCTGTGCAAGAAAAACGAATACGATTCCAGCAAGAATCCACCCCCATGTGGCTTTCGATAATTTGATTGATAGCCTAGGTTCTTTAATCCGTTCTTTCTTATATACAAGAAATATGATTCCTAGTGTAAGCAGAAACCCTATTAACTCCCAATGTACAAGGATCTCTTGAATCGCTTGTTGCTGATTCCTCTGAATATCATACCAACCTGTCTTAGCCAGTAATTGTACTCCTATAATTCCTACAAATTGAGTCATAACAAAGTAAATAAGAATGACATAACCTGATTTGTATATATTACTATTATTCATATTCTTGGATTCATCCTTTACCTTTTTCTCTAAAATAGCGTTTTTGTTAAAAATCTTTTCACCTTTAAAATAGACAAGCATATGTTATTGTATGGAGACTCTCCACTCATAAGATTCTTACCTTTCAAAGAGCATGCATATATGTGTGCTCTTTTCATTTGTTATCAAATAACGATTTTGTTTAGTTTTCTAACCTTTTCCCTACCTTACATTCGTTAATTTAGATATAATAAAATATATAGTTACAACAATTTATTATTAGGAGGTGTAATTATGTCATTTGCAGCATGGAGTGCAATTTTTATGACTTTAATTGGAGCAATGTCTGGAGCAATATTTGGTACAATCTCTTCTAGAAATAAGAGCAAAAATGCCAACTAAAAAACCTAATAATAAAAGTTAATATCTATTCCAATGACAGCTGATACGTCCTTGACATTTCAGCTGTCATTTTCTATTTAAATAAGGATTTTGTTTAGTTTTATAACATCTCATTTGTGTAATATTTCAATTTATTAACAATAAGACATTTAATAATGTTAAAATATAGAAGTAGTTCATTTTATTACTAGGAGGGATCTCTATGTCCATGGGAACTTGGGCTGCAATTTTTATTGCTATATTTTGCGGAGTTATTTCTTCTAATAGCAAGTTGAAAAACTCCCGTAATAAAAATGGATAAACATCCCGCTGAAATGCTAGATATCTAGCATTTCAGCTACTAATCTATCCCAAATAACTATTTTGTTTAAATAACACTTACCGATAACTCAAAATCGGCACTCACATTACTCTTTGTTCTGATATACCCTTTAATACAACTGCTTTTCCAATTATTAAAACGTCCCAACCAATCCGAATCATCTTCTATTTTTCTGTACTCATAAACTTCGAAATACTCAACACAACTTAAATCGTATTCATAATCAACTATCCATTGTTTAATCACATCAGATGGATCATCTGTTATCGCTGCTTCGCCTTCTTGTTTATCAATAACTAAGTAAATATATTTATCAAATGGATTTGTAAAATACTCATTTAAACAACGTAATGCATCACGAACATTTTCAAATGAATCGTACTCTTTCATTCCTTATTCCCCTTTTCGAATAATCTTTTTTTTATTACACATACTACTTGTGAGCCGACTTCCCACCGGCGGCATTCTCTCAAATCGGTGAGTGCTCCTTCAATCCGTACAAGAACGTAGCAGGTGCCTTAATCGGTTCCCTGCCGTTTTTGCGTATAATTGTAAAGATTCTTGTACACAAATAACGCTTTTATATGAAAAGCGTACACAGTTTTGACACATCAGCCACCGCAATTACTTGAAAATTCGTGATAATATTAATTCGTCGAATCCGCCAAATTTCGACATTGTACGACAAAAATATCTCTCCTAAAAAGTCCCTGTCCCCGCAGGGATTTTCTCTTTTATTTATTACTTTTGGTTATACTGAATCCCTATCCTGAATGAAATTTAAATTGTATATTATTAAAACCTTTCGAATTATTATCTTTATATAAAAATTATATGATTTATAATCCGAAATATTCTTTTCCTATTAATCTCACGCTGCCTGCAGGTGCTTTAAACCTATTTCTAACGCACCCGTTCCACCAAAACCTTGATTAAACAAAAGTGGAACATCATACTTCTTTGCGTATTCCTTTGCTACATCAATAGAAACATGGCCACATGCACCTTTCTGTACGACAATGACATCACATTTTTTAATGACACTACGAAAAGTCTTCTTCACGCCACCATGATTCTTTCCGTCATGAAAAATCACCTGACAATCTCTTTTTTTCGCTAGTTTTTCTAACGTTCTACCATTTGACCCACCTAAAACTAAAATTGTACTCATTCCCATTCACTCTCCTCATTTTTCTTTTTTATGTATGTACTTGGTGTTGTTAACAATACAAGCGTACAAACTACAATATTCATGAATATTAAACCTACTATCAATACAATTGCGAAAATAGGTAACAACAGCATAAAGATAAAAGCACTTACTACCAAGCATACAAAGATGAACCCATTGCTCATGTCTTCATAACCGTCTAATCCTCGCACTATATTTAAACTATGCATCCAAACCGTGATACTGTCCCAGTGCGAAACTAACAAATATCCACCACCCACAAGTAAAGTCCATCCAAATAATGTACCTAAAAAACCTGATCCTCTTCCGGAAGAATATCCCGCAAAAAAGTTTGCTGCTGTTCCAAATAACATTCTCATTTTTTCTTTCCTCCATATCTATTTCAAATCAGTTATATATATAGATTTCATTTAGCTATGGTTTTATTATATCAGAAAATTATGAATATTCAATAAATATTTTTAGGGTACTCTTTATTTTTTTAGAAAGGGTTGTGTTTTTTCTTCCACAACCCTCATTTCCGTCTTAATCCACTGGTACTTCTTCTTGCCCGTGCGGAATTTGTTCAATTGGTGTTACAATTTGTGCATATTGATTTACTTGCACTTTAAATTGACGTGGTTCAAGGAAATTCACTTGTTGAATTTGAACTTCAATGTGGTACGTATCTACTTTTTTTCCGCGTTCTATTTTTGTAATACGAGCATTATAGAATTTATCTCCATGCAGGAAATATCGTTGTACAGCTTCTGTAGCAAGCATGCGCTCATTACTTGTCATTTTCATTGGCTCAATACCAAATCCAGCTTTTGTAAACAAATACGGTACATCATAACTACTGGAAGATATTTTTCGCAGTAAGTCTTCTACTGTTCTTGTTTTCGCGATATATTCCTCTTCTTTTGTATCAAATCCCTTTGGCTTATCTCCAAGCATCTCTATTTCATCTTGATTTACTTGTTCTTCCTCTTGTACTTGTGATTTCATCATGTAACGATGAATGGTATTATAGGTAGCTACACCTAGCACTAAAACTATGACCCCCAATACCACCAAGTACTTACGAGGCATATTGGACAAAATATTGATTACTTTCTTCATCTTCTCTCATCCCTTATCAGTCTATAACATTACGGATTTGAGTCATATGTTGTCCTCTTGCCGTATAGTTTAGACCTGTAATTTGTACACCCTTATCATCACCAATATGAATCATTTTCTGGTTCCCCATATAAATTGCAACGTGTCCTGGGTTTTCATAGAAGATGAGGTCTCCTGGTTGTGCATGATTGATGTCTGGTACTTGTTTACCTTGTCCAACTTGAGCACCTGTCCACTCTCCAAGTTGCACACCTATACTTGTTCTAAAGACATACTGCGTAAATCCTGAGCAATCTGAAGTGCCGCCTGGTGGATTACGATCCCCTAATACATATCTAACTTTTCCTTGCCCAAGCCATTTTTTCGCTTCTGCTAGTACCTTTTGTCTTTTGTCATTCGTCATAACAGGAGAACCGCCTGATGATAATCCCGGATCATCATTTTTCTTAAAGAATTTCATTGGATCTGTTGGTTGGTCGTTAATACGAACCTGGAAGTCTAAATGGACAGCGTATCCATTCATATTAAGTAAACCTGTATCTTTATTATAGTTAGAACCGCCCATCTCCCCAATGATTTGTCCTTTTGTTACCATGGTTCCTGGTGCAACTGATATTTTACTCAAGTGTAAGTAGCGAGATACAATGCCATTTCCATGGTCTACATAAACACCTAAACCACCACCATTTACATTTCCTGTTTGGTTCGTTACAATACCAACTTCCATCGACCACACAGGGTCTCCAGCTTTTCCGGCGGTCATGGCCCCAATATCTACAGCGTTATGTTGTTTTCCACCACGAACCGCATCAAACGTATCTGTAATACGCCCTGATTTCGTTGGCCATTTCCAACCTTTATCAGACACCCATTCTCCATCCCCGGACGCTACACAACCTAAATCTTTGTAAAATTTCAAAACTTTGGTAACGTACGTGTAATCCCCATAACACGCTCCCACTTTGGTTCGGAAGTTATTAGGGTCAGAACAACCACCCGGATTTAAATGTGCCTTACTTCTTGAGAATTCAATGGCAGTTTCCTCTGAATAACCACCTTTTGCTAATGCATAGCTAATAAAACCACTCCCAAAATTATATGACTGTAAGGCGAGAGCGACGTCACCATTCGCTTGTCCTAGCACATCTTTAAATTCCTGTACTCCTGCTTCAATAGAAATATTCGGATCTGTAATACACCCCATTCGAGCATTTCCTTTTACACCTATACAAGATGGACTCAAGTCTCCATAATGTCCCTCTGATGCTTGCATCGGGTCATTTCCTGCTCCAGCTGATTCCTGCATCATTTGAGCTGCCAGAATACCAACATATTGAGCAACACCATGTTTTTCTGCCATCTCTTTAATTTTGGGAAGATAACCTGTTACTTTTTCATTGATATTAACAGGCTCTCCACCAGGACTAACAGAACCTACGCACATGCCCCCGATAAATCCACCAGTTGGGGCTAGATGTCCATACATTCCCTCTAACATCCCTGCAGCTAATATCTCACGCGCACGATTTTTTTGACTCTCACTAAATTTTGCAAGTTCCATCGCTTTCTCTAGCCCATGAGAAGAGGTTGTCACCTTTTTACTACCACTAGCATTAATTTCATCTATTTTTTTCTTAAAATCTGTATCTCCTAAAATCTTTTTTACATCTGGTCCGGAGTAACTCTCAGATTTTGTTTTTTGCATCTCCTTTTTCTTTTTTTCACAAGGACCGTTTGGTCCTGCCTCGCATACCTCTTTTTCCGTATATTCTTCATATTGGATATCCAAAAAATATGAAATCGCATCATGTGGATCTTTACCGGTGAGATCATTATCATACCGTGCCATGTCAAAAGCAACGATCTCTTTCCAATCCACATTTAGAGCCATTGAAACTTCCATATACTTTTTTACTTGTTCTTCTGTTTTACTTTCATCTTTTGTAAACGGTACAAATGATGCTAAAATGACACACACCACAATAATCAGCGACATAATGATAGCTGCAGGTAATCCAACCGCGGCTAATATTGACCCTACAATTTTAAGTGTTGCCTTTTTTAGCAGTTTGGCAGCAGCTTTCGCTGCCGCCCTTCCTGCTTTTCCTGCCAATTTTGCCATTTTCCCGCGAGCTTGCATCCCTTTTTTCTTGATAAAGTGAGACGCTACATCTTTTAAGGGATTGCTTTTTTTCTGTTCATTTGGATCGTTTGGGTTCTGACTCATAGACTTGTCACACCATACTTTCCATGCTCATCATTCCGTCTTTTTCGCTGTGCTAAACGTGGGTTTGGCGCAAATGGAATCAGATTTTGCGGGTCATGTTCTGATAAATTCAGTTGTGTCTCTGCACGTACGGTTTCGTCTTGTGTGTGTGTAACCAAAATTTCTTCTCTTGGTTTAATGCTACTATCTTTTACTTCACAATTTCTTTCAATTCTTTGGTTTGTTTGTAAACGTGTATCTCCTTTTCCGAATGGTGAGATACGTGAGACCGTACCATCTGTTGTAGTAGCCACCATATAACTACGGTCTCTTTCTACGACCATTTGTACATTATTATATCCACCCTGGTCTAAATCGGACATGTAGAAATTCCCATTGTCTACTTTATGATTCACAGTGATTGGCGGTTCGCTCATTACTGGTTTTTGTTGTATTGGTCTTGGATTTTGATTTCCTACCAATTGATTTGGATTTGCATTAATCGAGCGATTTATACTAATTTTCCCACCACTTGAATCTTGTATATATGCTGGAGAAGCTTTCATACCATTTCGGTACTGTGTCAACTGCCCGTCTGCAATATTTAAATCTTGATATACCATTTGTCCGGAACGAATACTGCTATCTCCACTACCATAACGAGATACAACTTGTGTCATCCCACTGGAATCTTTTGCTTCAATCCATGACTTGTTATTCGTCGTAACTAAACGTACAGCCCCTTTGGCAACAGATTGCGTTCCTGTATGGTCTGTTGTCGTTGGTACCATTCTCTGAATCTCCTGAATCTCTTTTGCTTCAGTTTGAACTGCTTTATTGTACGGGTTATATTTACTTACCGTACGTGCAGCTGCTTGGTAAGCACCTGCGCCACCAATCACACCAGCAGCATAGCTTAATCCTTTTGTAACGTTGTAATGGCGTTCTGCCGCGTTACCTCCTAATGAAGTATGAACAGCGGCTGCACTTCCACTTATCGCTTTTTGTACTGCATTCCCTCCTGCCTGCTGAACAGCATCTGACGCATTAAAGTATGCTTTTGAAACATTCTCTAGTGCATTTGTAGGCATAAAATGTTTGACACCTTCCATCACACTCATGCCAACCTTCGTACTTTGCTGTGTCATACGTCCCACAGCTGAAGTTGGGATAGACATTTTGCCAGCACTTTGTGCAATACTTGCTACACCTGCAGACGCATCTGCATAAGAACGTTGAATTTCAGAAACGGAAAGATTTCCTGCACTCGCCATACTCGCTTGCGTTTGTGTAGCTGCATACACAGCTTTATTGATTGCACCACCTGCAGCAACACCGTGTGATCTAACTCCTTGAATAGAACTTGTAATCCCAGAGCTTACTTGTTGGCTCACTGTCCCAAGGGTTGCATGACTCTGTAAACCTTTCGTTAATTGCGAAGCAAAAGCATCCTTATTGATATACGACTGGGCATGTAGACTCTTACCACTCGTATCTTTTGCTTGCACTGGCATCGCTCCAGTTTGTACTGCTGCTTGCTGGGCTACTGCTTTAAATTCACTTCCTTTTTGGTTTAGATGTGTCTGCCAAGCTTGCTCTTTTTGCGGTTGAGCCATGGTTGGAGACAAGTTTTTCATAAAGTTTGCCCTGTTCTCTCCTGCATACCCTTGTTTAAAGGATTCCGTAGAAGCTTGTACCAAGTTCCCAACATTACTTACTTGTTTTGCATTCTGGCTTCCATATCCACTTGTCAAACCATGTGTTTTCACGCCATTAACTGCCTTTTGAATGCCCGCAGTACTGGATACACCCATTGCATTTAAGTTTGGATTATTTTGTAACTGTTGTGATAACTGAGAAGCAAATGCTTCCTTATTCGCAAATTTTATTCCATCTTTTTGCTGAACAATACCTGCTTGCTCCGCAGCTCTTTGTGCATGATTTTCGAACCCTTGTACTGTATGGCCTAAATGCTTGTTCCATGCCGCTTCTTTTTCTTGTTGTGGTAAATTCGCAGGCAATTGCTTGATAAAACCAGCCTTATGATCTGCACTATATGCTTTCTTAAACGCAGCGGTTGAAGCACCTACAAGAGCACCAACCTGTCCCATATTTTTATGGCCACTCTCTAACGTTTCTCCTTTTACATCCTCAACTGCTTTTCCGACTTTTCCTAATGCAAGTTGAGAAGCGAAAGCATCTTTATTCACATAGGACTTATCAAACAAGTTATTTCCTTGCTTATTTTGATTGCTTTGTAATTGTTGTGATAACTGAGAAGCAAAAGCTTCCTTATTGGCATAGCTAGTCCCATCTTTTTGTTGTACAATCCCTGCTTGTTCGGCAGCTTTCTGTGCATGATTTTTAAATCCTTGGACTTCCTGACTCAGATGCTTGTTCCATGCCGCCTCTTTTTCTTGTTGTGGTACACCTGCAGAAAATTGCTTCATAAATCCAGCCTTATGATCTGCAGCATACGCCTTTTTAAATGCAGCAGTGGACGCCCCAACAAGAGAGTCTACTTGTCCCATGTTTTGATGACCACCCTCTAGTGTTTCTCCCTTTACCCCTTCAACTGCTTTTCCAAGTGCAAGTTGAGAAGCCAATGTATCAACAGGCATAGCCCCCGCTTTTATTGCCGCTTGTTCTGCATGATTTCTAAACCCTTGTACTTTTGAATTAAGATGGCCGTTCCATTTTTTCTCTTTTTCTTCCGCCGACATATTTTCTGGCAGTTGACTCATAAACGCGTCTTTATGATCTGCCTCATATCCCTTTTGGAATGCGTTAGTCGCAGCATTGACTAAATCTCTAGCGTTTCCATATGGTGTGGCGTTTTTCTTCATATTCTGAAAATCTTGTTTACGCTGATTTTTAAAGTGAGACATTTGATCACTATTGGTTTTCGCTACCTTCTTAGCAATTTCTGCATCGGAAGCACCAGGAAATGCTTGTTTTAATCGACTCGTAACTGCTGAATCAGGATTATCCGCTTTCCAAGATTCAAAATCTTTTGTAGCTAAATCCTGTGCAATATCTTCATCCGTTAGTTCTGGATAAGATTCACTATTTAACCCATTATAAGTATCTGTACCCTTCTTCACACTTGAACCAATATGTTTTCCTAAGGCTACAGCTCCTTCGCCTACTGTAGCAGCAGATCTTCCAGCAACCGCACCAGTAAATCCGCCCGCTTTACTGCCAGCCAATGTCCCTATTGCCATTCCTTCTGGTCCAAGCCCAGCTCCTGTTGCCATACCTGCAAGTCCACCAGCCGCTTTACCAATTGAACTTCCGATTTGCCCTGCTTTTAACATGCGAGCTGCACGAGATGTTGTACCTAGATCTGTCCCTAAATTTGCTCCTAATGCATTTTTGGGATTGTCAGCATCTTCTTTTGTCTCTTCTTTATTATTCTCTTTATCATTAGGTTTCGCTTTCGAATTACGGTAGTCATCACGAACACCTTTAACCAGCCCAGCCACACTTGCTAAAGCCCCCATACCCATCATCGTACCCGCTTTATGAATACCACCTGATGCATTGGTACTAAGACCAATAAAACTTTTTACAATCTCACCTATTGGGATAAACATAGCAAGTAACATTAATTTGAGTAACGGACTATTTGCTGCTCCAATTAAAGAAATAATGAGCCATAAGGTAATCGCATGAATCGCTTGTATGAACACTGCCCCCATAAATTCACGTATCCAATATAATGTCTGTTGTTTCTTTTGTGGGAATAGCCACATTCCTACCATTAAAGGACCCATTAACATTAAGACATATAGTGACACCGCACGCATTAAATAGTAAAAGTTTGCCCAAACGATGAGACCAGCTTCTATAAACAAGCCAAATATAATAAACATATAGTCATTTTCATGACCTTTCAGACTCAGCTCAGTAATTGTAAGTCCAGCCCCACCAAATCCAGGCTGTAGAAATTTAGTACCCTTATCCGGGTCAAAATTCCCACCACTTACTCCATTGATAGCGTCTCTGAACTCTACTATTACCCACGAATTGATATCAAATATAAGAGTATAGAAGTAATCCAAATGCCAAAGACAAATCGAGATAATCATTAAATCTTTCGCATAATCTATTAATGCCGTTCGATTATTCGGATTAATAGCTGTCGCTGAATATTTTGCTGCCGTAATCACTACACTGATGAGGACACAAAAAGCAACAAGCTTAAACATGACAGGCATACCTGTGTCTAATACTTTGGTTAGAGAATCTCCCGAAAATAAGAAATCTAAATTTGTCCCTTTTCCTTCTGTCCCATTTCCCCCAAACACTAAGACTGGAAGAGAGTCCAAAGTCGCATAAATCGGACTAAGAAAAGCCTTTACTAAAACAATAATTAGGCCTCCGACCCACTCTACTATTTTCTCAAGCATAATTTCACCTTCCTTTTTAAAGGTACGCTTTTACCCTGCATACCCTTGTACTTTCTTCATATTATTTAAAAGCTCTTGTAGTACTGCTTCATTCGATTCAATGAACATCATTTCTTTGTCTGATGGATCTGTTTGAATCCAAACTGAACTATCCCCTACACGGAAGATTCCTTCTCCTTTACCTGGGTTGTTGAGAATAATATCAAGCTCCCCAGCAGTTAAGTTAAAGTTCTCCTGGATCTTTTTCTTATCAATCTTATTTTGTTCTAAGAAGAAATAAGAGAAAGTAGATTGCAAGATACCACGTGCTTTTACATTTTCTAAAATACGAACAAAGTCCTGACTTGCCCAACACATACCTGCATTTCTCTTACGAGAGCGGCGTGCTACTTTTTCTAAGAAGTTAACTGTTTGTTCATAGTCGATAAACTGCCACATTTCATCCACATATAACACTTTTCGTTTGATAGCGTGTTCTGGGCTCTTAATCCAATGCTCCCAGATATAGTTCAGGATAACGTGGAAGGCGATTGGTTTTAAGAATCCTTCTTCTAAATGACTAATATTAAAGTTAACAACACGTGATTCATTTAACTGTGTTTCCACACCACGGCCAAAATGACTTTGTCCATCAAATAATGGTTTTGAACCATCACGTAAGAACGGACGAATCGCGGCAATTAACTCTTCTGCTTTCACATCGTCCCCATGATGTTCTACTATTACATCGTAGATTTCTTTTAACTCTGGCTCAGGCTTTCTCACTTGAGACTGAATTAATTGTCCATCCATTTTTTTCACTTCATCTGTATATAAAGATGAAGGGTGGGAAGTAATGCCATGTTTATCAAACACTTCGCGAATCGCATCTTCCAGCATCGTACGTTGGAATACATTTAATCCTGGTTGATCAAAATCTTGTCCGCGAATAATAATGTCAAAGAATCCTAGTATTTCATTAATTTTCTCTAAAATTGGTACGAATCTTACATACTTCACGCCATCACGTTCTATGAGTTCTTTCTTATCATATTGTTCAAGTGCTTCTAATTCTTCATCTTTATCTGTAATCTGAAGTTCTGTTACCGCGATTGCACAAGGGTTAATAATGATATTACTTTCTGGTGAAATATTTAAGTTAATACCGCCTAGACGTTTTGTAATCTTTACGAATTCTCCCTCTGGGTCGATAATCATTGCATGTGTATCTGCAAGTGACGTTTCACGAGCTAATTTCATTTTTAAAAGTAAACTTTTTCCCGAACCCGAAATCCCGGTCACACCAATGTTATAATTTGGTGGGCGATAATCTGCATTCCCGAACGAATTTAAAAATTCTATTTGCCCAGTAATTTTGTTCTTTCCTATTGGTATACCACCATTAAATCTTCCGGATCCTGACACAAACGGTGCAAATGTACATAAGGCTCGTCTATCGATATTTCGATATGTATCTTGCAAAGTGTTTGGTGCACCTAGTGGCATAACCGCTTTCAAACCACTTTTCACACGATTCCAAGTACTTGCTATCTTAAAGTGTGATGCTTGCATTTCATCCTCAAGATACTCACATAAAACGTCTAATTCTTTCTTTGATTCTGCATACGCAACAGCCATCGTACTCACCATATAGGAGTCATTCTCATTAAATTGAATTTCATCCATTAAATTGTTTGTATCTTGAATTTTTGCATCTAAGTCTTTTTCTTGGTCAATGTTTCCTCTTGTGCGTTGGAAAGAAAGGTTTGAACGTAACATCGTTAGCTGCATATCTAACGATCGCATCGCTTTCGCTTTTGGCTCTTTATGAATATCAATCATGACATCGACTTCCCCAGCTGAAGTTAACATGTTCAACCAATTGGTTTGCATCATACGAGGGTATCCATCACGTGGAATATAAAACGGACGGAAGAAGGTATTACTTCCTAAAGACTGCTTAATCACCCCATAGTCTTCTGCATCAATTTTCATGCCTTCTGGGGCAATGACATCAAACACGGTTGTTTGATTATCTAATTGAGTGGGTACCTCTTCTTGCTCCTGCTCTTCCTCCTCTAGTTCCAATTCATCCTTCTCTTCTGCTTCTAATTTCTTTTTTTCTTTTTTCTTCTTTCCAAACAACTTCATATTCACGCCACCCCATTATTTGATTTTTCAGCTTTTTCTTCTGCTAGAACTTTCTTTATTAACTCTAGTTTTCTCTCATTTGTTTCACCTGTTGAATACAGAGAGAAGTTTTCATTTTCAATTAAATCTTGGAAACGCGCTTTCACAGCTTTACGGCGATTAAACGATACGTATAAGAGTTCTATCAATTTATCTTTCGTTAACATTTCTACATTAATTTTTGCTTTTGATAATAAATTTCGCGAAGCATTATAACGACGATATAATTCGTTAAACGCTTTATCTACAATCTTTTCTTCCAATTCTTCCTCTGTATCAGCTGTAATCGTACTAATATCCACCTTGTATGGGTAAATTAAATAACGTTTTTGCTCATATCGGGGCTGTGAACGTTGCCAGTACTCTAAGTTATCGATAACTTCTTGACCATATAGTATTGTCTCTGGTGTAAGGTCCTTCGCACCTTTCATCGTTTCTGTCATTTTTCGTACAGGATCTGTTAAATCTACAAATTTACTTTGGATATATACTTTTGTATTAAACTCTAATGTTGTTAACCATGATTCAATTTTGATATCAATTGCTTCTTGTTCCATGTTGGAAAGTAAGTAATAGTTTACTGGATGTGCTTCCGCGATTAGGACAAATGTGTCATCATGATATCGAATCATATGATTGTCAATTTCCTTAATGTCCTCTACAAAATTGCTAAAGAAGTCTACATTGTCCTCATCAATTGTCGATTCGGCAGGCGCATTCTTTTTGTTTTTCTTTCCACCTTTATCAGCAGTATGCTGCTCTACTCCCCCCTGTTTCTTTCCCTTTTTCTTAAATCCAAACAGCGGCTTCCCGTTCATTTTTCGATAAAAGAAAAATCCCACAATGGCTATCGCCGCAAAATATATCATCTCTAACATCTATAGATTCTCCTTTACCCATGTAGTTGTCTCGTATCCTTTTCTCCATTTCCCTTTTTCGGAACGGCTACGCATTTTGATAAGTAAAAACTTATCTAGATACATGTGTTGTTTTTCTTTATAAATAAACGCAAACGCTATTACACCTACTACCGTTGGTAGTGCTAAAATTAAGCAAATAAAAAATGCTACCACCGCATCAATAGGTGCAAATAGCCGCCATAAGAATGGTACATATAAATAAAGGGATGCCCCGCCACCTAATAGATAAATCAATTGGCGTTTGCTCAGCACACCTAACAGTGTTTTTTGTTCCGAAGTCATATCAACAGGAACAGTTACTTTTCTCATTCTGTTTCCTCCTTTGTATAAGAGAAGCTCTCCCCAAATAGAGGAGAGCTTGTACAAACTCTTATGTTAGATTGTTGTAACCCAAGAAGCGATGTCGTACGCTTTGATCATGATAAAGCCTCCAATTGCCGCACAAGCCAAACCAAGCATAGCTTGTGTACGGTTTTCCGGGTTTTTCCCTTGTGCACCTGATAGTTTAATACTTGCGAATACAACACAAGCAACTACCCAAATACCACCAAAACCAATCAATGTTTTTACAATGGTATTCATGCTATTTTGAACGGTTTGGGCATTCGCACCACTACCTTTTCCAATACCACTCGTAAAACTACTTTTTGCCAGTAAGAAATCTCCTACTGATGTTGTCATAAGTTTTGCAGACAACCAATTCAACATAATTCCTGCACCTCCGGGTGTTTTTGTTCGCAAAACGCAAAAAGACCCCAATACACGCACACGTCCCCTAAGGACATGGCGCATATTGAGGTCTTCTCTTATATGCGAACTGATTAATTTTTTATTTTATTGTAAAATCTTATTACGTCTATATTATAGCAATGCGATTTTTAAAACACAAGACTTTCTTTACATATTTAACAAAAATAAAAGCAAGATAGACATTTCTTCTGCCATCTTGCTTTTATTTTTGCTTATTGTCTTTGTTTGGATCGTATAAGATCATTTGAATTTGGAAAATGTCACTGTCCGTAATACCTAAAACATTCTTTTCTTCTTTAAATGAACGCCATGTTTCTATTTTTATGGATTTTGTAGTTTTGTCCTTTAGCGTAAACACATGTATATAATATTCTTCTTCTTTCTTTTTCATAATAACCCCTAACATCTGTATAGTGTTGTAAAAATTACATACTTAAGAGTTTTATTCTAAAGAAAATCCCTTAACAAGTATAATATATAATTACTCTTTCTCCTCAAAAAATAAATCTAACTTTAATTATAGCGTATTCAAGTTTGTAGCCAAGAAATATACTTTTGATTTTGTCCAGAGATAATAAAGTTGTTTAATTTACAATAAATTCGTTTAAAACATAATAAAGTTGTTTAAAAAATGCTGGTCATGTTATTCAACAATTGAGCCATTTAATTGAATAAGACTACATAAAAAGTCACTTTCCCTTACGTAAGGAAAGTGACTTTTTAGATTGATTTTTTCCCTTGTTATCAAGCTATTACTTTAAGTTCCTTTGACCAATTTTGAAAATGTTGTTGACTATTCAGTTGAACTGCATTATGTTATTATTAAGTTGAACTATACAGTTGAACTGAATGGAAGGTGAGGATATGAAACATAAATTATTACCATTGTCTGAAACCATGCATTATATTTTATTAGCTCTGCGTGAGCCACTCCATGGCTATGCCGTAATGCAGAAGATAGAAAAGATAAGTAACAGTACTGTTATTTTAGCAGCTGGTACATTATACGGTGCGATTGAAAACTTGAATAAGCATGGTTGGATTGAACCTGTTGGAGAGTCAGGTCGGAGAAAAGTTTATATGATAACTGCAGAAGGAAGCGCCATTTTGAAAATGGAACAAAATAGGCTATTGCATATTTTATCCCTGTACGAAGGAAGTGAATCCAATGAAGAAATTTAAGATGTTTTTTGATATTGAAAAAGAGGAGCAATGGCTGAACGAGCAATTACAAAAAGGCTATCGTTGTACAAATATTAGTGGATTAGGAATATACACTTTCGAAGAAACTGACAAGAGATATATTATACGACTTGATTATCAAGATTATTTACCTAAGAAAAAGTTGGTTGAATACAAAGGAATATATGAGGATTTTGGTTGGAACTATATAAAGGGGCCCTGGCTTAGTGGAATACGGTATTGGCAAAAAAAAGATGATGATCAAAATGAAATCTTCTCGGATCGCCAATCTAAGGATAATCATTATAAAAAATTAATGAATTATTCATTTTGGTTGGTTATGCTGTGTTTAGCTTATTCTTATATGTTTTACCAGGGTTCGGGATTATATCATGAAGGTCTTTGGAGTATGAAAGGTTCATTATTTTGGAAGGCATTTTTATTTGAAACTCCATTTGTCTTTTTGAAGTTGTCTTCCACACTTCTGTTTGTTTTTTTGGGTATCAATTTCTATAAAGCTTATCGAAAGTATTCAATGTTAAAAGAAAAATAAACGTTTTTTAATTTTTCCAGAATCGGGCGCTATTGTTGAATAAACCTTAGATTTCCAAACGACTTTATTGTTATATTTTTGAGTACAGTGAAGTATCTTATATCGAAAATTAAATAACTATATTTTAACCCCGTCCTAAATTTAGTACGGGGTTATGCTTGTTTTAGGTATTAAAGTTAAATAACTTTATTGTCTTTATACAGATTTATGAGAAAAGAACATAAAAAACAGGTAATTGTGTGTATATCACAATCACCTGTTTTTTTACTTATATCTACTCTTTATTTTTGTAAAATCTCATTAACCTCTTCCACACTTAAATCAGCAGCTTTCGCAATTTGTTCTATAGGCAACCCCATTTTAATCAAATTGTGAATTATCTCTATCTTAGTTGCAATTCTAGTCTCTTCTTCGGCTTTTTTTGCAGCTTTTTCTTCTGCTGTTTCTATTTCAGATATTCTATCTTTTATTGCCTTTTCTCTCGCCTCATATAAGCGTAAAAAATCCTTATCGCTACTTAGACGCTCCCAATCCTCTATTGCCTTTTTCAAAACTGGATCTTTTTCCATCGCGATTCCCTCCAGGATTGTAGTTAATTTCTCATCTTCATATGCAGGAAATAATAGTAGCCAACGTGCTAATATATCATCCCATGGATCCATTCGATCTTCTTGCCATTCTCGAATTACTTTTGGAATCTCAAGAAAGTGCAATTGCATATTCTCAGAAATTATGTGCTCCGATTTTTTGTTCATGACTACACCGACATTATGAAAGTCTTCTTCTTCTGGAAACAAAATGAAATCCACTATATTAATACAAATAGTTGGTCTTAATTCTGTATACTTCATCCCCTGAGTCATTTGGGAATAATACATGCCAGCCCAGTAGAACAAAGATCGCTCGATCATGTCTTTTTTGTCGCGAACCTGTATCTCTATATTTAATTTTATACCACTATTAAGGGTAGCTCGCAAATCTAAAATAGATAATTTATCATCCTTTTGCTCCCTTGGAAGATGCGGATCATCTAAATGCAAAGAAATAATTTCTTCATCTAAAGAGGATTGTAATACCGCATTTAGAAAACCAATTAATATGTCTTCGTTTCCTTCTACACCAAATAAGCGCTTAAAAGCAAAGTCAATTCGTAAATTCACTAGATTCTTTTTTACATATACACTCATATTTTCCCTCTACCTTTCTACTTTTAAAAATTTTATTTACAGGCATAAAAAAAGATAGAATTACTATTCTATCTTTTTCCCCTTCTATTCACCTCACCAAATATGGCTACTAGTTGTTTAATATATATGAAATATCCTCTTCACACATATTTGTCGCATTTGCAATTGTCGTGATAGAAACTCCCTCATTATAAAATCGTTGAATGAGTTCCCTTCTTTCTTGTTCCCTAGCTTTTTTGTCTACGTCCATTAATTGTTGCATAATATCCATATACTTCATACACACCTTTCTTTTATATAAAATCCCCTAGCTAAAATAATATGATTTATTATAATGTACGGAAAACAGGCTTGAAAGAAGCTTGCATCATCTCATCGAGACCTTTACCTTGTGCTGGATTCCATGCTGCAATAACTACGTTATAGCCCACTCGCTTTAACTCTGTCGCAAAGTCTATAAGAGCTTTCCTTACTTTTTGATTCTCTACTAAATCCGCATCAAACGCTAAATAGACATTTTCTACGCCCATATCCTTTAATACAGGCATAGTAATTCGCCAAGCGTTTACACCAGGAATCGCAAGAACCGTCGTTCCTACTTCAATAAGTTCTGCTTTATTAAATCGCTCTGGAATCAAATCAGCAATCAAATCAGCTTTCATGGGTCCTTCTGTGATCATTACTGATTTAGTTTGATGCAATGTACCAGAATTCCAATGTTTTAAATGAGAACTCGGTACCGCTACATGTACAGGAAGTGGATTTTCACTACCACCTGCACCAGTCCCTTGATTTTTGTTTGCTGATGAGAGCCATAGATATTTTTGCCCTTTATGGATCTTTACAACAATTTGTCCCTCTTGAAATGGAATCTCTACCTTTTTGCTCACTTCTAGTTCGCCTTCAAAAATACAATCACCATTTTTAGTTATCTTTACAACATTAGGCTGTTCAATTAATTCCGCCTGAACTCCAGTAGGTGCAGATTTCACATGAACTGAGTTTTTCACTTCATCCACACGAACCTGCCATCCAACAACTTGATTATACTGGTTTCGAAAAGGAATCAATATACCAGGGGAGCCTGCCATTAAACGAAGCGAAAGTGTACCTTTTTTCATTTCATAAAAGCCTGGCACGCCCTGCCAACAATCTTTCTTCCCAATCTGTTTGAATAACTGCTCCCAAACGGTTGTATACGTGTTATCCTCTTCTAACACAATTTGTTGTTTTAAGAAGGAACGATATTGACGTACTTGTATTTGTTCCTCGGTCATTTTTCTATCTCTTAATAAATGTGTATGATGATTCTCTTGCAATGGTATAAAATCAATTAACTTACGATTAAACACATCTAATTCCTCATTACTTTTCTTATCATGAATCTGAACTTCATCCGCCTCAGGCAATTGATACTTATCTTTTCCATTTATGTAGTGAATGTAGCTTGGATTGCTCGTATTTTTCCCATAGACCCATTTGCTTTCTACACGGGTACATGCTACCTTCTCTTGCGAAACATGCAGCATGCAATTACCTGTATCATGACAAATCGGACACGTAACACGGTAAAATTCCCACCAGCTCCCTCTTGGATAAGCACTTGTTAAACGAAACTGTCCTTTTTGTATGTTATAGTTCATTTTGTCCCACTCCTTGTATACTGTTTATTATATATGGAACTGCCACTTCCATTAAACTCTTTATACTTCTATTTAGATGTTCTCTTTGTTCTCCTAATGGATATACAAAAGAATGTGTGTCACAAACTAAATAATCGCTTCTATGTTCTTGATCTAACAAAGCCGATTCCACGTATGCTTCAAATGCTCTAGCAAACATCTCATGATTTGTAGACCAATACTTTTTGGTTCTCTTCTTATCTAACTTAATTGCTGTATCAAAGTATACAGACCCTTTCGCTTGATAGGATATTTCATCAAATTTTTCCCCTGTTTTTTTATAATGGAAAGCAGCTAGCATTTGTGCAGTTCGCTCAAATTCCTTTTCAGTTTTACGTTCCATACGCGTTTTTGCTGCGCCTGACAAAGTATCAAGTTTCCTGTACAAACTTGCATGATGTGATTCTAAAATATTTGAAACATTCCCTTTAAATACATCATAACTATCGATAACACCACCATAGAAATGCCACTTTCTACTGTAGGCGTTTTCCACGTTTATTACTCTGGCCACTTTTCCTTGTTTACAAACATCTAGCACATCTTGCATCCTTTCCTTGATAATAGCAGGCAAGATATTCCCGACACTCTTCCCACTTGATAGGAAAGCAAAGCTACCGTTTTGAAAATCATGACTACAATCATACAAGAAATGATCCAATGCATGGCCCCATTCATGACACAATGCTCCAACTCCATTATCACGAGTTAAATTAATTATTTTGGTAGAAGGTTCATAATGTGCTAATGCATTGCCGCTTCCTCTCGCACCAATCGCAAGTCCTAAGCGTCCTCCTAGTCCTATATATTCAGGTGGAATCCCCAATATACGAGCTAAATCATGTAACGCTTCAGATACATGCCCAATATGCTCTTTTGCATATTGTTCGGTGCAATAATGCCCAAATTGCATTCCTTTTAAACCAAACATAGCAACTACGTCTTCAGGTTTGGTAGCAAGTTCTAATCCTGGTCCTTTTCTTTGCAGGGTATCTGGCAGTTTCCTACTCCAAGCAGCTGCGGATTTCTTACGAGTCGTAACCTTTTTCGTAAGTAAATCATTCCATGTTAGTTCATGTGATACACGATGATACGTAGAATTAATACTTTTAGAATTTGTACAAAGTGATATGAATTTCTTTCCTAGTATTAATAACTCCATACCATCTGCATCAACAAACTCATCAAAATATTCTTCCACCATTCTTTTAAATGTGTATGTGACACTCTTATTTTTTCTAAATGCAGACCAACCGTTGCTCATTTCCATACCATAAGAAACAACAAGATCTACCCATTGTTCTAAGGTATATACTGACTGTATATCATTCCATATTCTTCTACATGCTTGAACATACAACTTCCTTGCAGTCGGTGTGTCTACAATTGGCTTCTTATTTATTCTACCTACCAGTAGTTGCTTTAACTTTGCAACATGTGGCGGGATATCATTTTCTTTTTCTTGTTCAAAAGAAAATGGAATCAATGTGTTTCGATCCAATGCATTTAGCGCCTCTACTGCAGATTCTTTTTCAATTTCCGCTAAAATTTCTAAAGAAAATGATACTAAAAATGATTCTTTTAAAGCTCGTATCTCTTTCTTTGCTCCCACTAATTTCTCACCTACATCATAACTGTATCGATTGCGAACTTGTTTATCTGTTCTCACATCTTGTATCATTACGTTTTCTCCTACCTCTAAATCAAACATTTCAAATAAATTCATACTCTAATCCTCCTCATTAAAATAAAAAGACATAAATTCATAGTAATTTTTCACTACGGATTTCTGTCCTTCCCTCTGTCTGCATACTTCCATATGGTTTTGTAAATCATTCATTACGATACACTTACACCTGTTAAAGAGAATAAATCCTCTTTTGTTGGATTAAGTGATTGTAACCAGCTATCTACCTTTAGAAAGTTTACTTTTTTTAATTGTTCGCCTTTCTCCGCACGCTTAACCACTTCTAAACATCCATGATGATGAACAAGCATTGTAAGATCATCTTTCTTAAAAATACAATCTACATCTGAAGACTTTACATGATGGCTATGCAGAATCGGTTTCCATTGCTTGAGCAAATATCCCTCTACCTCTAAAAATCCACGGATGGCTGTAAAACGAAAACTCGTCCCACTAAAGCACTTTTCCAATAAAAAAAGGAAATCTCGTATACATCCATTAAAATAGACATGATACAAATAGATTTCCCCTGCTTGTTTTGCCTCTTGTTGCGACAAATTTGATGGTTTAATAGAAAACTGATAACAATCTCGTTCCCAAAACGCTCCTTCTTTTGTAACTCTCATTCGTAATGCACGCAAACTCGGTATAAAGTCATTTGGATGTGCAGAACAAAATATGGATACTTCATAACTCATTTTCACAATAAAATCCCCCATAAATAATAATTTTTGCCCGATATGATAATGGCTCATATAAATTCAACAGACTTGAAAACAACACAAAAAGGGCTTCTTCAAGTCGATTAATAATGTGCATAGCAAAATAAGCTATATATACACTAATCGGCTCAAAGAAGCCCTTTCACAATTGAAACAAGACGCAACTTGCTTCTACAACTCAACCACAACACATAAGGTGTGGGAATAAACGGAATCAATTAAACAATAACTATAATTTTATATTAATGAATTCATACCATAATTTCAACAATTTTATGTTTCATCAAGATATTCCGCTCATTTCTTTTGCATTTTTTTCAAATGCTGTGTAATAAAAGTATCCTACACGAGATATTGAGTCGTATCTCATTCGTCATTTTAAAAAAGAGGGACAATAAAATGACCCTCTTTTTTGTTTCTTTCTCATAAAAATTTATTTATTTTTTTGGTTTTGAAATCACTAAATATAAAACTGTATATAGTATCGTTCCCACTATTACTATTAATAGGGAAATAAAAACATCTGAAATCAGGTTGAACCACTCTTTATTTTGAACATATTTGATAATATCTTTGTAAAATATTAGGTTCATAAAGAAAAACATTGGTATACCCCAAAATAAAAAATTTATTTTATATTCTTTTTTAAAGTTTGATAGATTCACTTTTAAACCTCCTTTCAATTTAAATATTATTATATTAAATTAAAACACTTTTTAATAGTTTATTTTCCATAACAAGAAAAAGAGACCTAAGTCTCTTTTATTATTTTAATGCTAACCATTCATAACTAGACCAATCTTTCGGCTGTTTGTCATACTTGATACGACCAGTTGTACAAAAGGAGGCAATAACCCATTGAATAAGGTTCATCTTTGCATAGGGATCAATACAATCTTCTAACTTTTTCAGCTGATAGCCTGTACTGTTTTTCTGCCAAATCACATACAAGCGAAAATGTGTAGTAGTAACTAGCCTAGCTTTTGTTGTAACTTGCCATTTTGCAATTTTCGTTAAATCCTCTTTGACTTTTCTCTCATACTCTTGTTTTATGACTTTATAGCTCTTATCTTTATTAATTAATCCATTAGAAAATGCAAAAGGCATTTGATGCACCTCATAGACAGTTCCTTCTTCATCTCCTAATATGTTTGATTCTACTAGAAATATATTTTTTAGTTTTAACTGTTCCGTTAATTCTTTTCCGCTCCGATAAAACGGCTTTTTTATCTTCTGAAGCAGGACAACCTGTACAATTAATCCTATAAGTAACGGATACGCTATTATAAAGACCATATTAATAAACATATTTGTAATAAGTACTCCTACTAGTGCGAATATCGTGAAATAAATATACGTTTCTCTTTGATGAATGATTCTACTATTCAAGCCAAGATACCTCCGTTTTGATATATAGTGAAAACAACATAAACAAGTGCTCCTAATAAAATAGAACAAGCCCCTGGAAAGCTCTGAATGAGCTGTATTTCTTTCTTTGGTAGTTTCGCACCAAACATAGAGGCAGCATGCTCTAATTGGTCTTTAATAGCTCCTACAAACCCTAAAATCTTAATTAATCGATACACACTGGCAATCCAAAAGAATAGTAAATGGAAAGCTGTTAATGTAATTGCGGTAAGCATAGCCGATTCTTCTACTACATTGCTAACATACAAAGCTACCACCACAAGCATTTTCGTATCACCGGGTGAAGAAAATTTAAACGTCTCTAACAATAAACCACATGCTAAGGCCATGACTAGTACAATCGCAATCTCTTTCCCTGTTCTTACTCCATCAAAATACGTGATTCCTATACCCATAATTAAGAATAGTAAATGCCACATATTTTTCGTTTTTCTATACTTCAAATCAGTAAATACATTCAGGATCATATACCCTATCAATATTCCTATTACATATATACCCATATTTTTCTCTCCTTATTTCATTCTTGTTTAAATGGATTTTTTAAGGTCCACTTACTAAAGACCATGTGACCGTAGAATTATAAGTTGCTTGCCCATTCTTCCCTACATAGGTTGTCCCTGGATCTAGCTGAAGTTGGAATGCATGTTGACCAAAATCAATTTGATATTCTCCAATTGCTACATCTTTTGTAGCCTGGATAATGGTGTGTGCTGCCCCATTATCAATAGGTGCATTGGGAATCTGTACAATAGGTTTCCCTGTCTCTGGCCCTTTTACTTTTGTTACACTCACTTGATTTTTCAAGTATAGAGAACCCTTTGGCAATTGTTTTGATATATTCGATTCTGTAAATGGTGATATAGTCACATTCAATCTCCATCCATCCGCTTGATTCCGACTATCACGAATCATGATTTTTCCTAAGGTACCAAATGAATTTTGTTTTTCTCCATTTAATTGGATCGGACTGAATTCCACACTTTTTGGTACAGTGAGCATGTCTACATGTCCTTTTTGTGTGGTAGAAACATGCTTTGTCGCACTTTTATTCCCAGCTTTATCTACTGTTCGGATATGTACATATTGCGGTTTCGCATAATCAGTCGGAAACTGAATACTAGTCTGATTTGTAAACTGAACGCCATTTGCTTTATCGAGTGATATGTCCGGTTTGTCATTTACTACATATTCATACCCTTTCACACCACTTGTTACAGTTGCAGGAACCTCCTTAGAAAAGTCCGACGCTCCATTCCTACCAACTCCACGAATTTTATAATGATAGGTACTCCCCTCATCTTGCGCGGAATCAAATGTTACTTTTGTTTCCTTTAGCTCTTTATTTTCAATTTGAAAACCTTCTGGTGTTGTTGGCGCTGCCTGATCCCTTGCCTCTTTATCTACATAGTCAGAGAGTCTACCCTTATATATTTGCTGATTCCCCCGGTATACTTCTGCCTCCGATGCATATCCCACTTTTAATTCATCAACATATGTAATCCCTTCTGAATACGCAAGCATATAAAACGTTACGCCTCGTTGCTCGGTAATATAAAAAGGATTATTTGCAACTTGGGTATTCATACTAAATGTAGACCATCCATTTATGTCTTTATTAGAATCATCCTTTGTGACCGTACGATTATTTGGTAATTGGATAGGTGCTGCCCATTTTCTTGTTTTTAAGCGGTCACCTTGTTTCATTGGAGTCATAATAGGACTATTTAATATTAACTTCCCCTGTCCAGAACCATCCTGATAAGGAATTACTTTATCTACCATCGGAGAATCTTGATACACATCTTTATTTATGTCCGAAGTTAAATGTTTTCTATCCTTTGGTATGTTGGTGCCTGGTTCTCTTTCCGGAAATAAAGAGATATTACTAATTTCTAATTCTTTCGAACCGGATGGCACATCCTTTAAAACGGTAGCGTTATAATAATCAAATTCTCTTCCTGTTTCCCAACTTCCATCACCATAGAAACTAATTCTTCCCAATCCTTGTGATCTTGCTTTAAAGGTTGCGGAAATATAAGCATTATTGGGCACATTTAATCGCTTAAAAACAGCAATAGAATCTGTTTTAACCGTATAGGGATATAAGACTCGATTCCCTCCTAATTTTGTATCAAATACTTTGTATCCGCTAGTATCTGCACCATTAGGATAAAAGACTTCTGATTGTAAACTTTGATTCCCATTCCCATAAAATTCTCCCCAACCATTCATTAAATTGACATCTTTAAGGTTATTAAAATCAATTTTCCATAGTACATCTTGATCTAAGATATCAATTGCCCATTCCAATTTGACCTCATTCTCTTTTCCACTTGCAGTGAGTGTTGGAATACCATTCTGCTGACTTACTGCTTGATCAGCTAATATAGTGTTATCTTTTATACCTATAAATAAGCATGCGGCGGTTAAAAGCATGACCGAAGTGAAAATCTTCCCCCGTTTCACCCTATCCTCTCCTTTCACTTCTTTAGTATTTATGAGGCTTTTTGTTCTTCTCTCTGTTTGGAATGCTTCTTTCTCCACCATACAAATACAAATATTGAAATGATTACTATAACAATACCAGCCACTATCATATATGTTTGATTAGAATACGTCGGTAATACCTCTACTGCACCAGTTTGTTCCGCGTACTCTGTCACATTAGAAGCAGTTATCTGGAATTCTTCTGTATATGTTTTGGGTACACCGTTCTCTTTTATTGTGACTTTTAGCATATACTTTCCATCTTTGTATTCTTTCGCTTTCCATGGAATAGCCAATCCTACCTTGGATTTCGGGGCAACATTGAACGCTGGGATATTCCCATGAAATAGAACGTTATCCTTAGATAAAACTTCATAGTAAACTGCCACATCCCTCACTATATTTGCATTTGTATTTTGAATAAGTGCATGTACTTGCGGTTGTGTTGGATACGATTCAATAGCTGTGCCATTTAACTTCATAGATACATTATTAACGGAATCTTCAGTCTTATTTGCATTCAATTGAATCGCTACCGCATATTCGATACGGTTATGTACAGAGAAGTTCAGTCCATCTTTTTCAAGATCCTGTGATTTTGTATCTTGTACTAATTCAAACAATAATCCGCCCAAAAATACTCCATCTTGATTAGGTGTCGTTAGTTGTACCTCTATGGTCTTCATTTGATTCCCTTCTAAAGTAACAGTAGAAGGAGCTTGCACATACTGATCCATATAAAAATCTGTATCCATTAACGTACTTTGTGAAACTTCACGGTTTGGCACATACATAATACCTCCGTTTGTTGAGGTGAGAGCATTAGCCACTTTTACATTCACTTTGATTGGAGTATTAGCTTTATTGTGTACATCCATTTTCACTGTTTGGTTCTGTTTCTTTTTCACCTGTAAAGTAAAATAGTTTTTGATATCGCCTAATTGATTATCTGGAACATGAATGTCTACATCAAATGGTAGACTATCTTGTTTTTCTTCTGCATAAACAAGCTGAAAAGGTTTTAGGCATAAGCTCAAGGTAAACACAATACCCACCAATATACTAATAGAAATTTTATAAGCATAACTCTTCATATTGCACCTTCTTTCTATATACAGAAGAGAAGCATATCTATAATATGTATCTCTTCTGCACTATAATTTCTAATCAGGGGCCTGTTACAATGGAATAGGTAAGTTTCGACTCATATGAGGTAGCACCAGCCTTATTCTCTACATATGTACTATGTGGATTTAGAGTTAAAGCCAAGGATTTATCGTTGAAACTGACATTGTATTTACCCATGCCCTCATCTTTTTTCGCATTTAAAATTGTAACCTGGTTATCTGTGTCGATTACAAAGTTTGCTGATTTAAACTCCGGGTTTGGTGAACTCGTCCCTCCTACTTTCGTAATAGCAGCACCGCCACTATTTAGGACTAGAGATCCTTTTGGAAGTGTTCGATTTGATTTTGCATCGCCACTTACTTTAAATTGATCTGCTTTTACATTAATTCTCCAACCATTCCCTGAACCAGTTGCATCTGTCACTGTTAGCACACCAGGATTTGCATTTGTCACCTGTGTTTCTCCACTTAGTGTTATCGCATTAAAATTACTAACTGGTGTGACAGCAACATTATGTTCTCCACCCGTAATACTTTGTGTTAATTTCGTCTCAGCTGTTGTTGCTGCACTTGCAGGTGTACCCATTACTGACATACCCAGAGCAATTGTTGCTAAAGTAGGAATCATTACTTTACTGAATCTCATCATAATACCTCCTTATGTTTTAAAAGGAGGGAGCTGTATGAAACATGCCCCCTCTTATTTGCAATCCAAAACTTATTTTTTGTTCCAAGAATCTACATCTGCATTGCTTGATGCTTTTGTGAATCGAGCTAGAATTGTATCATACCCACCTTGAATGGCTTTCCATACAAATGGTCCAATGACTAGCACAATAATTACCGCTAAAGCGATTAACATACCGTTTTCTGATGATAACTGTGAATCTTCGTTTTTTAACCAATTTTTCATTTTTGCTAACATGTTATTTTTTCTCCTTTATATATCGATTTTAAGAAACTACTAGAATAAGAATTTACCTAATTAAAATTTTATTACTTGTTCCAAGAATCCACATTTGCATTGCTTGATGCTTTTGTGAATCGAGCTAGAATTGTGTCATATCCACCTTGGATTGCCTTCCATACAAATGGTCCAATAACAAGTACAATAATTACCGCTAAAGCGATTAGCATACCGTTTTCTGACGACAACTGTGAATCTTCGTTTTTTAACCAATTCTTCATTTTTGCTAACATGATTGAATCTCCCTTATCTATTTATTTGAGCTATTTCTAACAAACATTATGAAACTAACCTTTTATTTCTTGTTCCAAGAATCTACATCTGCATTGCTTGATGCTTTTGTGAATCGAGCTAGAATTGTGTCATATCCACCTTGAATTGCTTTCCATACAAACGGTCCAATGACTAATACGATAATGACCGCCAAGGCGATTAACATACCGTTTTCTGATGATAATTGTGAGTCTTCATTTTTTAACCAATTCTTCATTTTTGTTAACATGTATTTTGCTCCTTTTCCTATTCCATTTGGGGTAATATCTTTTTTATAAACTTGCAAATCCTTGTGTTAAGGATTGAATAACAATGACCATTGGATAAATAACGATACAACCAATAACCGCAACGTTAAATTTATTCATTTCCATTGGTTTATCTTGAATCAGACGGTTGTAGTTCTCATGTTTTAATTCACGCATCATTTTAATTTGCGAATCCATAATCCGAAGACTTTGTACCTTGTCCGTTTTTTGCGCTTGTTGTAACGCAATCGTAAAGGTATTTACTTCTGGACTATTTAGAGCTGCTGCGAAGTTCCTAAACGGTTGATCCGAGCCCGCATACATTTCTAATTCTGCTGTAAGAGTAGATACATACGGACTAAGATGTCTCCCTGCATATATCTGTGCCTTTTTTACTGCTTCTAATGTTGTATGTGTCTTTAACAATTGCAGCAACGGAATTAAATACTCTGGCAATTCAAACTTCCTTGCTTCTATCGCCTGCTTTATTCTTCTCTTTAATAAGTAATCTGGATAGAAGTAAAGCAGTGGTGAAACCAGAACGCCTACTTTAAATACGTAGTAATCATGGAATACGGTACAAATTAAGAAAACAGATGTGAAAATGACGGGATACGCAACCTTCATTTTTAAATATTCTTCTGGTTTCGTATCCAAGCCAGCTTCCTCTAATTTTTTCTGAATCTGCTCTTTCTTTTCTTCTGTCAGATACTTATGTGATAACGATTGAAAAGGAGCAAGCATCATTTGATTCAAATTCTTCTTTTCAATACGCTTCGCATTTTCTACATAATGAGTAAGTACACTCTCACTGTCTTTTTTACTTTGTAGAAAGGTGGAGAATACCCAGTACATGACAACAAATATGACTAAACCTAAAAACGCAGCCATCTTATTCCCCCCTTTCTGTCGGGTTATAATTTGCAATTTTTTCTACACGTGTTGCTAGGAAAAATACAATAAACATATTTATTGTTAATGCAATTTTCCCCATCATAGAACCTGCCAAAAATCCATATGCCTCTTTTGACATCAACATAATGACAATCGGCATTGCGATGACTATTAAGCAGTTCTGTACAAAAGCACGTTGCGCTTGCGACAAACTAGAACGCAATCTTGCCAGGTATAGCTTTTGTTTTTCGAAATCTTCTGCAATATCTAGTAAGACTTGCACTGAATTTGCTCCACCTTCTCGGCTACATACTTCCAACATTTCGTGGAAGAATACCAATTCTCTGAAATTAAAGGTTTCATTAAACCCTTTAAATGCACGGTGCATCGTTGTTCCCCCTTCTAATAAAAGAGAAACTTTTTCTATTTCTTCTTGAATACTGTCATGCATCATCGGTTTCACCTGAAGTAACACTCGTTTTGCGTTATTACTAATTTGAAGCGCATTCGCTGTAGCCTTCATATAGATAGATAGACGGTCTATGACAACCAAGTAGTAACGTTTTTTTCTTCGATAGAGAAGAAATCTCGGCACTAAAAACCCACATAAAGCGGAAATGAGTGTAAAAGAATCTCTTCCAAAGGAAAAGTAGAATACTGCCGCAATACTCATCCCTGAGAGTACCGTATATAACCAGTACATACTTTTCGTCAGTTTCCACTCGTACTTTTGGGCTTCTAGGATAACGGATTGTGGAAGATACATTCGTATTCCTTTGATATTCCGTAATTCTAAGCGTCTTTCTTCTTTCTCATTTTCTTGTACAAATTGGGAAAGGGCAGAACCCTTAGATTTTGTAAACAGTAAAACTAACAATAGTACACTCATGAATATGAGGAATATACATCCATAAGCTAACAAACTATGCATATTGCACCTCCTTATGTGTAAGGAATGGTGCATAAAGAGCTGGATTTACAGTAGAAGAACGGAATTTCTTCTCCATTTCAGCTGACATTTTTGCTGTAATGATATGATCTCCATGAATCTTCCCTACTTTCTCATTCATTTCATCGTATTCCTCACCTGTCGGAATAAATTGAGAAAGCTGATTGAACTGTATATCATCTTTATAATCCAATAATTCAATCATCTCTGTAATATAGCGATTCCCATCATCTTTTTTTTCTAAAAAGACAATCACATCAAACGTCTGTGAAATTAATTCATATAAATACTTAGCGTCAATGTTCGCACCACTTTGCAGGCACATGAGCATTAAACGTCTTACTGCTTCTTTCGCACTCCTTGCATGGACTGAAGTAAAGCCAGGGTGTCCTGTTTGGAAGAAATTCAGCATTTTTAATGCTTCTTTCCCCCTTGATTCCCCTACAATTAATCTCTTTGGCCCTTGACGTAATGCATTCGTCAACAATCTATCAAAATCAATTGCATTCTCTTCTACTTCCGATGCCCTACACTGCATCGGAACAAAATGATGTTCTGGAAAGATACGATGCAAATATAATTCAGGGTTATCTTCTACTACGAGAGTACGTTCTTTCTTCTTCCCTTTCGGAATATGAGAAGCAAGATATTTCATAAACTCTGACTTCCCTGTACCTGTTGCTCCCGCCACTAAAATATTCATTTTGGCTTTTACAGCTGCTGCTAAAAAATCTAGCATTTCTTTCGTTGCCTGATTCGTAGATAACATGCGTTCTTCAGAGGCACGAAGATGATCCGCATTCTTACGAATCGTTATCGTTGTACCCAGTCCACCCAGTTCATCTAATGCAATATTGATACGTATATAGGGAAATACGCAGTCTACATAGGGTTTAGCTGTATTTAAGGATTCTGAAGTACTGTTTACCATCTTATAGGCTAAAGCTTTCACTTCTTCTTCCGTTTCAAACCGGTAAGGAAATGTACATTCTCCTTCGCCAATCTTTTCGTAAATAATCTCTTTTGTGCCATTTATATAAATATCGGTTACGTCCTTATCTTCTTTCAAAGGCTCTATAATCCCAAATCCCACAATATCGTCACATACCATGTTTAATAACTGATCAGAAGGTACATCTGCGATAACAACTTGATTACTTAATAAGAAGTTTTTAATGATAGTTTCTATAGTGGCTCGCTTCTCTTTATTCATAAAGGATTCACTTAAAATATCACGATGGTCTTTCACTAAAAATGCACGAATCTCATCCGTTGTATCTTTAATTTGTTGTGCTGTAGTCGTTCCTAATTTCCGAGCCGATTTGGAACGAATCATATACCCAAAATGGTATAAATCTACTCGATTTCGTTTTAAGGCGACTTGTTTTGCCTGTAAATAGCCCCACATACTACTAACCTCCCCTTTTAATTTCGAAAACCAAAGATACCCTTTTTCATAGAGGATGTATGCTGGGATGTAATATCAAGACCAGCTGCTTCCATAATGTGATGGACCTTTGTATTAATTTGTGGGGAACCAATCTGCATTCCCCATTCGTAACTTGTACGATCTCTGTCATATGGAATAGTCACCGCAATTCTTTGAGAAGAAAGCTTTTCAATATCTTCTACATAATTCTCATCTCCCATGTTCAAAACATGAATCATACGAGGTAATGTCAGCTTCGCTTCTTCTATCAGCTGTAATTCTTGCTTAATTGCTAAAGCACCACGAGGGTTACTATTTAACACATAAACCACAATATCTGATTGATATAAGATTGGGTAACTTAGTACCTCTGATAATTCAGTTGGTACAGATAAAATGATGTAATCGTATTCTGTGGCTACAAGTGATTCGATAAATGTCGTTACAAATAATTCTTTGTTTTGAATTTCAGGGAAGTGAGCCATGTTATATCCTGATGGAAATACCAGAAAATCCATCTTATCGTGCAATTTTTGTATCAACCTTGGATTCAATTTTTTCTCTAGTAAATCTTGTTTTGTGCAAATGTACTGCAAGAGATTGTACTCATTTTCTTTTCTCACAAGCTCTAACATATTTTTGCTGTCATGGCTAAGACCTGTTCCAACTGCAAAACTCGGCCTTACTTGGTCTGCTTCTACATACAGCACCTTTTTCCCTAAATGAGCTAACTCATTTGCCATCGCAATACTTAACGTGCTTTTCCCTACATTTTCGTTTGTCGCATAAAAAGCAACCATTCTGACTTGCCGCTCCATCTTAATACCCCCTATCTTATTTGGATTCGTTCAGATACTGTGCAACAAATTCTTTTACATTTTTAGAAATTGGATTGGTTGAATGTTTCTCAACATAGTCTAAAATGTTCTTCTGATCAGATATTTGCGAGAACCCTTCCGCTGGTTGTAATTCCTTCCCTGTTTGTTCTACCTTTTGTCCGACTGCAACAGGAATCACATCACCAAGCATTTTCGCACGATTTAAGTATTGGAGTTGTTCTGGTGAAACAGCTAATGTATATAAACGAGTTACCTTCGGTTTTTGTTTCCCCTCTTGTTCCTCTTTTGATTCTTTCTTTTCTAACACGAATGCATCTTCTGTATTACTATCTTTTGCAGCCGTAACACGTACACGTTGGAAAAGACCACCGAATACAACCTTTTCATTGTCTCCTTCTTTCACAACCTGTTTGAAATACAAGTCCACGTATGTGTTAGGAATAATACTATTCCCGGAACTTGTTTCAAGATCAACGAGTAATGGGAAAGCAACTTCTTCATTTTTTAGGTTTAATATTGCAGAGTCTGGTAACTCTTCTTTCTTTACCACTTTATTTTTGAAGAGATAGCTATTTTCTGTAATGGGTTGCCCATCATTTGTCCATTTTCCTACGACCTCTTTCTTACTCACGCGTAATGCATTGGGTGGAATGGAATCACCAGGTAATGTGCGTTCAACTAGCATATACTCTTTAATCTCTGTATGAGCGGGTATATCCTTTGCGGCTACGACAATCTTTGTTGGTTTTACTGCATTCTCCACTGCAAAATGATTGTATCCATAGATACCAGCGACTGTTGCAGCGGCAAGACCAACCGCAGCAATCTGCTTCTTTTGAAACTTAGATGGCTTCAATGTTTGTGTTCCTCCTTATGTAGCCTTTAAACGCAAAAAAAGGACACACCTATGGCATAAAGCGCCTTAGGTGTGTCCTTTTAGCTAATCTAAAGTCTATATGAAAATGTTGGATTTGTTTTCTTTAATATTACAATTTCAATATTATGATATATACGGTTTTATGTCAATCATTTCTAAAAAAAAACCTATTTTTTCTATTCCAACGCACGAATTACAAAAAACAAAAAACCTTTAAAAACGTTGTCATATCAAGGTTTTTAAGCTATTAACTACCCATTAAATATGATATAATAGATGTAACGTAACTGAATATTTCAGGGTGGTCGGTTGCTATCCTTTCTCTTTCATTTTATGGAGAAAGGAGGTGACCGTATGGATATACTTTTCACTATAGCAATTGAAATTGTAAAAGTTATTGCTAGAGAAGTCGCTGTATTTTTTGCAAAACGGGTAGGTAAATTCCTATCAAAGTCTTGGAAACAAATACTAAAAAAGCGACGAAAAACGAAAAGAACCACCCACAATGCCTGCAAGCGTGTGAAGGGCGGTTCTAAGAAAAAATAAACTTTTTTAGCAACCATCCACCTTGCGGTAGCAGTTACATAAGGCGAGATGTTGAAGCATCTCGTCTTTATTAGTTTATGCAAAAACTATCTTTGTAATACTTCTACACATATTATAACATCAACTATGGTCCATGTCATGTCTCTGCATCCACTATAGTGGATGAAATAAATAAAATTACTTCTAAAACGAAATCAATTTTGTTCCTGTTTCAAAATACTTTGCAGGAGCATAGCTTTTCCCATCACGATCCTGAAATTCACTGCCAATGCACAGAGATACAATCATTGCGACAACCCCGATGAAAATTGCACGTCTCACACGTTGTTTTTTCTTTTTGTCCATTCCAAATTCCCCTTTCTACGAAAAAAAGGCACATCCCATTAAGGGATGTGCCTTTGGTTTGTCCATTCAGCTACTAGTTTAAGATGGATATATTATTGTGTTAATTCAACTTATTATACAATACTACTTAACTACTTAACTAATTTCTATTCTTCATATAGTACCAGTCTGACAGGTCAGTAATAATATGTTCCTTTCCTGCCCAGTTCCATCCTGGTGTTTGTACAGGGAATGGAAGATCTGCAAGCACATCTCTATCTACAAAATCATCGTATGCTGCGCCTTTGATTTCTACTTGATTTGTCATACATAAACTCATTTCATTAATTCCCGCAGGGGGTGTTTCAACTGTAAAATTATATTTACCATCTTTCTTTTTCAATGGCGCGTACCATTTGCGTCCCCCATCAATCATCTTTTCCTGTCCATCCCAATATAGAGACTTAGTCGGTCTTTTACTATCAAATACAAGACCTGTTATTTCAGACAAATACATATTTTTAGGTAGGAATTTCGATGTCAATCCATTATTAGAAACACGCTCCAAATCTTGTGTAGTTTTTAATCCTTCATCGGCAAAAGGATATTGCGCCGTTGCTTCTGTAAATACACCAGGGTAATTTGCATTCCAATCATTTTTGTATTTTCCGTTTACTTCATAAGTGAATCCATATCCACTATGAAGCTTAGAAGGTACTAGATTATCAATACTTCCACTTAATGTTTCATAATACATTTCTCCAACTGTATCATCTTTAGAAACACGCTCACTGACTGTCTCTACCACACTTTTTACGCTAGTTACACCACACATCCCTTTTTCATGTGATGGTGCATAGATAGCTGTTTTAATAGGATTATTTTTGTATGTGGTTTCTTCTATATCTATACGATTACCAGCAGGGTTAATTTCCGCCTGAATTGTTCCTTTCCCTTTATGCTGCCAATCAAAATTCAATGTTTTCTTTTCTCCCTCTGTTAGTCTTATCTTTTGTGAAGCCACTTGTTGCCCATTATGTTTTAACACCACAACTGTTTCAGGATTCACATATTTTTCTTCTAATCCATCTAACTTCTTAATTTTTTTCTTCTCTTTATCTAGCTTCTCTCTTGCCTTATCTAACCTACCCGCAGCGTTGTCTAGTCTATTCTCTTCCCATGAGCAGTCCCTATCATAATAGTGGTGATTTCCTTCCGCATCTATTTCATGAATAGGATCACGACGGCAATAACTTAGACTTGATTGAGCGCTATCTCTATCTGATTCAGTGCTATTTACTTCCTGCTGAGACTTATTAATGTTGTTATTTACCTTCGTTCTATATTCGTCACGTTCTTGTTTAAAGTTATCACGTGATACATCTACCCTTGTTTTAATATTCTTTCCTTCTCTTGCTGTTTCACCTTCAATTCGGTCAGCCGAGAAATCAATTTTAAATTTGTAATCATCTTCATTGCCTGGATCTGGGTTAGGTGTAACCTCTGTACCACAGTTACCATCCACATTAAAGTTTATGGTCTTCTCATTTGAATCCCTTTGAACAGCGTCAGTAACTTTAATTTTTGCAGTATAACGCCCGCACATTTGCGGCTGCCAGCTTACATCTGCTTTAGTAAAATTCCCTGCATCGCCTTCATTTGGTTTATCATTATTTTTTTGTGGATTCGAACGTAGATAATTTTCTTGGTGATGCACTGTTTCACCATCTTTTGTAATGTCTAGCATCCATTTCACACGATTTCGTTCACCAGCAGCTTTTTGATAAGGATTTACAGTTGTTCCATTTGGATCTCGGTCATTATAACCCTTATTTTTACTTACATACTCAAAACCGTTAAATGTAAATTTTACTGGGACATTCTTTGCACCACTAGAAGCTTTAAAATCTTCAATTTCAGGAATACTTGTACGTACATACCATAAGTTATATTTATTAACATCATCTACAGCACCAGACCCTGCATATCCGCCAGAAAGATAAGCTAAGTCACGAATCCAATAAAACTTTCCTAAAGATTCATTGGAACTTTTAAACCTTATAATGTTATGTTTCCCCATATTTATTAAAACAAAGTCTGGATTCCCCCAATATTTATCTTTAATAACAGACTTACTCACGTGTTCAACTTCTGTTACCATACGATCACCAGCTGGAACTGGACCGTTAATGTATCCATCATTTGCAATACGAATGTAAGGTTCTGACCTATCTTCACTTTGGACCAGATTTTCCCACGGATTATCCCAATTAAACGAACCGTTATACACTGCTGGAAAATGTAAATCTGCTCTATATAATAATTGTTCAGATTTATATCCACTTCCAGGTCTAAGTAATTTCCCTTTCAATTGTAATTCGTCTGATATTAAAGACGTAGTTTCATTTCCATCATAAAATGGTACATCACTATTCCCCGCACTTGCTACTGATGGCAATGCCAACATTAAAGAGGTACAAGTTAACAATAACCTTTTTCGCATTCTCATAAAATTTTCCTCCTTAAACGCAAAAAAAGGACAAACCTGTACCTTGGGAAGGTACGTAAGGTTTGTCCTTTACGTATTTATTAATAATTATTATATTAATTTTATACAATTATACGATATTAAATTTCAAATGTAAACACTAAAAAATTATTTAGGCTCTACTTCCACATACATTGTATGCTCTGCTGTTGAATGTCCCACACGAACCTTATAATTACCTTTTTCATAATTGTTAATTGCCTGTGCATCAACTGTTTCTTGAATTTCCTTGTCTAAATTCAAACCGCTCATAAAAGTTACCCATTTCTTTGTTAATTCTACAGTCGCCTCGTTATTATCAAGGAATAGAATTTTAAAGTCATTTCCACCGCCTACCACAACAAATTGCGCTCCAATTGTACCTTCTGGTAAGTACATATTTTTATCTACTATGTAGACACCACCTAAAAGACTATCATATTTTAGATTAGTATTATACTTACTGTTAATACCTTTTAAGATATTTTGCGCATCAGAAGATAGCTGTTTTTTGACCGTAGGATTTTCTAACGCTTCAGGGAAATATTTGAAATCTTCAGATGCAATATTCACATCTAAGCCCTCCGGTAATTTAGGTGTCTCAGGCTTCACTTCTGGTTTTTCTTCGTTTCAGGTTTTGGGTCTGGCTTCACTTCTGGTTTTTCCTCTGGCTTCGTTTCAGGTTTTGGATCTGGCTTCACTTCTGGCTTTTCCTCTGGTTTTGTTTCAGGTTTTGGCTTCTGGTTTTGTTTCAGGTTTCGGGTCTGGCTTCACTTCTGGTTTTTCTTCTGGTTTTGTTTCAGGTTTCGGGTCTGGCTTCACTTCTGGTTTTTCTTCTGGTTTTGTTTCTTTTTCGATTACATTAATAGAGTTATATAGGAACTGACTGTATTGCTCACGAGTTACATGCATTTGTGGTGAATACATATTTCCTCCTGTACCAGAAGTAACACCATTCTCTTCTAAAGCATTAATTGCGTTATACGCCCAAGAGTTTTTATCAACATCTTTAAATGAAGTTGTAGTTGTCGCCTTAAATTTAAATGCATTAGTAAGTACCTGTGCCATTTGTTCACGAGTTAAAATATCATCTGGACCATATTTCCCTTCACCATAACCACTTACTAGACCCGCTTTCGCAAGTGCTAAGATTTCTTTTTCAAACATGTGTCCCTTAATATCAGTAAATGGATTTTTGAAACTAGCATCTGCATCTGCTGGTTTTACGTATGCGTAAATCATACGAGCAACCTGTCCACGAGTTACATTGTCACCAAAACCAAACTGTCCATTTCCGTATCCTGCTACTACTTTACGGTTTGCTAAATCATAGATTGCTTTCGTAGACCAGTGATTTGCTGGAACGTCATTGAATTTTAATGAATCTGTGTTATCAGCTGCTTTCGCTGTAAATGCTCCTGCTCCTAATAGTGATGTACCCATAATTGTTAGTGCTGTTGCTGTTTTTAAAAATTTGTTAGCCATTGTTTGTTCCTCCGAATATATTAGTTTTTTTATAGATTCTCTTATTGTACCTAAATTAAACATAAAATCTAGATGTTTTAACATATTAATTATTTGATTAGCGTTTTTTTATAACCGCTGTTCTATATGGAAAATATTACCATATAGAAATAGGCTTGTAAAGTATTTTTATATATTTATTTTTAAATATATTTTTCTAGCAAAAAAACTACACTTTTCTAAGCATAGTTTTCTTACCAGATTTATATTATGTCTGCTCTATTCACGAAAGAATACTTTTCCTACTCCTTCACGATTGCTCCAAATTGGCGCTTTTACTCCGTCAACACCAATCAATTTAAATATATAAAACTGATGCTCCGATTTAATCTTAAAATAAAGAGGTTGGTTACGATCTACTCGTCCTTTTGTAAATTCATATTTCCATCCATCCATATTATCTGCCTTCATCTTTTTCTCAATATCAGGGATTAAATCTACATTTTCCCCATTATAACTATATTGAAATCCGCCTGTTCTTTCAGCTAACTCTATCGTATTAGAAGCAAAATTATGCGCTTTGACCAATTGAATACCATATAGTACGCCTTCCGGGATTAAAGAGATAAAGAATAGAAAAAGAGTTAATAATAGAGCTGTTGTTACGGTATTTTGCATACTGGTTCACTCCTTACAGTTCTTGGCCCTATTATTTTATGTTTCCTCCAGGTTGTTTTTTATCAGAGGTAGACTCAAAAATATAGATGTTTCGTGCTTTACTTTTAATTGTTCCTTTGTTTTCATCAAATTGTTTTAGATAGCTCTTTGCATCCACATCTCCCTCAACTGCAATCATTGCTGGCTTGTCTTGGATAACATGAACAGAAAAATCACGCTTTGACGCAGGGTCTTTGAATGCCGCATTCTGCTTGTACGCTTGCTCGAACTCTTTTTTTGCTAGTTCTGGATCAATTGCTATTTCTTCCTCAGCACGTAAAGTACCGACTTTTACTGATTTATATAAGGCAGTATTGTTCCCTTTCTTTAATGCAGCCTTATTGTCAGTATGTGTTGTATCCCCAATCACCATATCTGTTACAAAGAAAAGACAGCCTATGAATAAAAGTAGCGCACCTGCAGCTATTATAAATTTTTGCATTTTTTATCATCCCTTCTTAATTTTCGGTCTTTCGGAAACGAAATCCACTTAATATAGAACTTTTCTTCTGGTTCAGCAATTCGTTTGGTAGTAATAACTCTGCTATCTTCTTCATTATTCCTTCTAACTCTCTATAATAGTTTCGACTTGATAGTAACGTACTACTATTCAACTGTGCTTCAAATACATCCTCAATCCCATAAGGTGGTATAGCTGCTAATAACTTCTGTCCTAAACATTCTTCCACTACCTCGTGTTTTAACAATGATGATGAAAATTTATTCCCAATTACTTTTGTTTTCTCTAATGCTAAGTAGGAAACTAACTTTCTTTCTTTTTGCGTAAGAGGGTGTGCTATCTTTAACATTTGATGAAGATCTGGCTCCGCTACAAAGAATATATAATCAGCCATTTCGCATATCTCATGGTATAAATCTTTGTCCCAATCATTCCCTGCATCAATAATAGAAATAGGTGCTTCTTGGTTCCCCAATAAGACCTTAATAAAATGGTCAAAGTCCTGCTCTGTTTCATTTTTTAATTCTTGGTCTACAATCGGATTCTTTACGATAAAGTTTATCTTTCCTTGCTTCCACTTTGGAATAGATAATATATCGGATTCCTTCTGTAGCATCTCTTTATAGCGTTGTAACATGAACTCGCTGCGATAATTTTCTGGTGCTTCTGTGTAGCCCTTTAATAGTGGATACGTATATCCCTCATCGTATAGATTCTCTATATAGTTCACATCAATCTGTAGTTCATTCAAATAGGCAGCTAGGAGATGTGAAACAAAAGTAGCTCCACTTCTCCTATTCATACTGGCCACAACAATTGTTTTCCTTGGAATTGCTATACCTATTTGCTTCTCATATACAGGCTCAAATGATAATTTATATTGTTTTTTAATAATTGGTGCTTTTACTGTTTCCTCTTGGACAGACTTACGTTTTTGTTTGTTTTTAAATATTTTTGACTTAGAGGAAGGTTCATCATTGCTTTCTTCTTCCTCATCACTTGGCACTTCCTCTTCTTCCTCAGTAGGCACGTCCGGCAATTTCGTTTGTTTCGGAGCCTGGCTTGTTCCTACAATTTCAGCTACATTCTTAATATCCGACTCCTGTAGCAACTGCGGGATGACTTTATTATCAATATCAATTCTACGAGAGTTGAAAATGTCATAGATACCTAGATAAATCAGTTTCGCTAAAAACTCATCATCATTTTCACGTTCTGTAAAAACTACAATACGAATATCTCGATTAAAACGTATATCCCTTAACTTCTGTAAGATAATCAATTCACGTTTATCTTCCTGTCCCGCATCAATATTTAATCGTTTGTCATTAATACATAGAATCTCGGGTTGTTCCGTATCTAGAATTTCATCTAGATATTTAATATGCATCACATCACTATCAGCCACTTCAAATCCCGCGCCAACAAAATCTTCTCGTAAATATGCCGTATATACAGTATCACTGATGGCTAATACAATTTTTTTGACCATGGTAGACCTCCTTTAACTTTTAGCGTTGGATTAAAATCATGTTTTCAATTGGAATTTGCGCCTGTTGATGAATCTTCCCAAAAATCTCATTCAGAATATACTCCACTTCAACTTGTTCCAATGGTCGTGGTGCCTCAAAATCAGAATTAAGTTTTATTCGTATTTCCAGTCGATCTTGAATTTCATTTAATGGTGTATCGAGATAAAGAATTCTGTAGTATAAAACACCATCTTCAATGCTTTTTTGAATCATATCTCTTGTTTGATGAATAAATGTAACCTCTGCAAGCTCAATGAAAGGATTGTCTATCGTTACTCCGCTATTCCAAGTTAGATTCCAAATCTCACAATGTTCTTCCGCATGCACAACAACTCCATTTACTGAAGGCGTAATTGCAAAAAGACGATCTACAGGAACTTTAGTTAAAGTAGTGGTATCCCCATTTACTAGTTCCAATCCTTTTTCCAATCGTTCGTGTTCAAACGCACATTCAGCGCCAGCAAATGCAATTTCGCAAAATACTTGTTCTAGTAATGGACGAATCCCCTCAAATGTTCGTATTGCAAATACACTAAATTCCTGTGTTTCATCTGTTCGAATGATTTCATATAATTCAAACTCAGATGCATTTACTAAAGCAAAAGGAATATCTTTAATAAGATTCGAATCAGTATATAGCTCCTCTGGAATGTGGGTTTCAGGATGATGTACAAACTCAAGGCATAGTTGATATCCTTTTAAAAATGCATTCTTGGCTGCTGCTGGGAATAGAGTTTCAAAGCGCTTTACATTGTTCTTAAATTTCTTTTCTTCAACTTCGTTATTAAACTCCCTTTCTTGTAGGATATTAGCTTTGTTACCTAACAATAAAAAGTAATGATTAATGATACGACTAATACTTTCTTCAAACGTTGAATTATCCTCACAATACTTTGCAAATCTCTCTTTACTCATGCTTACAATTTCATTCATAGTTCTGATTTCTCCCTTTCAAATGTTATTAATACATAAAAAAAGACACACCGATGGCAGGTTATGTGCCTTCGGTGTGTCCGTTTAGCTAAAGAATGAATCTATTAATTTGTATATTTCTCTTAGTAAATTGTTGTTCATGTATAAGAATACATCTCTGAATTTTAAAAGTCAACAGTTTCAAAAAATCCTAATGCTAATATATTCACTTATATTTTTCTTATTTTTTATGTATCTAATCTAAAGAAAACAATATTTCAAATAAAAATATATTCAAGTATTTTATATAAATAATACAAGAATCATATATAACTAAACTCAATTATTAAATATAAAGAGAAAATAAAAGTGCTTATGAATCCTTATATACCATACGTTCTTTTATAATAAACCAAATTACATATCGTACTATCCCCATTACATACAAGTAATGAATCATAAAAAACACAAATTAAGAAGCTAAATATCATATTACTAAGAATTCACAAGTTTTAATATATAGTATTAAGATAATCACAAGTATTGAATCGAATTATAAACAAAATGAATCGTATCCAAAAGCAGCATAAACTGTTTATATATTTACGTAAAAGCGCCGGTAAAGACATTTCCTTAACAAAAAAACATGTCCTCAAATTAAAGAACATGCCAAATAACCCTTGCTTTTATGTGATTTTTTAACAAGGGCTGCTGCTTACTATATTTTTTAAGATTTTATGAAGTCTGGATAGGCACCATTTTGATTATAATAATTCATCATTACATCGTGCCTTTCTTCTACAGACAAGCTTTTTTCCGTAAAATCAGTCCAGGATTCTCTAAATTGTACTCGCATAAATGCAGGAATAGAGAATATTTCTTGCTCTTTCGAATAATTTTCAACCTGATCTAATGCATAAGTCATTGCGGTAATCAGTAATTCGTTTTGTTTTTCCTTTGTTGGCATGTATGCAGCAATGTCCACAATTTCCTGTTTAAATGCAATCATCATATTTTCACGATCTTTCTTTCGTAATGATTGTCCCATATATTTTAAACGAGATACTGCTTCCTTTCTGCATTTCGCTACCGGCCTATGTAAATCTTTTTTATCATTCTCAATTACGCAGTTTGAAGAAAACACCACATTGAACTTTTCAATGATGACTTGTTTCACCTGTTTTCTAACACGCGCTATGCGAGATTCGCTAGACTTCTTTTCCTTAGAATCAATTGCTGTAAATTGCACAATTGGTTTTAAAATTTCTATGTATTGTCGTACCTTCTTTGCATTACGATTCAATTTATCCTTTAAAAAAGCCATTCTTCTTGTAATCTCGAACTCTTGAATCTGGTGCTTATAATGCTCCATACCAATTTTTCTAGAAAAAGTATTTATTAATTCTAATAGGAACATAATCCCTCTGTTATCACGAGCCTTTACAAGACTACTAAGTATAGTTGTTTGAATAAGATGAAATGGAATTCGGAAATATGATAGTGATATATCTGTAGTTTTTGTAGTTTCTGCAGCAGTATGGTTATACAAGGCATAATCTACAACCTCATATACAGTACGATTTCCAACAGGTGTCTCTTTTACGAGCTTACGCTCCAAGCAAACTTGAAACCCCGTATAAATTGTTGTGTAGGGAATCCCACTGTTCTTAGCAAGATCCATGATTTGAAATTCACGTGGTAGCATTCCAATATCATTACATTCAAAGTGAAGCAAGATATAAGTAGCTAAAGCTGAAGATGGTAATTCTTTCCGTTCATTTTCTAGTTTCACGATGTTTAATAATCCATCGAAAAACTTAACCCCATGAACCTTAAAGTTCTGCTGGGAAAAAGCCATTTGCGTATTCATAATGTTGCTAACTCCTTTCAAAAGAGCACAAAAAAGGCACTGTCATACCACGTATACAAAAATACTACTCTTTAAAAAAGCAATACATGTATAACCACGGTAAACAATGCCTAAAAATACGCAAGAAATCCCCTTTTTAAGTTGCACAAATACATAAGATACAGTAAAATTATCTTATAATTTCATGCAAATCAAAAAAGGTTTAGAAGCTTTGTTTACCGCGCTCTAGAAAAAGATTTAGAGTTTCAGCGATTCGCGGTTAACCACAATGAGATAGTTGGCGCTATTTCATTGGGCTGATGAACCTTTTTTTGCTTTATTATATTTTATTTTCACATTATATAAATGTTATATTATTAATAAATCTATATCTAGAAAAATATGAAATTATTAAAGTAACTACATCATATATAGTTTTTTTCATGGTTGCAAGCTGATTTTCAAAAGTAACAACCTGGTGAACTTAACACGAACGAAAATCTGCACATTAAACATCTACATGATCGCCTCTCAATCAAAAACCAACTAAATATGGTTTAAAATCCAATTATTTTCACGACACTCACCTAATCAATTGTCGCTCAATCAACACACCACCTTGATTTCGACGCCATTTCACCTCTAATTAGTAAGAGTCACCCGGCTAATCACCGGTCACTTAATAATAATACACTTAGTTTTCCTTAATAGATTGAGTGGTGATTGAGTGAATGATTTTATTATATTAATTATAGTTCCAATCAGTCAATTAATCGCCGGTCACTTACATAGTTTTTGTTCGCATTTTAAAAGTGGTTGAGAATCAATCATAGGTTTTTTAGTTACAAAATTAACTCTCGAATAAACAGCAAAGTATACAGTTGTAGTAATAAACATGTTTATTAAACTATTGTTCTGAGAATTAACGTAAATTGATTGGCAGAACAATAGTTTAATAGTACTTAATTTGTATAATAAACCTATGGTTATTATAAAGGGGATGTTTAAATGAGAAGAATTGATTTGATACCAAAACCATTTTTTGAAACTATAGGGGAACATGGTACAACTTATTTTGTATATGGATATAGAACCGCTAAACCAAAGTTACATTTAGGAGAATTTAGTTCACTAAAAGAAGCTAGACAATTCATCTACAAATATGCTTATGAAAATCCACAATGGCTTAATGTAGACGGAGATATTAATGAATATAACAAAAAACCTTCTAGACCTGAAAGTAAGAATAAATGGTATAAAGGAATAGTTAAAAAAGAATATATGAAGTATGCCAATTTCAAAGATTGGAAGAAATAAAAGTAGCGAATTCGTTACTTTTTTATTTTGTAAAGAAAAAGGAACCCATAAGGATTCCATTTGCATCACGTTGTTCTATAGTCTTTGTTTCTAAGTTTCTTTCTAATATCCATAAATGCTAGAATCATTATGATCGTGCATAATAATTTGAGCCAACGAAACTCCTGGTCGAACATTATACCAGAGAAGAATTCATAAGCATATAACAAGCCAATAGCGGGAAATAGCCAAGTCATGAATTTTAAATCTTTTAGGTGATATTTATAATTATTAATCTTTTTCCACATATGTATCAACTCCTGTAAATATATGTTAATTCTATATATTATGATTTTACATAAAAATATACAGAATTAACATAATAACTTTGAATTAATCATGTTATTTATTAATGAATTTAGTCTCAGTAAAAGATACTAAGTGTCCTAAGGATTTAGAAAATAAAAGAGACTATCAAAATGATAGTCTCTTTTATTTTTTCCCGAAAAACTTAGAGAAAAATCCGCCTTTTTGTTCAGTATTTTCTTGTTTCTGAGCATTTGCACTTTTTTGTTCTTGAATTAATCGTATAGTGCTCATTAGTTTTTCGTCACGTTCCTCTAGACGTTTATTAATTCTATCGAAATTGTCCTGACTTTGTTTAGCTACAGCAGCGAAGAATTCCATATTTTGCTTTGTTAATTCGGCGGTCACTTTAGCTGTAACTTCCTCAGTGATTTTTTCTGTCAAAGCCTCAATCAAGTCTGTATTTACCTGTTGTGCTTTAACTAGCGATGTTTCTTTTTGCTCATCATCGTCATCAATCTCTTCAGCATAAACATTACGAATAACAGTGGGATCCATATCTAAAAGCACTACAATTTCGTGCTTTTTCTTTGACTCTGAATAATAATGTTTTATTTTTTTTACTGTATCAATACTATCCTCATGAACATATTTAAGTTGTCGTTCTTTTTTAATGTTCAAGTACTCATCAAAATCATTCAACCATCTGCGAAGAGTACTTTCGGGTATATCAAGCATGGTTGCTACTTCAGATACACGATAATAACCATCGCTTAACTGTTCATCAATCATTTGCTCACCACCTAACTATATGTTGCCTGTCCTATAGTACATTATATAGAAATTCTATAGAAACTAAAAGGACACCTTTTCCAATTACGTAAAATTTCATGTTTTTTTGCGTCTGATCACTCAACCATTCATTGCTCATTTATTGGGTTATGTATCAAAAATGCCTGTCTTGTTGAGCGGTGATTAGTTGGATGAGCGTGATTAATTCCTCAATATGTACAAAACCATCTCGTCATAGCGGAAATAAATCTACTCATATATCAATGAGTTTTTACATATTTTCAGTTGCATCCGATGGTTATTAGGTACAAATAGCGGGATTAATTATCGAAATAAATACGTAAATATAACCCGTAATCATTACGGTAATAATTACGGGTTATATTTCGGAAGTATTTAAACACTTGATATTAAAAGGTTCTTGATAAAATATTTGAGATGTATTATAGTTAATACATCACATACTTCGGAAGTATATCCCGAAGTATCTACGGCGTTTATCGCGGGATTAAATTCCGTAATATTGTTATTGCTTTTTGTATCTATACATAAATTTTACTTTTTATTAAAGGTGGTGTGAAATTAGTGTCTAATATATCAATGAGTAGCAATGAAATTATTGATGTACTCTGTGAGAATTTAAATGACGGAATTTGGGCTCTACGTGTACTATACGCTGAAGGTGCAATGCACAAAGAAAAGCTATGGGATTGTATCAACCAGTATCATAAAGAATATCAAATAGAGAATGCAAAGGATTATGAAGGAAAAAAGATACTTCCATCGCGATATTCTTTGGATATTATGACTGCACGACTTGAGGGGGCAGGGTTGATATCTTTCAAACCATTTGGGCGCGTTCGAGTTTACGAAGTAACAAATCTAGGTAATGTTTTAATCAAAGAACTAGAAAAACGAGTTGAGAAAAACAACTAAAATATATATTTGAGGGAGGATATACATATGGCAGGCAATTTTTCAGAAATCGAAAGCCAAGGAAATATTAGCTTGAAATTTGGATTCTTAGGACTAGGTATGGGAGGATGCGCAATCGCAGCGGAGTGTGCAAATAAAGAAACACAGATTAAAAACAATAAATACCCATATCGTGCGATTCTTGTTAATACAAATAGCCAAGATTTTAATAAAATTGAGATTAAAAATACAGGGAATGTCCGTAAAATTCAGTTAGAAGGATATGAACAAGGTGCAGCTCGTAATCCACAGGTTGGTGAGGAAGCATTTGTAAAACATGGAGCAATGATTTTTGAAGCAGTTAAACAAGAGTTTGAAGATCGTGACTTTATCTGGATTACTTGTGGCCTTGGTGGTGGAACAGGAACTGGAGCTCTTTTAAAGGCAATCGAAATGTTATATGAACATGATTACAATTTTGGATTGTTACTAACTTTACCTCGAGATGCTGAGGCTTTAAAAGTATTAGAAAATGCAGCTTCACGTATTCGTAGCATTGCTATGAACCAAGACGCTTTCGGTTCAATTGTATTAATAGATAATGCTAAACTATATAGAAAATTTGAAGAAGAAAACCCAAGTGCATTAGCGAACGAATATACTAGCTATAGTAACAAATATATTGCTGATGCATTACATGAGATTAACTTAGTTACTTCATCATTTACGCCGTTTTCAGATACACATTTTGATGCAAGTGAATTTGCTCAGGTAATTAATACACCAGGCGTTTTATCTTTAGCAAAACTAGAGCTAAAATCAAATCAATTAGACACTGAAAACCCACTAGGTTACTTGACTCAACTAGGGAATGCACTAGAAAAAGGAGTTTTATACGATACAGAAAGAGAAGAGCTAGAAAGTGCTAAAAAAAGTGCACTATCTATCGTTACATCACCGCTACGAGCTAGTCGATTATATAACTTCTCATTCCTTAACCAGATGGAAAACTTCTTAAAAGAAAGAACTCCATACGTAGATGAACGTCCTATAGCTCCATATGTAAATAAACATACAGCGAAAAAAGAAGAGGATATAGTTAAATTCTATTCAGTTGTTGCAGGGCTACCATTACCAAAACGTGTGAGTGATATTATTGATGAGATTACTAGAATTAAAGAAGAGCGTGAACAAGCTAATTCTAAGAAATCAAATGCTGTTTTAAATAAACTTTTTGCATTTGATGATTCAGTACAAGAAGAAAAACCTAAAAAGAAAAAATTGAATTTTGGTGCTGAACCTGAAGTAGAAGTAGCCGACGATTCACAACCAGCAAAAAAGAAATTATCATTCTAAACAAAAGACCGACAAATTAAATTTTGTCGGTCTTTTTCTATTTCAATCGTTAATGACATTAATTCTACCCCGCAAAAAATCCGTTATAATTCTTGAATAATTGGAACCTTTAAATCTTTTTGTCTACCATCCTTTATTCTGTTTGGGCGTCCTAACAATTTTTTATCTTTACTTTACCCTTCAAAAAAATGTTAGAGTCAAACTTGTACTCTGTCCTAACAATTTTAAAAGAGTGATAAAGCTATATAAATCAATATTTATAGCGGATTTTTAGAAGCAAATTTGATCCAAACTTCAGCGTACGAGTTTTAGTATCTATATTAGCTCAAATTTAGTTTGAATTTTTCATAATTTACAACCTAATTCTGCTGTAATAAGATATATAGAAATGATAGTTATTACACGAGAAGAAATTTAAATTATGGAGTTGTATAATATGAACAGTAAAACGTATAAATATAAAAGCAAAGGCGTGCAAAAATTTTTCCATCTAAAGGAGGCTGACATATTTGTATTCACAGTTTTATATCACAAAAGGTATCTTACTACACGACAAATTACTCAACTCTATAGCGCGTTTGAAGGTCGAGATTTTTCCGAAGCTAGTGTGTTTACAAAACTTAATCGTTATTCACAATACGGTGCTATTTTAACGAAAAAAATTGAGAAGCGAGATGATAGTATAACTAAACGTGCTACATTCTCTTTAAAAGAAAGAATGATTGAATACCTTCAGGAAATCGGGAAGATTCCTGAAGGATCTTCAAAACGTAGATACTCTCATTCAAATTCATTACATACACTCTGCTCAAGAGAAGTTTTAGTACGTACGCTTTTAGAAGTGACGAAAAAGACCTATAATAACGAGACATTATATGAGTTAGATATTCGGTCTTATCATCAAAAGCTTAAAAAAATTGAAATTGAAGATGCAGGCCTGGCAATGGTTCCTGATGAACACATTTCATATCAAGATAAAAATATCTATATTGAAATGGATATGTGTAAAGAAACCAATTCTACCTTAGTTGAAAAAGTAGGGAAGTATGTAGAATATGCTCAAAAAACGAAGGACAATGTTTCAGTTGTTTTTGTCATGTACGACAAATCAATGTTCCTTGCAGAAGAAGCAGAGCCACCATACGTACGGATGAAGAATCTATTATTTTCTATGAGGGAGTATCACGAACTTTTAATGACAATACCTAATCTAAATATGTACGTCTGCTCACTTAAAGATGCTGGAGACGTTATTTCAGATATCATTCTTGGAAAAGATGACAACCAAAATTTTGAACAAGATATTCTTGTGCCTTTATCTCAACGTATAGTAGGAGATGCTGAGTGGCGTTATGCATTTGTTGAGAACGTACAAACATTTAAGGAACCAATAGATGGCGGTCTACGTCGAACTTATAGGAGAGACAAAGACGTTATACAAGATTTCTTCTTTATTTTTGGGAACGAAAATGATTACCGGATGATCTCTAGATTAGATGACGTCGTGTTTTCAAGAAGAAAAGGGGATGACGGTGTTCCACTTGTAGTTATCTATCCTAAACGTGAAAAACCCAGAGATATTCTTCTGATGGACACTTATGAAAATGTACGACTGCTATCAATCCAAAATGAAAGTATCCATATAGACATGGATGAACAGATCATGGTACGTACTGCAAATAACGTTCATCCGAAAAGACGTAAACTTGTTGAGTTATATTAATCTATTATTTTTTATATAACACTATATAATTTTATTGATTTTCATTATTCAAAGTGGTAGAATAGCGTTTGAACATATAATTAAAACTACAATCAAATCAGAACATATGAATTAAGGCAAGCGACACACGCTGTTTTTACAGTGGGTGTCGCTTGCCTTTTTTTATTTGGAGAAAGGTGGAAAATGAAAATGAATTTGCAATTTACAACTGCATCAACAGCCAATGGGGGAGTGCTTTCTGTGAGAGAGGCATTAGCAAATCCAGAACTAGTACTTGAACATATTACAGAAGAAGGTGCGGAGTTCAGCGTTTCACTACAAGATATTCAAATACCTGGTAAGCCTAATTACTATTGGTACGACGTATTGATTGAAACTGCAGCTGCTAAGAAAATAGAAGTGAATATTGCTGTACTTTCTCAAGAAGAATATGACAAGCTTTGTGAAAAAGCTAGTATCGACCTATATTTAAAACAGACTGAAGATACAGCGAAGTTCTTTCTAGAAAAATCAAAAGAGCGATTTAATCCAGAGTTACAAGATCGTTTTACATTCCGCCATAAAGCTCAGCTGTTTCTGTAAGGAATAGGTGAGCCTTTATGGATACGTTTAAGCAAAGGTTACCTTTATTTACAACCATTACACTCATTAGCGCATTTATTATTTCTTTTGGAGTCGGTTTAATAAACTATATAAAGTTACTATACTATGCATTTGAACTACCGTCTTATCCTATAGAAATTACATATGTACCACTCATCTTAATGTTCTTCTCTTTATTTCTAGGAGAATTTAGTTTTCGTTTCTACAGCCGTATTCCAGCTTTACATGTGAAAAATGGGAAACTATTCATTCTAATTGCTTCACACATCGCAGTTGATATCCACTTCTTATGGTTTGCAACTGCTCCTATCCATGCAAAGGTTATCCCTTATCTCACTGATAAAGCAACGCATGTTAATTTTGGTGAATATCAGGCAGTAGGACATGTATTAACGGGGAATTTCCACACATTAACCATGATATTTGTGTTTTTACCGACTGTATTTATGATCTTGTTTACTCTTTGGTATAGCGGGCATATTGTTCGTTACCGGGAAGAAATTTTAAAATGGGTACAAAAATATGAGTACAAAAACCACAAGTTACAAAAATGGTTTAATAGTCAGGAACAACAAATATATCCTGATGTAGAAATTGGTCCTCATATTGAGCATAAAGAAATGGTTCGTATCAAAGGGAAAGATAGAACATTAAATGGAATCATTATTGGTCCAATTGGTTCTGGTAAAACATCTAGTTTAATCATTCCAATGATTAATCAAGATTTACACTGGATGGTACGTTTCATTAATAAGTTCGAGAATGCTTATAAAAAAAATGATTATGATACGGAAGAAGTAAAAGGGACGTTTTTAAATGGTGTCACTGTTATTGAACCGAGTAATGATTTATGTCAAAAAGTATTTAAGTTAGTACAAGCACACAAAATTCCTGAAAGCTCGGTTTACTATATTGATCCAACTAACCCTGATACAAAAAACATAAACATTCTGCGTGGACCAGTTGATAAAGTAGCAGAGGTTTTCGCAATGGTTATTCAAGGTTTATCTGAATCCAATAATGCATTCTTTGAACAAGCACAGCGTAACCATCTTAAGCAACATATCTATTTATTAAAGCTGTACAACCCGCAAAAAGATGTAACCTTCGACGACTTGATAGAGATGTATGATGATATAGAACGTGTCCATCGTATGCAGAAACTCTTAAAAGTACAGGTGGAAAAGTTATACGATTTTGTTCAAACTGGCGCTGCTTCGCGGGACCAGAACAACGAATATAAAATTATAAAAGGGATAGATGAGTGGTTTGATAATACCATTCGAGAAAAAACAGATTCTCAAGGCGAACCTGCGGTTTATAAAAAAGGGAAATACCGCGGGCACCCCATGCATTATGATAGAGAAGAAGAATATGTAAAAGGATTACGTAATATTTTAAAAGACCTTGCTTCGAACGTACTAATACGACGAGTTTTATTTGGTAAATCCGATTTCGATTTTGATGTACATTTAGAACAAGGTGGAATTTTATTAGTAAATACGGCAAAAGGGGAATTGGCAGACCTTTCTAATGTATTAGGAAAATTCGTCTTACTTAGTATGCAGAATGCTGTATTCCGTAGAGAACCAAACGTTTCACCATACCACCATATAATTGTCGATGAATTCCCAGATTACGTTGTCCGCCCGTTTAAAGAATTCCCTGCACAATCTCGTAAATATAAAGTAATCCTGACAATTGCAAGCCAAACACTATCTCAATTAGCTCTCGATTTCACAGAGCAGTACATGTTTACCTTGCTGGGCTCATTCCGTAACAAAATGATATTTGGAGATGTTACGCCATATGATGCAAAGATATTCTCTGACATGTTTGGCGAAAAAGAGGAATTTAAAGAATCTGAATCTGAACAAGGTATTTCTCCTATGCAAGAGAATCCCGTTAGTCGCTTAGGATCAACCTATCAAAAAACAAAAGAAGTGGTTATGTCGCCAGGGGATATTATGGGACAAGGTGCATTTATTTGCGCTGCTCGTATCGTACAAGATAATCATGTGCAGCCTGTACAACAAATCACAAGTAACTTTGTACCTAAAGAAGAGTTTGCTAGAGCGATTATACAGGTAGACGAAAAACTAGGGCGATATTGGGAAAATGAGCGTCTCCTTCTAATCAAGGAGTCTATTACTAAAGCAAATCCAATGAAGCACGTAGATGCAGAGAATATGAAAAAAATAGAACCATTACCACCTATGCAGAATGATACGATGGAGCAGAACAATTCCCTGGAAACAAACGGTGAGCAACAACATATTGTATCATTGAATGATTATAAGGATCATAAATCTGAACATGAAACAAAATTAGTCGAAGATATAGCTATATCAAATACATCCATTGCTAGTGAACAACAGACAAACAACAATGAGGAAGAGGAAGAGGAAGCTGAAAAGGAAGCTGCTCTATATGAAGAGATAAAAAACTTCGTAATTGAAGCACAGCAAGTCTCGCCATCCCTTCTGCAAAGAAAATTTAGGATTGGCTATATGAAGACAGCACGATTAATTGATAAGTTAGAACAAAATCTAGTTGTAAGTTCCTATACAGGAAAAGAACCTCGTAAAGTTCTAATTTCAAAAGATAGTCGTGTTCCATTACCGATTGAGAAGTCTGATATAAACTCTCCCGTTTTATTCGAAACAAATACCGGTGAGAGTATTCAGCAAGAATCAGCCATTCCAAGCGAAGACAAGGAAGCCGCGCAAGAGGAGACAAGCTTCTTTAAAGATGTCCTGTATGATGATGTGGTAGCTTTTGTGAAGGAATCCAGGACTGCCTCCATATCTGCACTGCAAGATAAATTTAATATAGGTTATACACGTGCAGCACGCTTACTAGATGCTTTACAACGTAATGGAGTCTTGCAGGATATAGAGACAGAACAAAAATTGGAATTTGTGACACCTGCAATACAAGATACAGTACCAGAAGAAACAATTGAGGAAGTAATTAAAATGAATTCTGCCGATATAGAAGATTATCATGAAATACATATGGATGTATCAGAGCTTAACAAGGATTTATCCATTTCTATATTGGAACAGGATTGGAACACAGATGCTTCAATAGAGACGGAGCTTTCAGTTAGAATCGAACCATTCCAAGAAGAGTTACAAGAAGAAGTAACTACAATTGAAATAGAGAAGGAATCAGAAATAAATATAGAGGAAGATCCAACACCAGTAATAGAAACAGCAGCCCTTACTGAAGAAAATAAACTTGATGCAGATGTAGCAAAAGTTTATGAATCAATTAGTACTACTGTCTATAAAAACTTAGAAATAAATATGCTAGGGAATCCTAAAAATAATGAAGAGCAACGAGAGTATAGCCCTATGACCTATAAAGAACGTCAAGAACTTCTAAAAACTCAACAGAAAAATAAGTATAGTGATACGCAGCCACTGCCATATAGAAATGAACAACCTAAGAAGAATACATCTAACGTGATGAGCAAGGATTTAAACGATATATTTGATTAATATTTCCTTTCAATTAGAACGATACTTTGAAATTAATTAGAGATTTTGTAAGTTAAAGCATAAACTGTCCGGACAGTTTATGGTTAATTTATTGTCTCTTTTAAATCAAGTCACGGTGTTTATAAAAAAGGCGCGATGTTTTGCCCCTTTAGATCTGTTTATCTAAAGGGGTGTTTTTATAGTGAAAAGTGAAAAGAAGATCTGAACTGAAAGGCGGATTAAGAAAATGTTGAGTAGCAATAAAGTTACTCAACTAAAGGGCCAGATTGTGAAGCAATACCCACTTGAGTAACTTAATTCAAATGGGTTCTTTTTATTTTATAAATAATTTAACAAATGATATAAATTATTTTTAATAAAGTTTAACATTTATTCAATATTATTAAAAAATATGTTAAACTAATATTAATAAAAGTTAATGGAGGCGAAGATGTGGATATTAACAATATTCCAAACTGGATTTTAGCTTTGGAAAATGAGGATTTAGAGTTTGTTAAAAACTTAGTACTTCATTCGGGTTCTTTAAAAGAGATTGCAAAGGTTTATGAGGTATCATACCCAACAGTAAGACTTAAACTTGATCGATTAATCGATAAAATAAAAATGAATGATGCTGTAGAAAACGAGGGATTTATTAAATTTATCAAGAGCCTGTCGATTGATGATCGCATAAGTGTAGAGGATGCAAAATTGATTATTGAAAAATATAAACAAGATAGGGATGAGAAGTGATGTCATTTAGTTTTTATGAGGTTTTTATTATTGCTGGTATTTTAGCTGTTCAATTCTTCTTTTCAACTAGGAACAATATCTATTGGGGAGCAATTTTACCAGTAGCATATATTGCATTTTTGACAGGGCTGTTTGTAACGAATCGTATTGAAAATACTATTGGCTTTATCCTCTATCTATTATTAGGGCTGCTTTTCCTATGTGCAGAATGGAATGGAGGTAGAAAGTATCTTCATGAGAAAAGAAAAAAGGAATTGGATAAAATGAAAATCTACGACATGAAATAGAGAAAATATTTGAAGTTGAACCAAATAACACTTGCATAAATTTTTGAATACCATTATATTAAAATTAATAATTATATAAATAAACTATAACTTACGTGAAGGACACACCTTACGTACCATTCCAACGGTACAGGTGTGTCCTTTTTTACGTTCTAGGAGGAAAAATAGGATGACAGTAGAGAAAGAAACAACACACGTTGCAGAAGAACTAGGAATGGCTTTTGAACAAGAATTCACAGCAGGGGACACACCAGTAGAAACAAACTTCAATCAATTTGAACGAGTACGTGAGCATGAATTAGAAGAGTTAGCTCGTATGAAACGGGAACGTATTATAGGTAAAGGCTTAATTACAGTCGTCTCTGAAAAGTTGTTCCCAACTAAAAATGGTAAATCAGAACGCATACCCGTACTTACGATGCAAATTGGTACCCATACAACTGCATACTGCCCAATTACAGAGGCAGGGATAACAATTCCTAAGAATCCTCAATGGCTAGTTGGTAGAACAAAACCTGTTATCATTGAGCATTTCCAAAAGACAGAGGAAGGGAACTTTGCCGTTGTATCAATCACAGCAGGAGAGCTCGCATTACAAAAAAGATTATATGATGAAGTAACCTCACAAGGTGGGAATAAAGTATACACAGGAACAGTTTCAGGTCATATTCCAACTGCACAAACCGTTCTGGTTGAAGTCCATGGTGTAACTATAGGGGTAAGGTACTCACATTGGTCACATTCATTTGTACGTCCGGAGGATATTATTATTGGTGATGTTGTAGAGCTCATTATCGATAAAGTAGTAGAAAAGAACGGCCGCTATGAATTTAGAGGAAATAAAAAGAAACTAGAAACAGATCCAATGGAAAAGCTACTAGAGCTTAATAAACGACGTGACCGTTTTGTAGGTAAAATTGTAGGTGTAGATGCCATTGCTGGTATTTTCGTAGAAGTTGCACCAGGTATTCAGTTTAAAGGCTTAAAGAGCCGTAATCTTGCCAATCCAACTGCACACGATGCAACTAACCAAACGATTGTTACATGCGAGCTGCTTAACATTGATGCGAAAAATAGAAAAGGAACTGTACGTATCCTGAATTATCCGCAAGGCCAAAGTAAAAAATCTAATTCGCCAATTTACCAATTTTAATGAATGACTATGCGTACAATAGAGAATCAAATGTCTTCATATTTCCCTTCAATTCCACATTTAACAAGTGAGGATGCACAAGGACTTCAGGTATATCGAATACATAGTCTTGATAAAACCTATGTATTCCATTCCTATGACGAATTAGTTACGTTTAAGCAGCGTTTAACAGAAGAACAGCATGCAATACTAACTTTCATCGGTATTCATACATCTGTTCGTTTTAATCATTTATTATATCTATTCAAAGATAAGTTTTCGCGTAAGAGAATTAATGATGCACTTCAAGGACTACTTTACTATCGTCTCATTGAAAAATGGCAAGTAGAGATTTTTGATATGGAAATTCGTGAGGAGGCATATACGTTATCCGATAATGGGTTTAAGCTCTTAAAGTACTGGCAAGGAAATATGTTTTACTTTGCTCCGGAGCGCCTTGATAATCACGGCAAATACGTTCACCTACGTTACTGGCATGATATAGACTTACTTTGCCATTTACGCTATGATCCGTCCTTTATGGGGCATATTATGCATCCATCTATAAGCAAAGGGGTTTCTACCCCTCCTTTAAGTTTTGTAGTAAGCGGTGGAGAAAATCGTAAATTTAATTTCGTTGTATACTCCACCTTATTATCAGATATAAAGGATCGATTAAAGCGAATTATTGCTAGATGGAAGGCTTTTGTAGAGTCAGGAAAAGATGTTATTATGCAAGACTTAGGGAATAATCCTACAATCTTAGTTATTTATGTTTCTACTGAAAAACAGGCAAAGCAAATTAATAATGATCTACTACTTGATTTAATCCCTGGTAAAGTATTGCTATGTATAGGAGAAACCTTACATTCACAAGGATTACAACATGCTTTTTATCAGCCTCTTGCAGAAGGAGAAATCAAACAATTAAATATGAAGCTATTCACCACAAACTAAGCCACCCTTGCAAGCTATTGCTTTCTTTTAAAGGGTGGCTTGTTTGTGTTCTAAAAAAAGTACGAAATATTCAAAAATAACGTGTGAAAATTAATTATCATGTATCTACCACTATACAAAGTACGGATTTTACGAAATAATATTGTTTGATAGCTCTTTCATTAATAACGCTATATATAAATATAATTATTTTTAGGAAGAGAATATATTAGAAAGGAGTAATACATTGCTACGTATACAAAGAGGGTTTATGTACGATCCAGATGATAATGAGGTAATTGTTAATGAAATTTTCTACGATGCTACATCAGAACAAAAGCTAGGAAGCAAAATGGGTGTGTTTGATGCGGTTAAACTACCTACTGCTATTTTTCAAAAGGTCCGAGAAAACGAAAGTATGTCCTACATGGAAAGTGTTGAAGTTGAAAAAGAAAACATGAAGGAAATACTTTGTTATTTAGACCAAAATCAAAAGCCAGAAAAACTATATTTTGAAATGCAGTACATGAATTAACACCAAGAACTGAAAATAAGAGGGGATTTATAGCAGAAGAAACAGGGATATTATTATAGAATACATATAAAATCCCTTCTTATCTTCATTCTATTAAAAACAATTGAATATTATATAAAAATAGATTAATATAAACGTATATTTATTGTTTAATTGATTCCGTTTATTCCCACACCTTTTTTGTGTTGTGGTTGAGTTGTAGAAGCAAGTTGCGTCTTGTTTCATTTTTGAAAGGGCTTCTTTGAGCCGATTAGTGTATATATAGCTTATTTTGCTATGCACATTATTAATCGACTTGAAGAAGCCCTTTTTGTGTTGTCTTTAAGTTAGGAATTACTTGTAAATAGACCTTCTGGGCTAATAATATGCTAAATAAAAACAGCACATCTATTGTGCTTTTTTTGTTTAATTTAGAGGAGAGATCATATGGAATTTTACAAAGTATGGCATAAAAAAAAGAATATGAGAGTCATTTGTGCTCATAATAATTACGAAGCGATAGGTTTTTATTTAACAGAAACATATCATGATTGCGATTGTGTAGAGTATCTAAACGCTCATAAGTTAAGCACTTCAGAACCACTTAAAGTCATGCATGACGGATATGAAGCGTTAAGAACACTACAAGACATATGTAGTGAGAGAAAATTCGCTAACATCCCTTGTACCGTAGTAGAGATACTAAAATAAACAAGGGTGAGAGGTTCTAGTATTTATGTATTACAACTAAAAAAATAATGTGAATAAATAGTACATAGTTTGTGCTTTTTTTATTTGGAAAAGGGGATATTTATAATGAAATATAAACATGCAATTACATTAGATAAATCAGTATTATCAATAGGGGAAATTATATCAATCTTTCAAAAGAAAGAAATCACTGAACCAATTAGAAGTCGTGAACTTACTATTTTTCAAGATACTGTGGGTATTATTGGGGATCAAATGAAAGAAATCGACATCGACTATTATGGTTATAGGGACTTCATTATGGAGCTGGATTATCATGATTGTAATGATGACTGTGATTTCGAATTTCAAAGAAGAAGTTTTGAATATCAATATGGAAATCCGTGTGAAATAGAGGATCGTATCCAAGAATGGGGCCATTTTCTTATTAAAAAAATGGAATCAAAAAAAGAGGTAGTAAAATCTGAATATAGAAGACCTTCAACTATACCTCCTACAGACGAAGAACTAGAACAAGTAGAGTATAATAAAAGAAGAGCAATAGAATGTAGCGAACTGTTTCATATTCCATATGAGACATTAAAAGCTATTTTAAAAGAATCCCCACATACTGTTATTGAGATTATTCAAAACATAGAGTTGGAGAACACAAGGATACTAGAGAAACTTCCTGCCCATTTAGGTGTACAATTTGCTTATAAAGAAGAATTGAAGGAATTATATATCTATTATGGAGAAAAACACTTACCAGGTATTTATCGTCTCTTATCATTGTTAAAGATTTTTGAATTTGACTGTAAAGAAAGAGAGTAATGTCTAATAGTAAAGTAGATAAGGAATAGAATGCGAAAAATAAGAACCAGGGAATTTATATAGAATTAAGGTATTTGTTGCAATGCTAAAAGCACAAGGGATTAGAATGTGAAACTTGAGAGGAGTACTTTAATATGATTACAGTTAACCGAGGATATATGTATGATCCAGGTGATAATGAGGTCTTAATTACCGAAATTTATTATGAGGCTGCTACAGATACTAAATTAGGAAGTAAAATGGATAGCTTATCTTACGCAGTTATTCCTAATGAAATTAAAGAAAAAATAGAAGCAGCTGCTTCATTATCCTATATGGAAAGCATTGAGATGTCTCAGCAATTAGCTGTCGTATATCAAAATGAAATTAACATGTATGGAAAACCTGGAAAATTGTACTTTGAGTTAAAGAATATATAAGAGGGAAAAAAGACATTGGACGAATTTGTTCAATGTCTTTTTTATTAATCTGCAGAGGAGCATATATAATGAATGTTGTAACTGAAATTGAAACGAGTCTTTGGACAATTTGTGTAGGGGATGTTTTTAGCAATGGCCGTATGCCGTACCATCTAAAAGTTGTAAAAATTGAAGTAGAAGATATTACGAAACCAGACGATGCGAAGATATATAGTATACCTGTTCAGCCTAAAAATCATAGAAGGCGTATGAAAGTAATGGATGTATCAGAAGATATTTCTTATCGAGCTTGGTATTATAATGAGTTTTGGAGCAAATAATATACTATGGATGAAAGAGTGTTACGGTTGTTTCACTCTTTTTTACTTGCATTCAAAATAAAGATAGTTTAATATACAGATATATTTATTGTTTAATTGATTCCGTTTATTCCCACACCTTTTTTGTGTTGTGGTTGAGTTGTAGAAGCAAGTTGCGTCTTGTTTCATTTTTGAAAGGGCTTCTTTGAGCCGATTAGTGTATATATAGCTTATTTTGCTATGCACATTATTAATCGACTTGAAGAAGCCCTTTTTGTGTTGTCTTCAAGTTTGGAGTTATTGTATAGCCAGCACTTTAGGCAATTATTTTATTAATTAGGGGGAAACATCATGAATTTAGTCATGGAAAAATCACAAGGGAAATTACAAAATGATGCTCATTTACATGAAATTATTGAAGAAATTAAAGCACTAGCTAATCCTTTATGGATCAGTTCTTTATCAATGCTGCAAGCGCACAATCAAAACTTCAATACGAAAGCTACGACATTTAAGGATATTACCGTTTCTGATTTAAGAGATTTGAAAGTAAGCTTACGTCTCATTTATGCAGCAAGGAATATCAGTCATGCAAGTAAAGAAGAGTTGAATCAGCGCTTATCCATTCTATCAGGAAAAAATATTACTTCCTATGAAGAGTGGTTGCTTCATGAAAACAGAGGAATTATATGTGAAATGATTGATGAATTTCGAAAGAACGAGTGGGTACACTCCAATTCAAAATAACAATCTCTTTCATAATAAAGTGTACAAAATAAAATGATGTAGGGGGATTATTATGACGAATATGATGGAAAGTTTACAAGCCGAATTTCCATTCGAACAATTAGGATGGAAAATTACACATGCATTCGAAAGTAACGGGCGTTTTTTCGCGTATGTAGCTCCATTTGTTGATGCTCGTGCCATACAGGACCGTTTTGACGAAGTCTTCGGTATCGATAGATGGGAAGTATCCTACAACAAATGGGGTGAGAATGCCACGAAGTGTACCATTTCAGTATTTTTGAATGAACGCTGGATATCAAAAGAGGATGGAAGTGAAGAATCTGACTATAGTTCTGTTAAAGGTGGCTTTTCGAATAGTTTAAAAAGAGCTGCTGTAATGTGGGGCGTGGGAAGATACCTTTACAATATAAAACCTAGTAAAGTAGAACTTTCTACCCATAGTAATGGTCCAAATAGTATCTATGTTTCTTATCAAAAGAAAGGGTATTATTTCACACCACCTACTATGCTACAACTAAAGAATAAACAAGGAAGTTCACAGAAGGAACAATCGAATGGCCAGCCAAGTCTAGGATTATTAATTCAAGACATGCAACAGCTAGTAAAGCCGTTAGGAATTACATCTAAAGATGTTTTGCTTGCCTATAATCACAATCATAATGCACAAGCTAGAACATTCGAAGATACAACGACTGGTGGATTAGAGGACATTATAACTCGTTTACAGTTGATTCATGAGGCGATAAATATTAACCATGGGAATGAAACACAGCTTAACCGCTGGTTATCTACCTATATATCTGGCGATATTACGTCTTTTAGAGAATGGTTACTTCATGATCATACTGAAGCCATTCATCAACTCATAGAACAGTTAAAAAAACAACAAAGTGCGTAAAGCTTTGTTTTATAGCAGGGAAACGAATGAACAGGATATGAGGTCTGTTCTTTTTTTATTACTTTTTTGGAGGGATTTATTATGAATTTTAATATTAACCGTACTTTATTTATCGAAAAATTAGAGAAAGCTAGTGCTACTGTAGACGTTAAAAACCCAATGCCGGCATTACAAGGTGTTTTATTAGAGTGTAGTCCAAAGGGAATGATTCTAATGGGTTCAGACGGTACAGAAACGGTAACATTAGTGACACGCTTTAACGTAAATAGTGGGGATTGTACTGAGCCGGGGAAGGTGCTTTTTGCAGCTGCTCCAGTTCTTAAAACGATTAAGAAATTCAAAAGTGAATTCATTGGTTTAGAACATAAAAACAATGAGCTAAAAATTGTAGAAAATGCGAAAAAGCAATTTAGCTTTTGTACCATGGATCACGAAGAATATCCTGAAATCAAAATTGAGGCAGGAGAAGACTGGCTAACGATGTCACAAGAACAATTTGCAAAAATCGCTAGTAGAACTTTACATGCTATTGCAGTATCAGATACACGAAAGATTTTAACGGGTTTAAATTTAAAATCCATGGAAGGTAGCCTTTCATGTACTGCTACTGATTCGTATCGTTTAGCGAGGTTACGTTTTGAACGTACGCATATTCCCGCCGCTAAAGATGGTGAAGTCATTTTACCAAGTAAATCCCTAAAAACGGCGTTAAAACTATTTAATAGAGAATCTAAATTAGAAATGAAATTGATTAGTGATACGCAACTTCTTATAAGAGGGGAGAGCATTATCTATCAATCTCGATTATTAGCCGGAATATATCCTGATACGTCAAGGATGATACCCGATTACTCCGATATCTATGTAACCGTAGAACGTAGCGAGTTACAAAATACATTAGAACAGCTGTCGGCATTCTCGACATTAGTTATGTTTACTTCAGAAGGAAAAAAATCTTTGAGGATTGAGCCGAAAAACTCACAAGTAGGAACTGCGAGTGTGGAAATTTCATGCAATCAAGAAGAGACATTTACATTTGCTTGTAATGTGGAATATCTGCTGCAAGCATTACAGACGATACCGTCTGAAGCAATCACGATAAAAATAATTAGTAACCAGAGACCTATTGTGATAGTGGGGGCAGATGACAAAACTAGCTCTAATCTGCAATTAATCCTACCGGTTCGTGTGTAAGGGGGCATCCAAATGAGTATGAATCACAGTGACTTCTTTGACTTATTACAGTCAAAAGAAGTCCTTCCTAATAATCAAGAACTTCGTCAATCCTTTGAATCGCTTATAAATGGATTTATTGCGAACGAAATGCCTGATTTAGAAAACATATCATTAGAACATATAGATGAATTTGAAAAGCAATTTGAGCAGCTACGACATTATGTCACGTTTTATAGTGGTAATTCATTTCGGATAAGTGGCCCAGATTGTGTATTAAAGGAAATGCTACATTTACATCTTTTCACTGAACAACTAGAAGATGTAGAAAAGCAGGGGCTAGAAGATGAGATATTTATTTAATCAGGGAAATGAGATGAAAGTATACATTCGGATGCTACGCATACAAAAATTAATTCGCAAATATAACATCCCATTCTTAATCAATATCAATGATTTTCACAGGGACAGGTTGCATATAACAAGTGAACTATTATTCGAGTCGCTTGCGCGTTTTAACGAGCAAACACGTATATTTTGTCACTTTGCCTTCGGAACTGAAGAAGACCTGTTAGATGGGACGTTATTTAGCTCAGAAGACATGTATTCGAATTTCGCTTCGGATATTAGTTCTATGGCTGCGGAAGGATGTTACTTCGACACAGCTGGTTACTATCTATGTATAGGATCGAAACATATAACACAATCCAATTTTCAATTAGTGTTACATGAATTTTCGTTTAACACCTATCAAAGTGAAGAGTATCCCAGTCATATTTTGATTGAATTTCTAGAGGATGGTTATGAACAGTACTCATTTGATGAATGGGTACTTTCTTATTATGAAATTATAATCCGTCTTGCGGCAATGATCCGAGAAAAGACGAAGGGGAACCAGGTATGAAATTATTATTTACATACAATCAGCAGAAAGTAAGAAAGTATCTACTTTCGTTAAAAATACAAAAGAATGATCACTTACTGCCTGAATTACTTGCAGATAAGAAACATCATGAAGAAATTTATATATTAGATTGCTTAGAGAACTATAGAAAAATAGACTTCAGCAAAATTTCAGAACGCTCCATTCATCATGTACTGGCTGCCGTTTCTTATGTAGAGGAAGACTCGAATTTTTCAATTGATTTAATTGATTCGAAAACTCTCCTTGAAATAATTATGATTGCGGAAAATTCTTTAGATACTGATCTTTCCTGCTTCTATACATCGCAACTGTATTTTATGGAAATCTTTATGCGTATGTATAGACTAGGAATTCCCGTATCTGCGTATTTCCCAACGTATTTAGAACGAGATAATTTCGAAGAATACGATTGTGAGGATTCATTTAAAAGCTGGGGTGATGATTTAATTCAGGATATGAAATTACGTCACGAAGAGGTAAATAACGACGATAAGAATGACCTGATTAAATATTCGAATCTATTTCATATTTCCATGGATGAATTAAAAGACATTGTCAAGAATTCATGGAGTTCCATTGGTGAGATATTTTCCAATATCAAGATAACGGATCAAAGTTTTTTTCATTCTATCCAAAGTCGTTTTGATATTCGTATGCTTTATCAAGCTGATGAGGAGAAACTTTTCCTTTTCTATGACGATGATACATACTTTCCAGCAATCAAACGAATTGAAATGATACTTTGTATCTTTGAAGAAATTCAAATGGTTAGTAAGAGGAATGTATAAATAAAGAACCCTTTAGAGGTGATATTGTAGTGCGAAAATTATTTGGTTTGGAAACGCATATGTCAGTTCCGTACTATTTACTATGGATTAAGTTAAATAAAACTTATAGCATCGTAGATCTGGAACAAATTAAACAGAGATACCAAGAGGAAATATATATATTAGAAAGTCTTTCTAAAGATATAGAGATAGATTTCAACAAAATATCTCATGAGGCAATTGGTAAAATCCTAACTTGTGTGGACTTTTTAGATGTAAACCAAACATTAAGTTGGGAGGACGTAGAATCTAAAGATACGATTGTTATCTTCTTACTTTCTATGAACCTGTTACACATAAATCTATCTTGCTTTTATCCGTGTCAATTTCATTACTTACATTACTTTAAAAGAATGCATTCGCTTTCGATTAATGTAACACAGTATTCTCCCGTGTACTTAGAACAAGAGAATATTTATGAATTAGACCATGAAGAAGGATTTGTGGAATTAGGGACGGACATGATCGAAGAAATGGGCTTAGAAGCTTTTCCTATTGAAGAGGAAGAAGAGTATGAAACGCTCTCTACACTATTCGACATACCATTAAAGGAAATACAGGAAGTAGCAGAGGTAACATGGGGTGCTATAGCTGAAACAATAGACGGCATATCACCAAAACATAAAGAAGATATTTTTAAAATACTAGATTGTTATCCAGTAAAGTATTCTTACCAAATTGATGAAGAATCACTTTATCTCTATTATGGCGATGAACCATTATACGGACCATATAAATTTGAGATGTTACTAGATTTAGTGGAAACAATTTATACACAGGGGGAACAAACACATGAAGACAGTAGCAATATTTGATGCTTTAGAGCCAAAAGGAATTGTAACCATTCAGCAATTTAACAACGAATTATCGCGTGGTGAGACTGCCGTTACTTTTAAAGACTTTTATTTAGCTTTAAAAGAAGTAATGGAGCAAGGTACACAAGATAATACTCATTACTCTAGTGGCGTACTCCCAAAAGGGTGTGTAAAACATGAGGTGTTATCTAAGAGTGGTGATAAGCAAGCTGTTTGGATTGAAGTACCAAAGGCTCAGTGGGATATTCAATTTTTTGAACGACCGTTTCAACAAGTGGGCTTTCCACGTCTGTTATTCCGTTATACGGTGTATCAAAAACGAGTTACGAATATCTCTGTCTTTGCTGTAAAAGAAGACATGGAGTTAGAAGAAGGAATGAAGTTATACCAATTTCCTTATTCTAATGTTCATGCTAGTGGATCTGTATGTACGGGTAGAGTTATGATTCCTAAATTCCGAACTTTAAAAGATTTAGAAACATTTCATGTTTTATTCTTTGCAAGTTCATTCAACCATGACCTTACAAACACTCATACGGAACCAGTAGGAGAGTTATTTAAACGATTTGAAAACCAAAGTTTTGATGATTTCATTCTAATAGAATCAGAAATGACTTTTTAAAAAATAGCAGGATTATATAAAAGCAAACATACTAGGAGGATTTTTAATATGACTAACTTATTCGATTTTTTTGATATGGAAAAACAAGTAGAGGAAACAACAGTACCAGTGAAAAAAGCTGCTTCAGAGCAAGCCACTGCTAAAAAAGAAGAGAAGAAGGAAAAAGCCAAAGATAAGACAAAGACAAGTAAGAAGCCTAAGGCTGCAAAAGCTACAGATTGTCTAGATAAAATCAATACAACAACGGTTGTTCGTCACGTAGTATTTGGTGATAAACCGTTAGTAGATTGGTTTACAGAAGAAGAAATTACACATGGAATCGCTGTTCAAAATGGAGATTCCACAGATGTAAGAAAAATAGAAGCAGAGGACATTCGCGTAAAATTAGAGCAACTTTATCCCTCATTTATTAAAGGCTTAACTGTCATTAAATTTGATGAGGATACAAATGCACTACTTCCGATTTTAACTGTCGGCGCAAAAGGAGCAAGTACTGTAGAGGGACAATCACTTTCAGATTGTCCTTTTTCTTTTCTTAGTACTTGGCGTGATCATTTTTTACCTGGGGATTTTATACCGAGAACTTTATTAATGGATTTTGTGATTATTGCACAAGCCATTTCTCGTAAATGTGATTGCGAATTGCATGCTGATATCTATTTCAATAAAGAGCGTGGTTATTTTATGGACTTTCCACACCAGCAGGTAGCAACTGAAATTGTAATTCCAGAAACGAATATAGAGATGCAGTCTATCGCTATGAAAGTTATGGAGATACACAGTCATCATCATTTCTCTGCTGAACCAAGTGATTTAGATGATCAAAGTGAACAGGCTCCTATTCTCTATGCAATAATCGGCAGAATAGAGGATGTTTTCCCTGAACTACGTGTACGCACTTGTATCGATGGGGAATTTCATTCTATTAACCCTAACTTTATATTTGCAGGAGAATATGCAACGAAAGGGATAAGCCAAAATTACGATTTAAGCGGGATTACACTTTTAAAATAAATACACAGGGGGGCGTAAAGGAGACATATTTTCATGTCTCCTTCTTTATTATGACAACATTAAAATCAATTCACGTATCGATGTTTACAAAGATAAAACATTGCATGTTACTTCTTACAAAGAGTGAACGAGTAGTAGAGGAAACACATCATGACTATGAGCTATTTCAATTTATGTGCAAGTTAGAGATGAATCACATATATGAAGCACTAGAAGGACAAGGGAATGATACCTATATTGATTTAAACGCGCATCAAGTATATGTACATACACTTATTGAGCAGGTGAATTCACTTCAATATGCTGTATCCATTGTGCAAGAGAAAGGAGTCGTTCATGCTGCATCGATACTATTGATGCATTCATTTGACTTGTATACCGTGCATAGGATTACAAATTTATCAATTCCATTTCTACGAAATTTAGAGAATACACAATTAAAAGAAAATTAGGGGGATATAAAAATGAGTATTGTTATTGATGTTGCAGAAGGAAAGAAGATTGTACCGCATATTGTATTAGTAGGTGCTGGAGGAAACGGAGGCTTAATTTTACAACATATTGCTCAAATGATGAGTATTTTCCAATTAGATGGAGAAATTGTAGTTGCAGATCCAGACATAATTGAAACCAAGAACCTTGGAAATCAACTCTTTATTCGACCTGATGTTGGTAAATACAAAGCGGAGGTACTTGCTCGTCGATATAAAGCTGGCTATAACGTTCCTATCTCTTCCTATACGTCACAGTACATAGAAGACACAGAAACAATGCAGCAGTTGTTTGGTAATAAATACGATTTATTAAAAAAACAACATAAAGACGACTATTTGTATCTGCCAATTGTGATTGGAGCAGTAGATAATATGTTTTCTCGTGAGGTCTTTCATCAATTCTTCCATCAATCGGATAATCTTATTTACATCGATGTAGGGAATACAGCTGTAACAGTTCCTGATAATTGGAGAGAAGTAGATAAAAGACATTGGACATCTCAACAAATAGCCGATTATAAAAGTAGTGGTTATAACGGTCAAGCAGTATGTGGGATTAAACTGAATGGCGAAATTATTCTCTCTCCGCTTGGAGACTTATTTCCAGATGCTTTTACGAAAAAGGAAATGGCTCCAAGTCAATTAAGTTGTTCCGAATTAGCTGCTTCAGAACCACAGCGCGTTATTACAAATAAGTTCGCTGCCATGACTGTTGCACAATTCGTAAACGAGCTCTTTGATGAAGGTACTGTATCGAATCACTACATCATTTTCCAAGCTCAAAAAGCTTTTATGAAGGCCGCACCAATTGGGGAGTAGTGGTATAGGAGGGACAATATGAGGCTGTATCAACTAGACAACACTCAATTACAACATACGTTAACACCGACAAACATGTGTAGTGGTGTTCTTCAATACTATCAATATAAGAATTATGCGGTTGTATCTGTACTTGATTTATCAAAGCATGATTCCGAAATGATACCCTTGCTTCTGGCTTGTTTAGCAGAGGCTTTGATTCATTTAAACCCGGACTCTTTTTTAGCTAAGGATGAATCCGACTTCTTATATTGGTGTAGAAAGAACTTCAAAGGATTTCATAGTATCTCTGATGATGGATTCTTACAAGACTTCAAGCAGGTATACGAATGTTATCAAGCATTACAGAACGTTGGAAAACAAGAGAGCGATATAAAAATAAATATGTAATAGCAGGGAGAAGAGGAACGCATGTATAATATAATCAAGCGTCAATATAATTCAATTATCCAAGAGGTGATTCGGATTAACGAAGAAGTACAAAGGGAACTGGACCTATTAGTACAAAAAATTCGTGAAACCGTGTCTTCAGTCCAAAAAATTATCCTTTTTGGCTCTCATGCCTATGGCACACCAAATGAAGACAGTGATTTTGATCTCTGTATTGTTGTGGAAGGTGTAGGAGCAAGAAAAAGGGAAGTCATTAATCGTATCAATTGGGGTATTTACGATGTAATGGAAACACCAGTTGATATTTTAGTGTATGGACCGGAAGAGTTTCAAGAACGTGCTAACCGCAATGTAACCATGGAGCATAAAATTGCACTAGAGGGGATGGTTCTATATGAGAAATACTGAGGATCTAAAAGAATGGCTCTTCATTGCAAAATCTGACTTAGATTCTGCTAGGTACTTAACTCACATGAAGCCTTTCCCTACTGCAATTATTTGTTATCATAGTCAACAATGTGTGGAGAAACTTCTAAAAGGATTTCTTGCACTAAACGGTAGAACAGTCCCTAAAACTCATAACCTTTTAATGCTGCACAAATCCTGTCATAGATTAGATGAGGAATTCTCATTGATTTTAGACCAATGCGTGCAGCTGAATGGTTATGCTACAGACATTCGTTATCCGTATTTTGAAGCACTTACTGTTCAAGATGGATTAGTGGCTATACAACATGCTCAAAAAGTACTGAGTTTTTATAATGAAAAGTTAAACAAGCTGAATATACATGAAATCACAGTTGATTAAAAATAGAGGATATACATAAGAGAGAGTGCCTAAAAGAGGGACTCTCTTTTTCTATCTAAAAAAGAGGAGGAATGCTCCATAGTAGGATGGAATAATACTTTGCTATGGAGCTAACAATATAATGATGGATATTTATAAAGAAATTAAAGAGGACATGAAAAAAGTCTATTTGTCTCGAGATTGTTGTTTCGTAGGTTACAGTGGTGGTAAAGATAGTTCTGCCATGTTGACATTACTATGGGATGCAATTGCCGAGCTGCCGCTAGAGGACCGTACAAAACCAATTCATATCTTAACTTCCGAAGTTGGGGTAGAAACACCTGCTATGACGGCTTATATCTCACGGACATTACAAAAGATCCAGGAGAATGCAGATGAGCAAAATCTACCGTTCATTGTTCATAGTGTACAACCATCAATGAAAGAATCATATTGGTATAAGGTGATAGGAAGAGGGGTTCTTCCGCCAAGTGGTAATAGTAGATTGAGATGGTGCACCGACTCCCTCAAGATCAAACCCATGCAGCGAAAGATGAAAGAAATCTTAATAGATTCTCAAACTACTAATGCAGTAGAATGTTTTGATGAATATGATGGTGTGCTTATGCTCGCCGTTCGCAATGAAGAAAGTGCACGTAGAAGGCATAGTATTCAAAAACACGAGATTAGTAACGATTCTCTATTTTCGCGTCATAATGACATGAAAAATATACTTTGCTTTAATCCAGTTAAATTCTTAACCGGTGATGAGGTATGGATGTTACTTTTAGATAGAGGATTATTGCCTTTTGGCGTAGATGTAGAAGAAATGAGCATACAGTATGGACAGGCTATGTTTGAATGTAGCATAAAAACAGGTGGAAAACAGCAAGGAAATGCTTGTGGAGCTGCAAATTCGCGTAGTGGATGTTGGACTTGTCTGATGATGAATGGTGAGGATAAAATGCTAACCCAGTTAATAAGTGAGGGGTATACAGATTATGCTTACCTACAATCATGGAAAAGCTTCTTACGTTCCATTAGAAACGATATTCGCTATCGGAATGTAATGAATAGACGCAGTCTGCAGACGCTCCTTAGAAGCGAAAACAAGCGTGATTCGGACCTGTTCTCCATACACAATCATATTGAATACGATTATATTATGTTTGATCGTACAGAAAAAGGAGACTATGCACCAGGAGGACTTACAGTAGAAGGTAGAAGAATGCTTTTAGAGTATCTACTTTATACGCAACAAAAGATGAATACGACTCTTATATCTGAAGAAGAGATCGAGGCAATACTACAAGCCTGGTATGAAACGGATGGAATTAGAGTATATCGTGATGAATTGGAGCCTATACACCACGTATTACTTGGTGAATTGGTATTCAAGCCCGATTGTACAATAAATGAGGAAAAAACGACGTCCCCATTCCCCATATTTTTTGTAGAAATAGATATTCATTTAGGGAAGCAGGATCTATTTCGTTGGATTAAAGAGCAGCAAAGAATTACGCGACAGAGCTTCTTCTTCTTTCCTTCAAATTATTCAAATGAAGCTGCAAAATTAACATGGAACAAGCTAACCTTTGTTGTATCTAGAGCAGATATAACAGAAGCAAGAGACGCTGAACGGATTGTGCGTCATTGGTTAGGGATGGATATGTACCATGGAAAGAGGGAAGAGCAGCATAAACAAATGCTTATTCAGCTCTTAATTCAATCCATGAAGAATGAACCACTTTTTAAAGAAGATGAAAAAGCTAGTACAAAACTTTTGTATGCTGCAGAGTTTACAAGCAGACTTTCTAGATTAATAGAAACAGAGGAGCTGCTATCTGAAGAGACCAACCATTACTTTGCAAAAATACTTAAAGAATTAGTAAATGAATCTTTTCCAATAGCTTAATAACTAAATAGACGATATATTTAAAGAAAGTACCGTTAAAATAGGTACTTTCTTTATTTCAAAAATAAAAGGATAAAACGTATCAGTTAATATAGAAAAAATATAGGGGATGATTAATTATGCGCCTATACATATTAGAAATTATTACAGCTCACAAAATAAGCTTTCTTAATGCGTCATCTACAGAAACGGCCATAGAAACATTTCAGGGAATATATAAGCAATATGCAGAACAAGTACCTTTTCATGTTAGAGAAGTACACCCAAGTGAAAAAATTATAATGGATAAAATGACCGGCGAAATACATTGTATAGGAGACAATAGCATTTTAAAGAAATGTTTAGAGAATCTTATGCACTTACATGCTCCGATTGATTGGGTTCCTTCGCTTGAACTTAATCAATCTGTAAAACCTAATCCGCTCTCGTTTACTATAGATGAAGCATGCCTAGTAAAAGGAAATCCTCAGTATAACGAGGTTGGGATTGATGTTTGGGAAAGTATTCTCCAGGTATCATTAAATGATCGTGGGGAGTTTTGGAATGCCCTAAAAAACTTTCTAAACATTGATGTACTGTCTGTATCCGAATTAGAAGGATTAATAAAAGTTAAGGAAAATAGGTGATAATAGTGCAATTCGAAGAACTTATGAAGTATATAGAAGAAAATAAAGAAGAACATTTTCAAGATATAATCTGCAAGAACGAACTTATGATTAAAAAGATAGATGAGAAAAAATAAGAAGTAAACAGAGAGAAACAAATTAATAAAAAGACGTGTTCTATAAATAGAATACGCCTTTTTATTTTCGTCTGGTTAATACATTTAAGGTAAGAACGCTGATGTATATAGTCTTATGCATTTTTAAAATTTATAATTAAACTTTATTCTAAAGCTACTTTTGGGTCACTGTAAATATTGATAATATCTTTTTAAAGATATCTTAGTTTTGAACCCCATCCCGCTTACCAATTTATCTTCTGATATCCCTTGCTTAATAAGACGAATAATGAATGTATTTCGCATTTGCTGCGCCGAGATACGTCTATTCAACCCCGCACGTTTTACTTCAAGTCGTATCATTTTTTGAACAGCGACCTCGGATAATGCCTTTGGTGCATCATTTTCATATACCCATCGATATGTTCCTCGATTAAAGTCAAATGCAATGAACAAAGGATTATTTGTATATTGTCGAGGTCTTACTGGCTCCGGAATCGTTTTATAATATTTATACATCTGTTTTGTATCCTCTTCCGTTAAAGAGATAATTCTAGCCATACCATTTTCTCCTGGAACAATTAAAGTGTTTCTAGCAAAGTGTATATGGCTCATATTAAGCGATATAAGCTCTTGCAAGGATAAACCATAGTTTACTATTAGAATTATTATACAAGCGTTTCTATCCATAATTAGAGGACGATATTTAGCTTGTCTTTCTGTTAACCCCTTTGTCGATAGTACAATTTGTTTTAAAAGCTTTTCTTCCTCTTCAGTAATAAAATCACTATCATTTAGCGATTGATCCGGAATTAAGGAAAGGTGAATACTATCTAATGGGCTAACTATCCCTAAAAACATGTGCAACTTCTTTAAAACCACCCATATTCTGTGCCTTGTTTTAGGGGAATATTTACGCTTATTTTCTAACTCAGAGAAATACGCCTCATAATCTTCTTCAGAAAGTTCACTCCATGATTTGATATGAAAAAGTATCTCATTTATTTCTAACCACTTAAAAAAATCCTTAATATCGTATGTATAACGTTGAATTGTAGATTGTTTTCGTCCTTTTTCTGTTAAATAAGCAGAAAATGCTTTTAATGTTTCTTCTAAACTTATTTTCTCGTTCATTATAATCACCTAATTTCTTTGGCTATATTATAACAGAAAGTAGGTGAAAGACCTGCTACCGCCCTCTGCTACGCACGGTTGCTGGCATATCAAAAACGCAAACGGACAAACAACCCTTTGCATTTTTGATATGTTGATTATTATTTACAAAGCCAAATGAATAAGGCTATCATAATACTCCAAAAAGGGAATACAAATAATAATCCCCAAAAAACCCCTTTAAAAAATCTAATTTCGTTATATTCATTCATTGCTATATTAGTTGTATTCTTTAGTACGACCATGTTTAGTCCTCCTATTATTAATTGATTATAAAATGAAAAAAGGACAAACCTCGTCCTGGTAGGGATACGTAGGTTTGTCCTTTTGTATGTGGGTAATGATATGTTTAATTAGCATTATTATAACTGAATTAATAAATATTTTCAATTAGGTCTGACATCTTATTAACAATTGTACTAGTAATAATAAAATCTATTATAAATATATATCTTATATATTAAAAAGAAATAAAGATAAGACTTTTATAGGTCATCAAAAATAGTGAAATGACTTACTCCCACAAGGCGAAATTTGATGTAAGAACGTAAAAAATCATAAATAGCAGAAAATGTATTCGTAGATTCAATGATTATTAGACTTTCAATTCTACAAAAAAGCAGAAAGAAAATTATATGTTTCTACACGAAATCGAAAAGAAAATGATACAAATCACTTTATATTTATTCAACCATGTAAATAGGGCTTATTTCCTTTATTTTGGTAAATGGAGCAGTATGTAGCGTCCAATTATCCACATTTTGTTCAGATAATGTAGCTATTTGTTAACATTACTCAGTATTTACACATAACTCACATTATTATTGATGATTTTTATTAGATATATTCAACGACACTAGTATTCTCAAGGATATTGGGAAAATATTATTCACATTTGAACATATTTATCCTCATATCCACTATTTTTATAAATATCTTTCTGATTTTTTGTAGATATAAAATCGGATGTTTTACTACACGTGAATAATATTCAATGTGTAATGTGGAGATTCTTCTATAGGTAGAAGATGATTTGTATAGAAATGTATAAAAAAAGACTCCATTTTACATGAAGTTTTTCTGATTTGGTATTTATAAATAGAGTAGTAGAAAAGGGATGTTAATGAAACAAACACGAATAGCCCTCCACTTTCGATTTTTTCAAAAATAGAGAGCTCGTTGCTATTATTTTATTTCCATTGCGGTTAGCACCTGATCTGGAGCTGTTATTGTTACACCAGCACGTACTAAACGTTCGAATGTACGCATAAACTCTAGTAAATTAAACTGTTTTGGTAGCTCAATAACACGAAGTTTTTCTTGTGGCAGCTTATCAATTGCCTCGATAAACCATTCACGTACATCACTTGGAATCGTGCGTTCTTTATGGCCACGAACTTTTAATTTTTCACGCATTTCAATTTCTAAAGCGATATATGCATGGAGATTCACTCCCTGATCATATGCATATTTTCTAAATAACGTTTCTTCCTGGTATTTTAGATAATTACGGTGATAAGACTCTTCCGTCACTGGTACCGCAAACTTCTGCTTCAGTAGTGCATGCACATTTTTAAACATCTTCTTAATGTTGCGAAGAGAGTACATGGAATAATGTAGACCAAAATTAAAGACAGCTTGTTCACGGTCACTATTTCTCTCTTTTGGTACATGTTGCGCAATAAGAGGGTAGATGCCTTCTTTCGCCGCAGTATCAAGAATTTGATATTGAGATGTTTGATGCAATATTTTTTTCAATGTATATACAATTTTCGTTGGATATCCTTCTTTTCGATCAACCATGTCACGAAGCCCACGAATTACACTGCGAATTTGACGATGACAAGTATGCTTTAAGACATGAATGAACTTATTCATGTCTGAAGACAGTTCACCGATATTCATTTCTTGTAGAACTGATTCGATGAATTTTGCTTTACGAGCATAGGTAGCTTTTGGTGTAAATGGATCCCTGTGTTGTTCTTCTCCAGATTCTTTCGTACATAAGAAGTCCGAATGGATAGAGAGATATAATGTTGTATATCGTTTGGTATGCTTTACACCTTTTTGCATTTTACAAATTTTGAATAGGGCATTACCCGTACATGGTAATGCAGTAGTTAATTCTTCGATAACCGCACGGATCTGGTGCGGATATTTTTTATGTAAGAAACGATACATCCCGCCAAAGTGAGTTTTGTTTCCTCTTTCGTCCTGCTTGTCCAAAGAGCGCTTTAAAGTTGTTTCTGTATGTTGTTGCATAGCGATATCTAAGAATAGCTTCTTAGCTGCTACAGATAGCTTAAAGAAATCCTTTGTAAATACAACAGGACTAATATATACGTATGGATTTGCTTTTTCTGTTTCTTCATTCATAAAATGAGTGAGTTTGATTGTATATCGACCATCTACGCCATTTTCGATAGTGATTATGTTATGTATGCTTAATTTCTTTAGAGCGATATAGAATTGTGAGTGCTGAATAAAAGCAAATTCTTCTTTGTATTGCTTGTAATCTTCCCACATCATATGTATTGTTACATTTGGAATGATACCATTGGTATAACATTTCTTATGTAGATATAAGAACACTTCAAGATCTGCATTCGTAATGCCATATAACTTATGCTTTCTTCCTGTTTTCTCTGCAAGTGCAGACATTGCGCGACGTGAAAAAGATGGTTTGGCTTGTTCGACAAAACCTTCTACATCCGCAATACGTTCTTCGTATGTCATGTGCTGCAGAATATCTTCTAAATATGTATCTTTATAGCTGTAGTATTTCTCTTCAAATGTTTCCACAAACTTTTGCCAAGATTTTAGTGTTACTAAAACTGCATTTGTCGTTTCTCCATTTAAGCTACGCTGATTTCGTATAATAAATGATTTCCCCATCTTTCTCACCTCCGTTCTGCAAAATTCTGAAATATATGCCAAAAGACTATAAAATATTCCAATTCTGATTATAGCAAAACGAATTTTGTAAAAATGTGCCCTTTAAGAGAGAATTTTAAAAAAAGCAACACCTTATGAGCCTTAGAGCCTCAAGGGATTAAAAAAAAGTTTGAATTTTTTTTTGGTACGCGACTTGGGAAGGGTTGTTGCTCTTTTTTTGTATGATGCTACTTTTCGAGGAAAAAGAAAATCCTTTAATATCAATACTTTATAGGCATTCAAATAAACTTTAGGTACTCAACTTGGGAAAGATGTTGCTTCTTTTTCGGGAAAATGGGTACGCGACTTGGGAAAGAATTTTTATGTAATATATAGTTTGATTTTTATTGAATATCCTAAATCACTTGATATAACAGCGTTTGTAACTGATTTCGTTAGCAAGATAGGTACGCGACTTGGGAAAAATGTTGCTTCTTTTTAACATGAAATTAAATAATTTAAATATTAGGTGTTGCTTGTTGCGAGAAATAAGTACGCAACACGGGAAGAATGTTGCTTATTTTAGTGAAAGAGTACGTGAGTTGGGAAAGGTGTTGCTTGTTTTGTACTAAAAGTACGCAAGATGGGAAAGATGTTGCATGTTTTACAGGAAGAGTACGCAAGGTGGGAAAGATGTTGCATGTTTCACAGGAAGGGTACGCAGGATGGGAAAGATGTTGCATATTAACAGGAAGAGTACGCAAGATGGGAAAGATGTTGCATGTTAACAGGAAGAGTACGCAACGCGGGAAAGATGTTGCATGTTTTACAGGAAGAGTACGCAAGATGGGAAAGATGTTGCATGTTTTACAGGAAGGGTACGCAAGATGAGAAAGGTGTTGCAAGTTATAAAGTAAGGGTACGCAAGATGGGAAAGATGTTGCAACACAAACATCTGCGTACTTCCACTCACTCCTAAACGCTTATACACTTCATTAGCGGTATATACAATCTCAGTATCTGACATAGTACCATGACACCTCCTATAAGGGAATTATACCTTTCATAATCAATCGCCGAAGCTCGTACTGTCTTTGCTATCTTTTGGCGAAATAAGAATGCAGCACTTAAAGGGATTAATGGCCAAATCCCAATCCTAGATAACCAACAGTTATAACATAGCGCTATAGCTTAGCATATATAATGCTTCTTCTATTTCATATATTAATGAAATAAAACATCTTAGGAAATCTCATGAAAGCGAGTCACAGACCCTAGTACCAATTCCTCCCATCCCTAATGGGGGTGTTATCGCGCCGTAGCGGCCTTCATTGGTACTAAGGTCTATGAAAAAACTAGAAAACTATCTATCAATTTTACATGTTTAGAAATTGATGAGTTTATGTACAAAAATGAAAACATAAGGTAAACATTGATTTTTTCGTCCGAGGCCTAGGGGAAAATCAAGTTGAAAAAGGATTAACAAAAGTGTAAAATTACACTAAATAATACATAAGTTACTTTTTGGGAGGAAAAAAGATGAATAAGGAGCTTATAATCGAACTCATTTCAACGAAAATAAAGTTAATTCGTACTGAAAAGGGGTATACGCAAGATAAAATGGCTGAAGTTCTCGGCATTTCAAAGAAAACACTCGTTCAAATCGAAAAGGGGAGATCTAATGCAGGCTGGACCAATACCGTGGCTATTTGTGCATTATTTAGGGGGAGTGAGGTTTTACAGTCCACTTTGGGAGATGATCCATTAGTAGTAATCGAAACAATGGCTCACAAAAGTATTAACAACTCCAAAGAAAAAACATTGGGAGGAAAATTATGGTGGAAAAAAATTCAAGAAAAAGAGGACTTTCGCTTACAGCAAAATCTGATTAGTCAGCATTATCGTATTTTAGACGAACATGATTACCGTTGGTTTAGTTCGTTTGATAGAGAAGAAGCGCTAGATCAACTATTTAAATTAACGATAAATTCGGAAAAATAAATAATTTCTCAGAGCTAAAAAGAGGGGGAATACATAAATGAAAAATATTTTACTAATGTTGTTGACCCTGACCTTATTATTAGGATGTGCTTATTTTATCCCCAATACTATATCGACGGGATGACGGTTATTTTAAGCCTTTTTCAGCTTCTTAACTATTGGTAGTTGTGTTTTGTTGAATTTGATTCCTCAGTTCCTTTCTCTATATATAAATAGAGTTAAAATAAAACTTATCAACTTGAAGGAGATTATATATGTACATCTTGAGCTTACTTTATATTTTATTTACGCCTATTCTTTGTTCATGCGGTTTTTTTGGTGGGATTTTTTTAATAATTACAGGGGTTAAATATCGTAAATTACTCGCGAGTGTAATGGGATTACTTAGCCTTTCCTTTATCGTTCTACCTTATGTTGATTGGGGTCTGGGGATTGGTGGAGATATAATTCCTCCTATTCCACCCCTGCTATACTGGACTCTATTCTCTTTAACTGGGTTGTTAGCAGCATTTAATGGTCTACAAGCAAAAATTAAAAGCATACGCAATATGGGATTTATTATTTTTACTACTGGAATATTAGGGACTTTTTTCTATTATTTAATGTCTGTACAAGATTCATTTTATATCTAATAGTTATTTTGGTTGCGAAAACTCAATCAGTGTTTTTCAGTCTATAAAACTATATTATTAATAAGTAAAGGAATCTATTTATAATGAACCTATTAAAACAGATGTTAAAAAGTTATACATTTTTATCTTTAGCAATCGGTTTATTACTTTGTTATTTTCGCATTAGTGGACTAGACCCTCAAGGACTCGTTTTTTTCGTTTTCGGATTGGACCATATATTAAATAATTTAATATATGCTGAACCCTTTAGGGATATGGTGTTTAACAATCATATATACGCATTTCGTATATTGACAGCTCTCATATATGGTATTTTCTTTGATTGTCTAAGATATTTGATACAAAGGTATTTAACACCAAAGTATGCAGTATTTTTTAAATATTTAAAATTCAGTGTTTTGATACTCGTGTTAATTAGTATACTAGTACTCGTGTTGATTGGTATACTCGTCAATTTGTCTCTCCCAATCATTGATGTTGGCTTATAATAATTTACAATAGAGACACAATTAGTATCTTAATAAAAATAGAACAGCACAACGCAATGCTGTTCTATTTTTCATTTTAACAATAATGCACTAAAAATCCCCAAACCATCCATGCTATCTATCCCGAAAGGTACACCATAATGCAAATGTGTTACGTGTTTTGCAACAAGGTATACAATTCAGAAAAAACATTATATTTCAAAAAAACAGGCAAATGACTGGTGATTTTTACATACTTTTGAAACTCTATTTAGAAAGGTATAAATGATTAGCAGCAATTGATATAATTGTATTAGAAGCAATTAGGAGGATTATTAGTGGAAAAGTTAAAAGTACTATTTCAAAACACTTTATATATAGCGTACCCTCTATTTACTGGAGTTGAGGGAAGTGAAAGAGTTTTAAATAAATGGCAACACTTCTATCAAGATGTAGAAAGAGATCTACAGAGGATTTACAACTCAACTTATTCGTCACAGACTTTCGAAAGATTAGTGAAATGGGTTTCTAAAAAGGAAGCTTTAGGATTATCTGCGATAGACATCCTTCCCAAATTAGATAATTATAAGGAAGAAATTTTTGAATGTCTAAAAGACGATTTATATATGGAATTTGGAATTAAACTGCCTGTTTTCGCAAAAGAATTACCTTTAGATTCAGAGGCTAAGAGTGATTATATAGAACGAAGTAATGCAGGATTTATGTACCATTTATCAGACACCATTGCTAAGAATAAGTTTACAGATGACCAAGATAAGAATGTTCGTATTGCTCAGTTGCAGGATAAACAAAATAGTCTAGTGGTAGTATCTGCACATGATGATGGTGATATGAAATTACAAAGAAAAGAGCTAAAAAGATGGAATACGCTAATTGATTCTACTTTTTTAACTCGAGTAATGGATGATTTGACGGCGGATTGCCTCGATATTGTAACGGAACTATGGGTAAAGAGTGCGGAAAATGATAAGACTATTGTGCCTGTACATTATGAGCAGATATTAGAGATGTGTAATATGAAGCAAATCAAGAACGGTAAAGCTTATTATCGAAAAGAGGACAGATTAAAGATTATGGAGCGTTTAGCTGCCCTTGCCAGCATTTTTATTTATGTAAATGAAGATAATGAGATTGTGATATTAAATGAAGAGGATCCAAATGAAACCTTAGCTTATAAAAAGCAAAGAATTAGAAGGCTATTTGTAATGGACGAAATTATCATTGCAAAAGATATTGATACGGATAGAACATTAGGAATAGAGAGTATGAACGTTACACCAGGTAGTTTTTTATCGAAATATCTATATGGTTCTGAAAAACTAACAGGTTTATTATCTAAGAAAGCACTAGAGTATAACAGTAAGCAGCAGAGATATCATAAAAGGCTGACAAGATACTTTAGCTGGCGCTGGCGCATTCAACAATCATATCAACATCTAACTCATTCATATAGTATTGGTGGTCCCAAAGGGCTATTACAAGTTATGGAGATAAGTATGAATAGAAAACCAAGTCTCATAAGACAAGTTTTTGAAAAGACGTTAGATGACCTAATGAGGGATCAAGTGATTCAAGAGTGGAAATACTCTCCTGAAATTGATGAAGAGAAATGTAAGGGGAAAAACTGGTTTGAAAACTATTGGTTAAAATTGAAAGTAAGTATTTCTCCTACAAATGAACTTGTTAAACTACAACAGGAGTTGATTACTAAGAAAAGTAAGCAGCGGGTCCCATTAGTCATCGAGATGGAAGAAAAGCCGCCAGTAATTGAAGAGAAGCAAATTAGTATTTTAAATCAAGAGACTCCTAATAGCATCGAGTTTTATATTGAAAAGATGAATACGTATAAAGAAAAGAATAATAAAAGTATACGTGAGTTAGCGAAAGAAATTGATATTTCGTATTCAACGCTTTCTAGGATGTTATCCGGTAAAAGGAAACGATTAAATGATGATACAAAGAATAAGCTTGATAAGTGGATAGAGAGACAAGAGGTAGTTAATTTATTGTAAATTATGACTTAATATATATAGGCTATTGTCGAACATATTGGTGTAAAAGAATCAATTGATTTAGAAAGCTCTTTAATTTTTTAGGTGCGAACGTATAGTACACATGAAATTCCTAGTACATTCGCACCTGGAATTCTCATAATTTATGATTGGAATTTATGATTTTTATACAAATTACTTTATAAAATAAAAATATTTGTATACTTTTGAATAGAATTACCGTATTTGTGTGTGATTTTGAACACAAATCGGGGTCGCACCTCTTGTAGGTGCGTGGATTGAAATTTCAAAAAGGTAATCTATAGGATTTTTATAATCGTCGCACCTCTTGTAGGTGCGTGGATTGAAATATTAACATGATTTCAGTTGCGTTTATTGGGTTTAGTCGCACCTCTTGTAGGTGCGTGGATTGAAATAAGAAACACGCAATGAAACGTGCAGCTAAATTACAGTCGCACCTCTTGTAGGTGCGTGGATTGAAATTACACAGACAAGGAAGGCAACCCTACACGCCTTCGTCGCACCTCTTGTAGGTGCGTGGATTGAAATAATTAATGATCAACTTTACGAACTGCAAAATAAGTCGCACCTCTTGTAGGTGCGTGGATTGAAATTTCTTGTGCTTGTCCATCTGTGAAACCTTGTTGCGTCGCACCTCTTGTAGGTGCGTGGATTGAAATTCAGAAGAACAAGCTGAGATGTTTGAAGAGTTCATGTCGCACCTCTTGTAGGTGCGTGGATTGAAATTAGAGAGTCAGGCTCAAGATAACAAAAACTTCGGTCGCACCTCTTGCAGGTGCGTGGATTGAAATATCACAAGATTGAGGAAGAAGGGGTTTTTAAGGTAATACTTTAACTTCAAAACAGTCTTCAGCTTATTAGATACTCAACTGGAAGTATCTATCTGCAGTATCTAACACACATGTTAAAAATATAAATTGGAGGGAGATTGAATGACCTACATTGCTCATATCCGCGAGAGTGACAGTCAAGTACAAACAGTCGAAGAGCATTTATTAGGAGTAAAAGAACTAGCTGAAATCTATGGAGAAAAAATTGGTATAAAACATTTAGCTGGTTTAGCGGGCATGCTCCATGATTTAGGTAAATATACCAATGAGTTTAGAGAGTACATATTGGAAGCAGTAAATAACCCTAATTCTTCATCTAAAAGAGGGAGTGTTGATCATTCAACTGCAGGTGGAAAATTGTTATATCAATTATTCCATACAGAAAATATCATTCCTTATAAAGGAATACTATCTGAGATAGTAGGAAATGCTATTATTTCTCACCATGGATACCTTCAAGACTTTTTAAATCCAGATTTAGAATCGCCCTATTTAAATAGAGTGCGAGATAAAAAATTAAGTGGATTTGATGTAACACAGCAATTCTTTTTTAAACATGTTATGAGTGAGCAAGATTTTCATGAGTATGTTGACAAAGCCACTGAAGAACTAGAAAGTTTTTTACGTAAAGAATCCCCGGAAAATACTGAAAAACAATTAATGTTTTTAACTAAATTTATCTTTAGTACATTAATTGATGCTGATAGAACAAACACCCGATTATTTGAAGAAGAAAAAAGTGTAGAATCCGTAATAAAATCTGGTGAGTTATTCGAGATATACTACGAGAGGCTCATGTCAAAAATCAATTCTTTTAAAAAACAGCAGAATGCAAATACCCCTATTAATATTCTAAGAACAGAGATGTCAGAGCAGTGTGATCAGTTTGCTGAGAGGGCATCAGGTATATATACGTTATCTATTCCAACTGGTGGTGGTAAAACATTAGCTAGTTTAAGATATGCACTAAAACACGCCAAAATCCATAATAAAAAACGAATTATTTATGTTGTACCTTACACAACAATTATTGAGCAAAATGCGGAAGAGGTCCGAAGAATATTAGAAGATGAAGAAAATATTTTAGAACATCATTCAAATATAGTTGAAGAAGTGAATGATAATGATGAAAATGAAGACGGTATGATTAGCGTACAACAAAAATTAAAGCTAGCTAAAGATAATTGGGAATCGCCTATTATTTTTACAACCATGGTTCAGTTTCTAAATGTGTTTTACGCAACGGGAAATAGAAATACTAGAAGACTCCATAATTTAAGTGAGGCAATTATTATTTTTGATGAAGTACAAAAAGTTCCTATTTCATGTGTTTCATTATTTAATCAAGCCTTGAATTTTTTAAAAGTATATAGTCGTTCCAGTATAGTCCTCTGCACTGCCACTCAACCAGCTTTGGACTTTGTAGAACAGAAATTAGACGTAAATACAGATGCTGAAATGATTAATAATCTCGATAATGTAATTGAATCATTTAAAAGAGTAGAAATCATTGATAAAGCAACTATTGAAACCTTTAATAAAGATAAACTCACAACATTTATACATACAAAAATAGAGGAAGTACAAAGTATCCTAATTGTTTTGAATACAAAATCGGTTGTGAGAGATTTATATACACAATTACTGAGTCAACGATTAAATATTCCGATTTACCATTTAAGCACAACAATGTGTGCAGCCCATCGACATAAAATTTTAGAAGAGGTTAGGAAGTGCCTCAAAGATGGAAGAAAAATCATTTGCATTAGCACACAGTTAATCGAAGCTGGTGTGGATGTGAGTTTTGAGTGTGTTATTCGCTCCCTATCTGGGTTAGATTCTATAGCGCAAGCTGCGGGAAGGTGTAATCGTCATGGGGAAAAGGACATACAGAATGTCTATGTGATTGATTATGAAGAGGAAAACCTAAGTCGTTTAAAGGAGATTAAAATCGGAAAGAAAATTACGAAAAAGATTCTTGAAGACTTGAAGCGTAACAACAAATCGCATGGTGGGCATATTTTATCAAGAGAGGCAATGAAAAGGTATTTTAAAGAATATTATACAGAATTTGAATCTGATCTAAATTATTTTATTCCAAAACTAAAAAAGAACATGACTGAGCTATTATCTGCACCGAGAATAGAAAATAGCTATCGTCGAGCATATATACATAAACACACCAAAAAGGACATTCCGTTATTTATTTTAAATAGCTACCAGACAGCGGCCAAACATTTTAACGTCATTGATGATCTAACCACTTCAGTTATTGTCCCATATGAAGAAGGAAAGGATATTATCGCAGAATTAAATAGCAATAGTTCTATTGAGGATCTAAGTCGGTTATTACGAAAGGCACAGCAGTATACAGTTAACTTATTCAACTATGAAAAAGAACAATTGATAATAAACGATGGACTTGTATACTATCTTGATGGGAAAATCCTAGCCTTGAAGGAAGGTGCTTATAATGATGAATATGGTTTGAATTTGCTTAATGAGAGCGATGTTAAGACAGCTATATTTTAAACCCTATCTTGGTTTGAGATAGGGTTTTTAATTCACACATTTATACCACATCTAAAAAATTCTTAAATTTCATATAATATATAATCGTAAAATATTGATATCGTTACATAGGAGGGGTATCATTAATTTACTAGCAAAATATAGAAAATAAAAAAAGGAGGGAGAATCTTTGAGAAATTCTATTGAATTTGAAGTGTTTGGTGATTACGCTCTTTTCACAGATCCCTTGATGAAAATGGGAGGAGAAAAGTTAACTTATCAAGTACCAACTTATCAAGCTATTAAAGGGATTGTCGAATCGATCTACTGGAAGCCAACTCTTCTTATGATTGTAGATAAAATAAGAATTATGAATGCAATCAAAATGGAATCAAAAGGTATTCGTCCAATTGAGTATGGTGGCGGAAATACACTCGCAAATTACACATATTTAAAGAATGTAAGATACCAAGTTCAGGCTCATTTTATCTTTAATCCTCATCGACCAGATTTAGCTTTTGACCGTAATGAATTTAAGCATCATAACATCCTAAAACGTTCACTTAAAGTTGGGGGACGGAGAGACATTTTTTTAGGAACGAGAGAATGCCAAGGATATGTGGAGCCTTGTGTTTTTGGTGAAGGAAAAGGCTTTTATGATAATTATGGTGGAGATATTCATTTAGGCACAATGGTTCATGGGCTCAATTATCCTGATGAAACAGGTAGAAATGAACTAGAGGTTCGATTATGGAATCCGGTAATGAGAGATGGGATTATTCAATTTATCCGACCAGAGGAATGTACACAAGTTCGTAAAATATCTAAGATGGAGCCAAAGGTTTTTGACCGTTCAAACGTTGAATCAGTTGAGGAGCTTATCAAACAATTAGAAAAAGGTGGTGAATAAATGAGTTGGCTATTAAATTTGTACGAGACATATCAATCAAACTTAGATCGAGTCGGTAAAATTGAAAAAAAATATAATGGCCAAGAATATACATTACTACCTATTTCTCATACCACTCAAACAGCTCATATCGAAGTTTCAATTACAGAAGATGGTGAATTTCACACCGCGGAAATCATTGATAAAATTGATGCCAATACATTGATTCCATGTACTGAAGATTCCGCAAACAGAGCCGGTTCAAAAGTAGCTCCTTATCCATTACATGATAAGTTGAGTTATGTGGCAGGTGACTTTGTTAACTATGGGGGGAAAATCAAAAAAGAAGAACCTTTCTCAGCCTACATAAGACAATTAAAAAAATGGGCAGTATCTCCCTATGCTACAGATAAAGTAAAGAGCATCTATAATTATTTAAGCAAAAGACAATTAATAAAAGATTTAGTCGAACAAAAAGTTTTGCATGTTGATGCAAATGACCAATTAATTGAAGCATGGGATGAAAAGGCGGAGTCTTTCCTTGGTGAAAAACCGCCCATTTTTTCAACAGTTACAGGTAAGCAAGAAAGTGCTTTTATTAGGTTTAATGTGTATTCTCCGAATGAGATGCTAACAAAGGTCTGGAAAGATTCCCTAATGTACGATTCTTTTATCAAATTTTATAATGATTTTTTGGGTAAAGATGACTATTGCTATGTAACAGGAAAGATAATGCCAAGTACGGACAAACATGCCAATAAAATAAGGAATGCAGGGGACAAGGCAAAATTGATTTCTGCAAATGATACAAGTGGATTTACATTTAGAGGAAGATTTCAAAAGGCTAATGAAGTTGCTAACGTTAGTTATGATGTGTCCCAAAAAGCGCATAATGCATTGAAATGGCTTATTAACAAGCAAGGGAAAATCATTGATCAACGTGTATTTCTTGTCTGGGGCAATGATGCAGAAGATATTCCAGATATTGTAGAGGACAGTTACAGCATTTTTTCAATGGATTTAAGAGTAACGAAAAAGCGAGAAGTCAAATCTTATACACATGAACAATTTGCCAATGAAGTTGCTAAGGCGATTGATGGCTATAAAAATAATTTATCGTCCAGTGAGAATGTAAATATTCTCTTGCTTGATTCAGCGACAACAGGTAGATTAGCAGTTCTTTATTATCGTAATATGGATAAAAAACTTTATTTAAACAGGTTAAAGAACTGGCATTCTACTTGTGTATGGGAGCATAGCTATCGTAAAAGTACAGATAATGAATTTGTTAAATTTTATGGAGCACCATCAACGAGAGATATTGCCTTTGCTGCTTATGGGCCAAAAGCAAACGAGAAAGTAGTCAAGGGTTTGATGGAGCGTATGCTGCCTTGCATCATAGATGAGAGAAAAATTCCCTTCGACATTGTTAGAAGTGCCTTTCAGCGTGCATCAAACCCTCTATCAATGGATAAATGGGAATGGGAAAAAACACTAAGCATTACATGTGCATTAATTAATACAATGGAGGGATATCAATTGGTATTAGATAAGGAAAATATTGATCGTGATTATCTATTTGGTCGTCTTCTTGCAATTGCGGATGTTTTGGAAAGAAATTCTTTAAATACCGGTGATCAACGTGCTACAAATGCTAGAAGATATATGAATTCCTTTTCTCAACATCCAGAAAGAACATGGAAGACGATTCAGGGGGCTCTACAGCCATATCAAGCACGTTTGGGAGAGAAAGTTTGGTATTATAACAAATTAATTGATGAGGTTGGCTCAAAAATAAAAATCGAAGATTTCAATAATAAACCACTATCAGGAAAATATTTGTTAGGATTTTATAGTCAACGGCATGAGTTGTATCAAAAAAAAGAAAAGAATGTTTCACTAGATGATGCAGTAAATAATGGAGAGGAGAATTAATAATGACAACTTTAAACCATAAAATCGATTTTGCAGTTGTTCTATCTGTTACCAAGGCTAATCCAAATGGAGATCCTTTGAACGGGAATCGTCCAAGACAAAATTATGATGGCCACGGGGAAATCTCTGATGTAGCCATTAAAAGAAAGATTAGAAATCGTCTGCAAGACATGGAAGAATCTATTTTTGTTCAATCAAATGATAGGAAGGTAGACCAGTTTAATAGTTTAAGGGAAAGAGCAGAAACAAATGTAGATTTAGTCAAAGCGTTAAAGTCAAAAGAGAATCCTCATGAACAATTTGCTGCAATCGCATGTAAAGAGTGGATTGATGTAAGGAGCTTTGGACAAGTTTTTGCATTTAAAGGAGGAGCTGGAAAAGGTGTCTCTGTTGGAGTAAGAGGACCTGTTTCAATTCATACGGCAACTAGTGTTGATCCAATTGACATTACTAGTATGCAGATTACGAAAAGTGTAAATTCTGAGCCTGGGAAGGATAAAGGTTCAGATACGATGGGGATGAAGCATCGTGTTGATTTTGGAGTCTATGTTTTTTATGGAAGTATTAATACACAATTAGCAGAAAAGACAGGTTTTACTAACGAAGATGCGGAAAAGATTAAAAATGCATTGGTTACATTGTTTGAAAATGATGCGTCAGCAGCACGTCCTGAAGGAAGTATAGAAGTACATAAAGTTTGTTGGTGGGAGCATAATTCAAAACTTGGCCAGTACTCTTCCGCAAAAGTACACCGTTTACTGGATATTAAGCGGAACGTTGACGAGCCAAAAACAATTGATGACTATAACATTTTGGTACATGAATTAGATAGCTTAAAAGTTGAGACTATTGATGGACTGTAATGAAGAAAATAGTTATTTAATGTTATCCGGTATTCAACATTTTCAATTTTGTAAACGACAATGGGCTCTCATTCATATTGAACAACAATGGGAAGAAAACGTTAGAACGATTGAAGGAAAGTTTCTTCATCAGAAAGCTGATCAGCCATTTATTAAGGAAAAACGAGGAAACAAACTCACTGTGCGTGCGATGCCCATAAAATCAAATGAACTTAGAATTACAGGTGTTTGTGATGTGGTAGAGTTTATTAAAGATAATAGTGGGATTGAAATAAATGGTGTCAAGGGAAAATATATTGTTCACCCAATCGAATATAAAAGCGGGAAACCCAAAATAAACGATTCGGATGTTTTACAATTAACAGCACAAGCTATATGTCTAGAAGAAATGCTGCTTTGTGAAATAAAGACCGGCTTTATATTTTATAATGAAATAAAACACCGAATCAAAGTACCCCTAACAGCACATGAAAAGAATAAAGTTAGGTCAATTGTCAAAGAAATGTATGATTATTATAAACGCAAGTATACTCCTAAAGTAAAAACTGGATCGTTTTGTAAAAAATGTTCCCTTCAAAATTTATGCTTACCAGGATTAATGAATAAAAGATCTGTAAAAAGTTATATTGAAGGGAAGATTCATGAATGAAAAAACTTCTTAATACATTATTTATAACTCAACCAGATGTTTATTTATCGTTAGATGGTGATAATATCGTTCTTCTTAAGGAAAAGGAGAAGATAGGAAGGTTGCCACTTCATAACTTAGAATCAATTGTGTCTTTTGGCTATACTGGTACAAGTCCTGCACTTATGGGTTATTGTACAGAAAAAAATATTTCATTGGTATTTTTAACAATGTATGGACAATTTCTTGCTAGAGTTATTGGAAAAAGTAAGGGGAATGTCATTCTAAGAAAGAAACAATATCGTATATCAGAAGATGAAGTTATATCGGCTAAAATTGCGCGCAACTTCATTGTTGGAAAGATTTACAATAACAAATGGATAATTGAAAGAATGACTCGAGATTATCCATTACGAATAGATGTGGCTCAATTCAAAGTAATCTCTCAACACTTATCATCTATCATTCTTGAAGTAAGGGAATGTGAGAATTTAGAAAGATTAAGAGGATTGGAAGGGCAGGCTGCGACAAGTTATAATAAATTATTTGATCAAATGATCCTACAACAAAAAGAGGATTTTTATTTCAATAGACGTTCTCGAAGACCTCCATTAGATAATGTGAATGCAATGCTATCATTCGCTTATACATTATTAGCAAATGATATGACATCCGCATTAGAGGGTGTTGGATTGGATGCATATGTTGGTTTTTTACATCGAGATCGACCAGGAAGGGTATCTTTGGCTTTAGATATCATGGAAGAGCTGCGAGGGGTATGTGCAGATAAATTTGTCTTGTCATTAATTAATAAAAAAGTCATAAACAAAGGAGATTTTCTAAAAAAGGAAAATGGAGCTGTTATCATGACAGATGAAGCTAGAAAAAAATTTTTAGCGGCTTGGCAAAATAAAAAGCAAGAAAAAATAACACATCCATATCTTGGTGAAAAAATATCTTGGGGATTAGTACCACATGCACAAGCTTTGTTATTGGCTCGTTATTTACGTAATGACTTAGATGAGTATCCACCATTTTTATGGAAGTAGGTGTAACATTTGCTAGTATTAATTACGTATGATGTAAGCACTGTTGGCGGTGCAGGACAAAAAAGACTGCGGAAAGTTTCAAAAGTATGTCAAAATTATGGTCAACGAGTCCAAAACTCAGTGTTTGAATGTGTTGTTGATGCAGCTCAACTTGCTACTTTAAAAATGGAATTAATTAAAATTATTGACGAAGATAAGGATAGTCTCAGATTTTATCAGTTAGGTAATAACTATAAAAATAAGGTTGAACATATTGGTGTAAAAGAATCAATAGATTTAGAAGGTCCTTTAATTTTTTAGGTGCGAACGTATAGCACACATGAAATTCCTTGTACATTCGCACCTGAATTTTCATAATTTATGAGTAAAGTTTATGATTTTCTATGCAAGTTTCTTTATCTAATAAAAAAACTTGCATATTTTTGAACAGAATTAGCGTATTTGTGTAGGATTTTGAACACAAATCGGAGTCGCACCTCTTATAGGTGCGTGGATTGAAATTTATAACAATGCTTTAATCTTTGTTACTCAAAGTCGCACCTCTTATAGGTGCGTGGATTGAAATCCTGTTGGTCATGATTATATGATTATACGAAAATGTCGCACCTCTTATAGGTGCGTGGATTGAAATATGCAAGCAAGTTTATTACAAACTATTGGTATGTCGCACCTCTTATAGGTGCGTGGATTGAAATTCTAATTCTGTTGTGAAATCCGCAAAGGAATCATGTCGCACCTCTTATAGGTGCTGCGTGGATTGAAATTTTCCATGCGCTGTATTTGATACGAATAACGGCGTCGCACCTCTTATAGGTGCGTGGATTGAAATATTTTAGCTTTAGTACGAATTGTATTACAGTTAGGTCGCACCTCTTATAGGTGCGTGGGTTGAAATTACGTTACAAAGTCACCTATGAAAATGTAAAAATGTCGCACCTCTTATTAGTGCGGGGATTGAGATCTCCTGAGTTTACCTATCGGTACATACTGGACGAGTCGCACCTCTTTTAGGTGCGCGGGTTGAAATGTTTATGCTATTCCTACGCTCCACAATTCTCATTATCGCACCTCTTGTAGGTGTATGGATTGAAATTTTTGTCATCACATCGTATTTACTGTACATGCTGGTCGCACCTCTTGTAGGTGTGTGGATTGAAATCTGTCAATTTCTTAACGAGGACTCGGAGCGTAAAATCACATCTCTTGTAGGATTGTGATTAGATTAAACAAATTGAGTTAAGAATAACTTTTGCAAACTTTTAGAATAAAAATGCTTTTAGAATGCTAAACAAATTATATCCAAATCGTTATACGAGAGATATGCTTACTTCCTTACGACCAATGAGATAAGCAAACGCTTATTTACATCAAATTAGATATGTAAAATTTTAGAAGCAAATTTTCAGTTTATAAAAGGAGGTTAATAATGAACAATAATTTCATGATAAAAATTAAAAACTTAATATCAAGTAAATCCGAAGGAGAATTTTGGGATTTTAAACAAGAGTGGCATAGAGACAATGAGAGATTATTACATGATATTCTCTGTTTTGCAAATACAGTTCATGAAAAAGACTGCTATATAATAATTGGAGTATCAGATAATGGAGATATAATTGGGATAAATAATGAAAATAGAAGGGAACAGTCAAGTGTACTTGACTTACTTGCTAATACTGTTTTTGCAGGTGATAATACCCCAAGAATTCAAATAGATACAATAAACATAGAACATAAAGAGGTTGATATTCTTACAATATTTAATTCTAATAACGTTCCTTATTACTTAAAGAGCAAAAGTAGAAAATACAATAATATAAAAGAGGGATACATATACACAAGGGTTGGAGATAGAAACACCCCTATAAATCAAAATGCAACTATTCAACAAATAGAAATGTTATGGAAAAAAAGGCTGGGATTAACTTTTCCACCATTACTACAAATAGAAAGTAGATTAAAAAATAAAACAGAATGGGTAGATAGTAATCACTTTTCTTATAATATTTATAAACCTGAATTCAAGTTAGTGGAAAAGTATATTGATGATGAGTATGACACTAGGGGAAGCGAATTTTTTGTATACTCACAAACAAATTCAAAATTTAGTTATAAAACATTAGACATAATGTGTAATGAAACAGTTTTAGATAGCTTTGAATTAGTAGTATTAGACAGTGGAAGATATAAGACACCTATACCCGAATGGGGACATGTAGGATTCGATAAATGGCATGTAAAACATAAATATACATATAAATATTATTTGAAGGATAGTATAACTTATAAGTTACAGCAATTTTTCTTTAATGCTGAAAATCAAGAAGAAGTTTTCGCTAAAAGAAGATTAGATGAAGTAGTACTTTATTTCGAAAATCAAGAAGAACTGGAATCATTTGAGGACTACATAGAATCAAATCAAAGTATAGTAGAACATTATTTAGCCAAAGTTAAAAAGAATCGTTTTTTTGTGGATATGGGAAATGAATTGGAAGTACAAGTTGATAATTATAGATTATCAGTTGGATTGGCATTAAATAAGGCATTACAAGAATTTAGAATACATAAATAATCAAATTTATATGTCTAAATTAAAATACCATTGTAATAACTTACAAGCTGACATTTCTATATTAGTTGTTAACTTGAATAAGAAAATGGTATAGATCGTACCTTATATTTCGCTATTCTTAGAGAAGAATTAACTTTACATATACCATACTCCATAAATGCTATTGAAAGAGAAATAGATAATTGGCCAAATAAACAAAACATACACCGAAAACAACAAGACACAGGTCCTTATCGATATAAAGACCTTGATTATTCTTAATAAGTAGGACTCCTTTGGCGAAAATTTTCGAAAACATGTCAAAATTATGGTCAACGAGTCCAAAACTCAGTGTTTGAATGTGTTGTTGATGCAGCTCAACTTGCTACTTTAAAAATGGAATTAATTAAAATTATTGACGAAGATAAGGATAGTCTCAGATTTTATTAGTTAGGTAATAACTATAAAAATAAGGTTGAACATATTGGTGTAAAAGAATCAATAGATTTAGAAGGTCCATTAATTTTTTAGGTGCGAACGTATAGCACACATGAAATTCCTCGTACATTCGCACCTGAATTTTCATAATTTATGAGTAAAGTCTATGATTTTCTATGCAAGTTTCTTTATCTAATAAAAAAACTTGCATATTTTTAAACAGAATTAACGGATTTGTGTAGGATTTTGAACACAAATCGGAGTCGCACCTCTTATAGGTGCGTGGATTGAAATATGTTAGTGACGATGAGTTACACAACTCAAAAAGCGTCGCACCTCTTATAGGTGCGTGGATTGAAATAAGGAGCTGGGCCTACAATACTAATAATCTTTGTCGCACCTCTTATAGGTGCGTGGATTGAAATTTATATAAGTAGTCCAAATAATAACAGGTTTAAGGTCGCACCTCTTATAGGTGCGTGGATTGAAATTATCCCTCTAAAGAAATTCAATGTATCTATTACCGTCGCACCTCTTATAGGTGCGTGGATTGAAATTCAAAACATGGTTTTTCGTGACATGTTAAGGCAGGTCGCACCTCTTATAGGTGCGTGGATTGAAATATTGGAAGTGTTGAAGAAACAGAAAGAGAAATTGGTCGCACCTCTTATAGGTGCGTGGATTGAAATATCTGACCAACCAGGAGGTTTGCCATTTGAGAAAGTCGCACCTCTTATAGGTGCGTGGATTGAAATTGAAGTTGTGATTTTGGATGGTGACGGCAATACAGTCGCACCTCTTATAGGTGCGTGAATTAAGACTGATAAGATGCTTGATAGTAATTTAGTGTCTCTGTTGGAGTAAGAGGACCTGCTTCAATTCATACAGCAACTAGTGTTGATCCAATTGACATTACTAGTATGCAGAGTACGAAAAGTGTAAATTCTGAGCCTGAGAAGGAGAAGGATAAAGGTTCAGATACGATGGGGATGAAGCAGCGTGTTGATTTTGGAGTCTATGTTTTTTATGGAAGTATTAATACACAATTAGCAGAAAAGACAGGTTTTACTAACGAAGATGCGGAAAAGATTAAAAATGCACTAGTTACATTGTTTGAAAATAATGCGTCAGCAGCACGCCCTGAAGGAAGTATAGAAGTACATAAAGTTTGTTGGTGGGAGCATAATTCAAAACTTGGCCAGTACTCTTCCGCAAAAGTATACCGTTTACTGGATATTAAGCGGAACATTGACGAACCAAAAACAATTGATGACTATAACATTTTGGTAAATGAATTAGATAGCTTAAAAGTTGTGATTATTGATGGACTGTAATGAAGAAAACGTTAGAATGATTGAAGGAAAGCGTATTTATTAAAAAGCTAATCAACCATTTATTAAAGAAAAGTCGTACCTCTTGAAGGTACGTGGATTGAAATAAAAGATGTGTTATATTTTATGTAAGACTTGCAGGTCGCACCTCTCGTAGGTGCGTGGATTGAAATCAGGCTGTCGCTTAACGGTGTGGCCGGAGCGTTTTGTCGCACCTCTTGTAGGTGCGTGGATTGAAATCGTCAAGTGCTGGAATCTGAACAGCATGACATGGGTCGCACCTCTTATAGGTGCGTGGATTGAAATTGATTATAGCAAAAAAAGGGGACAGAATATAAGAAGCCGTACCTCTAGTAGGTGTGTGGAATGAAATATTGCTCATTCATCAAAAGTTTTCAAAATTACTTTTCGCACCTTTTATAGGTGCGAGGATTGAAATTTAAAGAATATCCGAAAAAAACCAATAATATTTGTCGCACCTTTCGTAGATGCGTGGATTGAAATTCTTTGCAGGTTTGGGAAAAAGGAGATGTATTAATGTCGCACCTTTCGAAGGTGTGTGGATTGAAATCAGGATATTTATGGGCACACAGCAGCTATTAAAGTTGCACCTCTAGTAGGTGCGCGGATTGGAATACAATGTACAACCAGTTTGTCGCACCTCTCATGGGTGCGTGGATTGAAATAACAAGCCAATGGTGAACAAAAAGAAGTCTGTCAGTCGCATCTCATGTAGGTGCGTGGATCGAAATACATAAATATTTCATCCATACCGGATTATCTTCAATTACATCCCTTATTGGTGCAAGGATTAAAATCTTAGTAGGTGAGAACGTATAGCACACATGAAATGTCTCGTACATTCGCACCTGAATTTTTATAATTTATGAGTAAAATTTATGATTTTCTATACAAATTTTTTTATCAAATAAAGAAATTGTATATTTTTGAACAGAATTAACGTATTTTTGTATGATTTTGAACAAAAATCGGTGTCGCATCTTTCATGGGTGCGTGGATTGAAATCACTTATCTTTTTAAATTCTCCTTATAATACTTGTCGCACCTCTTATAGTTGCGTGAATTGAAATCGCTAGTGCTAAACGTCTAAAGGAATTGTATGGGCGTCACACCTCTAGTAGGTGTTTGGATTGAAAGTGGTAAGACACTTGATAGTATTTTATTAAGCCTTAACGCATTACCCAAATACCTTTTGACTAACGTCCTTCACAATCTTGAGGAAGAAGGATTCTTTTGGTAATGCGTTAACTTTAATTAAAACTTCTTGAAATATATAACGATATTATATAATATATAGGTATATTGTTAGTTTAATTGATTCCGTTTATTCCCACACCTTATTGTGTTGTGGTTGAGTTGTAGAAGCAAGTTGCGTCTTGTTTCAATTGTGAAAGGGCTTCTTTGAGCCGATTAGTGTATATATAGCTTATTTTGCTATGCACATTTTTAATCGACTTGAAGAAGCCCTTTTTGTGTTGTTTTCAAGTTCGCAGGCGGGGTTATGAATTATAACAAATTACAAAATAGAGGAGATAGTAAAATGAAAAAAGATTGTAGACACTTACGATTAGTACCAACAGTAGAGGAACATAAAACACGAATGGAAAAAACTCAGAAGTCATATGCTTTATCTGCACTGTTAACCGAATCTAGATCGAGAATTAATCAATTACGAGGTTGTTTAGAGGCAGAAATCATATTACCTGATGGTAAAAAGCAATATTTTAAACCAAACTCTATTCATGAAAAAGAAGCTACTCAAGAAATTGCATTATTTATTGAGGGCATCCAGGAAACAAAAGAAGGCTATGTCATCTTATGGCGCTTTGTCGGGCAACAAAGTTTTTACCATGGTACAAAGATTGTAGCTGAACCGAAGTTTCGTAAATTCATGCGTAAGATGAAAGATTATTTTTTCGATTATGAAGAAGTGGTTTATGAAACTGAAAAATAAGAAGGATAGAGGGATATAGATATGAAAAAAGATAACATTTGGACAGTATTAGATGATCCAAAAGAGCAGGAAACAAAAGAGCAATCCAAAGAGCAGGATGACATATTTGCTGGTATGGATGAGCTATCGGAGATTACAGATGATGAACTACCATTTTAAGCAAGTCGAGGTAGTGTATAGAGGGTAAAAGGAAGAACTAAGTGATGTATATACTTGGATCTTCCTTTTTTTATTGCAAAATAGAACTTGGAGGGAAAGATTATGCGTATAGGAAATGATTTAGCGGCGGGATTTTATCCAACACCACTAACAGAAGGGAAACACTTAATACAACTATTACAAATGGAACCAGGGCGAGCTTATGCTTGCTTTGACCCATGTTGTGGGGAAGGCACTATTTTACGAAGTTTTGCAGACGAGGCGAAGCAAGTTGGCATACAACTTGATACATATGGTGTGGAATTAGATGCAAATCGGTATGACAAAGCAAAAGAGCAATTAGATGTAGCGGTACGCTCAAGCTTTGAGAACATGATGATTAGTCATGACTATTTTCCGCTTATTTTTTTAAACCCTCCTTATAATACGGAGCTTCGTACAGAAAAAGCAAAATCAGAGAAAATGGAATTCAACTTCCTAAAGCGTGCTCACCTATATTTACAAGATGGTGGGATTATGGTGTATGTCATTCCGTATGATCGTTTTGCTCGAGATGAAATTAGCTATTTCTTAGCTAAGAATTACGAGGAAATAGGATTAATGCGTTTTGGTGATGAAAATGAAGAATTTGAGCAATTTAAGCAATGTGTCTTTATTGGCCGTAAGCGTGAAGCTACGAAAAATGATACATATTTCAATGATCGATTTGCTAATTTTTGTGAAAATATGTCCGATCTTGCTTTCGTAAGAAAACATGTGAATACATTAGCGGAAATGGTGAATCGTAAAAGTTGGATTATACCTGAATTGCATCACCAGAAGAAACTCATTTTCACATCAAGAGTGGACTATAAAAGTGCTTATGAAGGTGTTGGGAAATCAGAAGGTATCGCAACATTTAAGAAGCGTTTAAATCGAGGGAATGGGTACTCACTGCAAGGAGAGAAAACAGCTGCTGAAAGAGCGAAAATGCCGATTGCTTCCGGACAATTAGGACTATTGCTGATAACAGGTGTGGCAGATGGTTTGCTTGGTGAAGGCGATACACTCCACGCTGTTCGTGGATCTGAAAATGTGTTTTTTGAAACTTCATTCGAGCAATTGGAAAAAACAACGAAAGAAGTTGTTTTACAAAAACGTCGCGCTAAATTTATCATCGCAACGCCAAAAGGTGAAGTCAAAGAACTTGTCTAGGAAAGGAAGAAGGCTATGTCTGTACTATTAGGAATAGGAGCATTATTCATCGTATGGGAGTTTAGCAATCGTATATTTCGTATTGCTATTGTACTAACATTTATTTGCTTGTGTGTATCTCAATTCAGTACTACACATTGGGCAATGCTAGAACAATTCTCACTGTTCCATAGTGCAGGTGATATGTTGCATGCAGCTGAGCAATCATTACCAGAGTGGAAACAGTTTATAGATTTTTAAACAATAAATTTAATGAGTAGGACATGAAACGTATCGATAAGATGCGTTTTTATTTTTGGGAGGGAAACTTATGATACAAGAAATGATTCAACAACATACATTTGACCAGGAACAAACACCAGCGATGTTGCAATTAGAGACAGCTACTGCTTCACATTCGGCTTTCTGTTTTGCTATGGCAGTAAATCCTCATCACCAAATGCAATTTGCAGTATTAGGGGGGAATGACAGTACATTAAAGTCATTCCGAGCAGCCATATCGATGGGTACTCGTCGCATGTATTTTGGAGAGGGACAAAAAGAAGATTTACATTACGCGTTAGGAAAAAAAGTGAATGTAATATCAACAGGACAATTTGAGTTTATTAATACACAAACAGCAAATAGAAAGAAGGCAGTCATTGCGTTTTCTAAAGAATTAGAGGAGAAATACATTGTTGCAATTGATGAAGCACCAGAAATGCAAGTAAGAGATTTCTTAATGGCTCCTCCTTATGGTCTGCCAATCTTAGAAGAATGGGCGAAGCCAATTTATGAGGAGATGCTAACAAGAAATCTATTACAATCATTAGATGTGTATTTTGATAAGAATGAATTTTCTTCTCTATCTATTGCGCAAGTATTGCTAAAAGAAGAGGATTGTAAAGAGTTTTTATCAGAAATGATTCGCTCTGGAAAATGTCAATTTCCGCAAGAGGGTACAGGTGAAAAAATCAATGAAATTAATGATTTAAATGAATACCTATTGGAATATTCGCCTGTCATGCTTGATAAGGTAACAAAATTGGATGAGCCATTACATCAACCGATGAAAGACCAAGCATTATCCCATTTTGATACGTATGAAAGACCATTATTCCCTGTACAAGCACATGTAGCAACAGGTGCTGCTAAAGCATTACAAGTGCAAAAAGGAATCATTATACAGGGTGAGATGAGCACGGGGAAAAGTGCGTTTATGACAGCCGCAGTAGATGGGTATTTTCATTTAAAAGGACAAAAAGGGTATCGTACATGCGTTTTCGTTCCACCAACCCTTACGGAAAAGTGGGCAAAAGAAGAAATAAGACACTTATTACCAGATGCAGAGATATACCTTATTAAACGTACAGAGGATCTTATTCGAATTCATCAATCTTGGATTCAGGCTGGAAGACCGAAACCACAAAAACCAACCTTCTTTGTCATTAGTTTTACAACAATGCGAGGGGATTCTATTAAACAGATGCCATTACTTTATAAGCAGATCGCACTTTCTAAGAAATCTGAGGAAGAGGTGCAAAGATATTATAAGAATGGATACTACTGTTCAGATTGTGGCGCTAAGTTACGCAAAAAGACTTCTTCTATGATGGTTCAAAAAGCTAACGGTGAACAACAAGAAGTTTGTCAGTATAAAGATTTTACAGTCAGTGACTTAGAGTCAAAGACGAATAAAAACAGTGAATGTGCCGATTGTCAGTCTCCTATTTGGAGTCCAAAAGTAAAAACGAAATATGCGAGTTTTAGAGATTGGACGAAATATGAAAATAAATTAGTGCAAGCAATAAAAGAGGGAAATAAACCGTTGCAAAAACAACTAGAATTAGAGAATCGTGTAAAACCATATGATGCGAAACACACAGGGCGAGCATATCGAAAGGTAGCTACTGTTGAGTATATTCGTAGGAAAATGAAACACTTCTTTGATGCTCTTATCGTTGATGAAGTCCACGAATTAAAAAGTGAGACAGCACAAGGAACGGCTTTAGGAAGTTTAGCGAAGGTTTGTAAGAAATTTGTAGCGGGTACAGGTACGTTATTTGGAGGTAAAGCGAGCGACGTATTCTATACATTATGGCGTTTATTCCCTCAAAAGATGGTGAAGAGTGGGTTTGAATATAGTTCTTTAATGGAATGGAATGAAACCTACGGAAACATTGAGAGAACGTACTACCATGATGGTGAGGTTGTATCTAATGTAGCTTCACGTGGCGCACAAGGAATGCTAGATAAGACGAAAGTTGTCCCTGGTATTTCACCATATGTGTTTACTCAATTCTTAATGGATACAGCAATTAATGTGCGTTTTAAAGATGTATGGCCAAATCCAGTTGAACTAATCAACGTCCCTACAATTCTTGTTGATATGTCTGAAGAGCAAAAACAAGCCTATGAGCATATGAAAGAGTCGTTTGAAAAAGCAATTGAAGCAGCGAAAGGTACACCAGATGCTGGGAAACTATGGCTTTCTTATATTCGTACAGGGAATGCATATCCAGATAATATGATCCACTATCCGAACTATTACCTAGATAATGCAGGAAAAGAACTGGTTTGGTCCAATGATCAATTTAAATTTGATGAGGATTGTATACAACCTAAAGAGGAGAAGTTGCGAGAGATATTGCGTACTGAAATTTCTGAGGGCCGTCCGACTATCATTTATGTATCAGATACAGGATCTACAGTAAAAGAACGAGACGTTCAGCCACGTTTACAGAAGGTTGCAGAGCAAGTACCTGGTGCGAAAGTAGCTATTCTCCGTACCAATACAGTTAATCCGCCAAAACGTAGTGCATGGTTAAAAGAGCAAGTAAATAGCGGTGTGAATGTTATCATCTGTTCACAAGAACTAGTTAAGGTAGGATTGGACTTGCTGGCGACGCCAACATTAATTTTCTATCAATTATCATTCAGCTTATTTACGTTAAACCAGGCTGCAAGAAGACATTGGCGCATTGGTCAAACAAAGCAATGTAGAACTTTCTATCTTGGCTACCGAGAAACGTTCCAAGAACAGATGGCGCAGTTAATTGCCCAAAAGAACAAAGCTGCAGAAGCAATGAACGGTGATGCAACAAGCGATGGTCTGAATGCAATGCTTGGTGATACAGGGGATATACAGACTTTATTAATTCAAAATATTAAGAGTGGCAATCAATTAAAAGGTTCAACAGAGGAATGGACAAAAGCGGCATCAGAAGAATCGAAACGAGTTCTTGCAAATATCGGTAATGTGATTACACCTGTGTTTGAATCGATTGAAATTCAATTTACGAACTGGGTGGAGAAATTACCAGGAACAATGGATGTTGCATTTATGAAAGATGCCAAATTTGTACAAAAGGCTGTTGAATTTATTCAACAAGGGAAAGTACCTGGTGTTCAAGTGAAGAAACGTGAACTTGAAATAGATGGGGAAGTAGAAGGTATCATTCGTACATTAACAACGCTGAATACAGATAAGCGTATGCTGGTCCAAAAACAAGATATTGCATTCTGGGATGAAGTGATTGTTGAAGTGGATACTGCTAAAAAGAAAGGGAAACGAAAAAGCAAAGTAATCGAAGGACAGTTTGAGTTCGATTTATTTGCATAACCGAGAGGAGAAAATCATGTTTACAACGATTTTTATCGCTTTATTTTGTTATATGTTTTTTGTAGTTCGCAAAGTCAGAAAGAACATGCTAATAGAAGAAGCAAAGAAAAAAGAAATAGAACAGGCACCGGTGGAACGTCCCGTTTATTGGTGCCCGCGAGAAAACAGACCAATTGGTAGAGAACAAGAGCGTGTTACTGCTCCTACGAAGGAAATCACCTTAGAAAAAGATGTAGCAAGTATATACGATTTAGTTGCTACATCGGTTCAAAAGAATCTGTGTGAAGAAGCGAGTAACAAATTTGAACAGGAAATTGAAGCTGTAGAAGAAGTGGAGTATGTTGAAGATTTTCACCATACTCCTGCTTCTGAAGCAGGATATGATATCCCATTCCTGAGTGATGAGGACATACCGTTTCCAAGCGATATGGATACACCAGAGGAATTCTTAGGATATGAAGATACATTTCCAGAACTAGAACAACTGCCGGTTTCAGCAGAAACAGAACTTATCCTTCCTGTTCAACAAGAAGTATCAGAAGTGCAGGATGGGAATATGGTAAAGTGGACCGCAAAAGTGATAGAACGAGAACAAGGACTGACACGTGTGATAAATATGTCTAATAGGAAGCGCTATTGGATACATACAGAGGGAGAGATATTACCAGAAAATAAACTATTGTATATAGAATTAGAGGTCGATTCAACTTATTCCTATACATTAGTTGGGTGGAGTGATAGACAACTAGGGAGTATATAAATCTATTTCCTAGTTGGTATTTTCTTAGTTATATAGCATTAAAAACACTAGGTTCTCACTCATTTGTACAAGGACAAAATATTTTTTTATTTTTGTACAAATGAGTGAGACGGAATGATTCACCATATAAGGATATTCGACTATAATGAGACATTGCACGTCATTGCAATATCAAAATATTTTAAGGTTGAAATAATCATTGATCTTAGAATAGGAGCTTCGAGAACTCCATGAAACATTACAATGCTTCATATACATGAGATTGTATTTAAGATTATTATATTAAAATTATTGGAGGCTGATGATATATGACTATAGATCATATGAGTAACAACGTAGTAAAAAAATTGGAACAGACGGTGCGCTACGAAAAGAAACAAGTTAAGGTATTGCGTGTAAGTAAAAGTAGTTCAAATATACATGCTTACATGATTTTCCCGGAATTCTCAGAGGCTAAAATTTCAAATACCGAACTGGATGAATATATAGAAAACCTATCAACAAGCGTGAAGTATGTCATTGATCGTAAGTTGAGTCAACAAGAAATTGAAAAACAAAATCACTCTTTCATTATGACGTGTGCAGTCGAGGAAGATGGTGTGTTAGATGATGAAACCATTCATTTTAATACGACGTATGTCAAGCCACCAACGATTGCGAATAAGGTATTTAAGCTAGTGTGTGGCTTAGGAAATCGTCTAAATAGCTTAAAAGAGCTACATATCACAGTATTAAATAATAATATTAATCGAATTGAAATTGAATTTTACAATGAAAATGAAACATATGTGGCAGTAGAGAAAGAAGAAATTGCGAATGCAATTATGGGGGCATATACAAAAGCGAACATTTATTATTCAGCAGACCTCTATTATGTTGCGGAAGGAAATGAAATCAAATTAAAGAGCATTAAACCGAAATTAGCGGGTGATATGTAATGAAACAAGAAAAAGGGATGATTGGTGTCTTATGTACACTCATCTTAACGGTCTTATTACTTATACCATTACAAGCAGCTCATGCATCTGTAAAAGTGGACTTTAATGAATTAAAAGGGAATGATGTTTCGTCATCCTTTAAAGAGGGATTAAACAATCGAACCAAAACACCAGAGAAGGATGATTCATTCGGTTCATCATTACTACAAAAAATTGAGGGTATGTATGCACCTGCCTTTAAAGTAGGGGTAAATATCTTTTCTATCTCTTTCGTATTAGGCGTTATTGTCATGGTTATGGCATTAATTACGAAGAATGGTCAATGGATGAAGTGGGCGACGGGGAGTATGATCTTTTCATTCGTTAGTATGATGGCGATGAGACTAAGTGTGTACTTCTTATTCAGTTCCGATGTAGTTTCGTTTATGAACATCTTTACGGATTTTTTAGACCTGTTTAAATCAACAGCACTTATTTTTACACCATTTATGTTAATTGCAGGTATTCGTTTACGAAAAATTCATGAGAGTACGAAACAACCTGAGTATTATCGTTGGTCCAATCGTGTCATAACGGGATCTTGTTTACTTTGTATGTTAGCCGTACTCGCTCCATGGCTATTTGCGAATATGTAAAGAAATACATATAAAAGGAATGAAAAAGGTACTGAATCTATATTCAGTACCTTTTATCTACCCATATGATTTCTTCTTTCGTATTCTTCAAATACTTCCGGTGATATAGGGGATAATATGCCACTTAGATATACAGCTGTATATAAAAAGTATTGTTCATCTTTTGTTTGAACTGTAAGAGTGCCGTGTTCCTCGTTATTAGGGATAATTCGTTCAATTTTCAGTTGTTTTTTGTCGCAAATAATTGCCTTGATTTTATAGACGTTATGTATTGGTAATCTTTCGATATACAGGCAACTACGCTCTAACAGATAGAAAATGAGTGCCATTTGTAGAATGAACACAATTTGTAGTAGAGCTGGTATGCCTGCAAAACAGACAAGGAAAATAGAAACTAAAATAATATTTAACTTCGAAAACCATTTCTCGTATTGCTTCATAGAAAGAATACTTTTTTTCGTTTGAAAGACTTGTAATCTTGTTATGAGGAACAGGATCGTAAAGATTCCTTCATAAATAAGCCAAGTATGCCATTCCGACTTAGAAAGATCTAGTACTAAGTATATGATGCCGGTAAAGATAAGGATTGGTACCAGATGTACCAGGCTAAATAATATCGTATGTTCTAACATTCTTTTCTTGTAGATGTGATTAGTAATTGAATCCAAGTTTCTTAACTCCTTCTGCAATTTTCATGATGACACCACCAATAAGTAGATGGTATTCGCCTATTCCTTTTTCGTTTACATACCAGCACATATAGTGCCTAATACCTTCTTTTGCTCCATGATCATGTAAAGGGAAAGGAGATGCGTATTTTTTAGATGACATATTATTATCACCGAAAGGAACCTGTCCTGCAAGAGAAAAACGTTTCTTTGCATCATTTACAATCCAACAACCATAATCTGCTGTTCCATACCATAATGCTTCTTTATGAATAGGATCAATAGAAGGTTGTGCTGGATAATTTTCAGCTAGTATTTGTGCTTTTTCTTCACGAAGTCGTTGATGAATATGTGAATTCAATGGATCTTCCGTTCCGATTTCATAGGTTTCCTCAAAATTCCCACACTCATAAGGGATAAGGGGATTATTTGAATCAGCTGCTAATTGTAGACTGCAAGAATCCGATTTTGAAAGATAGTATACACAGTCTTTGCAGGTGAAAAGGTTTGAAAAAGCTGAATCTGTTTCTTGGTCTGTTACCGTATTATCTACTATAAGTTTTAACATGTCTATCACAATCCTTTTTAGGCTAGTTCGTAAATTAATATAGACGTATCATATCATGCTTATAATTAAATGTAAATATTTTCCATTTAAAAATACCCTAATTTATTTTGAAAGGAATGTTTGTTTTGAAAAGAAATCGAGAATATATTGTTTTGCGAAATTCTATTTTAATAGGTTGGCTGCTTACAATTATCGTAATGGGTCTATCTATCTATTTTTCTTCTATTGTGTATTTACTAATTGGATGTTTCATTCTGTCGCTTAAATATGGATTAATGGGTACCGTAAAGAATGTGGAAAAGCGTTTACCTACCTGGGCTAATTTTGGCGTCATTGAAAAGCCAGTGAATCGAAGGGTGACAAGACCTTTTCAATTTCGGGGTGGGCTCATTGTTTCTTTAGCATTAGGATTTGTAGAGATGGTGATAAAAGGCTTATGTATCTCATATTTTATTTTAGGATTAGAAACGTATGTATATCGTTTGATACGCAAAAACGCAAGAGTGTGAAAAGGAGGTTTTTATTATGAAAGTATTGATATTCGAATTAATTCTCATTGCGATTCTGATTCCATTGAATATTGTTCTAAAAAAACATGTACCTAAATGGAAAGGGAAAGCTGGAGAAAAACTGGTGAAACGTATATTAAGTAAATTAAATCCTGAAAGCTATTATGTGTTACATGATGTGACGGTTCATACGGAGTATGGTGATACAACGCAAATTGACCATATTGTTATCGCGGAAACAGGTGTATTTGTCATAGAGACGAAGAACTACGAGGGCTGGATCTATGGAGATGAGAAGGCGGCAAGATGGACACAAGGTATTTTTAGAAAGAAACACTCTTTTCAAAATCCATTTCGACAAAACTATAAACATACGAAAGCAATTGAATGGGTGATGGAACAACAGCTGCCGTGTATCTCTATTGCTGCGTTTCATCCAAAATGCAGTCTAAAAAGGGTACATGTTCACTCTAAAGATAAACATGTCTTATATTATAGCAATCTGAAGAAATGTATTGAATCTTATACAGACATTCAGTTAACAAAAGAAGAGGTCCAGCATATCTATCAAACTATATTGCGAGCAAACATTACGGATAAGGATATTGAAAAGAGACATGTGAAGTATTTACAGAATAAGTTCGCTAAACAATAAGAAATGGAGTAGGTTACATGATTCCTTATATCATTGGATTTCTTATAATTTCTGTAGTTGCTATTCGTCTTAACATGAAGTATTACAAGCTTAGAGGGAATCCGAGAGATTTTGTAATGAAAAAAAAAGAGTAGAAGATTTCTGATAAAATGTTTTAAAGTCCATTTCAATTGAAATGGACTTTAGTATTCGCATAAGGGGATACCACCACATCGCTATCAAGCTAAGAAATGTAAATACCCCCAAAACGAGAAAATTTACATTTTATTGTATTGGGAAGTTTTTCAACAAAATAACATCAAAAACCTCTCGATATTTGATTGTCCCCAAAATAATCGGTTTTGGGATACTAATTTACAATGATTCAAAAGGTCTATGTGTTTATGAAGTACTGCAAAATGTTATCTCGAACTTTTTGACACATTTTTTCATCCTAAAACGATACTTTATGTGGATTAGATGTGTATGTAATAGACATCATCTAATTATTTATATTGTAATGTCGATTTTTTTATAAAACATGTAATTATTATCTATTAAATAAAAATGTTAAAAGTCAGTCTAGAACACACAATCAAAAACAAATCATGTAATAGTGGGTATCTTTTGATTTTCATGCAATTTTGCATATCTAAATAAAAGGGAATGGTATGAAAATACTATTAAATTATATTAAAAACATTTTTAGCATTCTAAATAGATAAAAAAGGTTACAATAATTATTCTGTACATAGATATATTAGGTTGTAATTATTACAATTTGTGAAAGAGTTATTTTATGACATAGTTCCTAGTATACTTTTTGATTAACATATAAACTTAATATATCATATAACGGATATATCGGACGCTATTTTATGATTTACTTCGCAAAAATATAGTGTTTTAATATGGACATAAGATTCTTGCATCCTATGAGATAAAAGAATAAAGTCTATTTTTATTGTTTATCTTTGATATAAGGTCTTAGGTAATAGTTTTATAGTATAGCATTATGTATAGTTTATTATTCTATTTTGAAAAGAGGGATACGTTATGAAAAGACAGAAAAGTCAGAAAAATAATGGATTTTTAACAGGAGAGAAAAAAATGAAACGATATAAAAAATTGTTAATGGTTGCTCCACTTGCATGCATGCTAGGAACAGGAGCTGTTACTTTCCCAACTGCATCTCATGCAGATGCAGCACCAGTAGCAGCTTCAGAATATGATTTTGGTCAAGGTAGTACTTACTCTTCAGAAAACATATCAAATGCTTTATACGTAAGGTTACGCGCTGGTATAGAAGCTTCACCTGAATTACGTCAGAAATTTAAAATAGCAGATGATGAAAGGATACAAGTAGAACAAGGAGAAGGTAATTTTAACGGTGAAAAAACTCCTGCCATTAATTATGGTTTAAGAGATCAATTAAGTAAGGTGACTGCTTCAAGTACCGGAACAAATATTACGGTTAATCCAACTACAGTTACTGAAGTAGAAGCGGGTAAAATTGAGCTATTAAGTTATAGAAATGACACACCTATCACACAAAAACAGTTTACAACAGAAAAACAAGTGAAACGTGTAGATACTGTTACTGCGACAAACCAATATGGGTTTAAATTAGGATTTGAGTCTTCAACTAACTTTAAAGTTAATGCTCTTGTAGCACAAGCTGAACAATCATTTAAAGCTAGTGCTGAATTTAATTTTTCACATACAGATACAAATACTGTTACTAATGAAGAGACTGTTACATTTAAGGCACAGGAAGTACAAGCTGCCGTAGGCGGAACAACGAATTATTTTACCAGGGTCGGAAAAGCAAAATTTTCGGGGTCATTCCAAACTGACGCGGCTTTAACTGATTTAAAATTGAAATTGCCTATAGTTAAAAACACTAATAACCAAACTGTAGTTCATACCGAAGAAGTTACTCTAACTTCACAAGACATATATACTATTTTCAAAAACACACCATCTATACCATTACCAGCATATTTAAGTTTTGATGACAATGGTAAAAAAGTCTTAGTGAAAAACGTAACTTTTAACTATACAGGAGAAATGGGTTATAATACAGCGGCACAAGCGGAATTTATAACATTTGATCAAGATAAATCTCTTTAAGAAAAAGTTAGAAAAACAAACTATAAAATTCCCAAGAATCCTTTGTTCGTAGCAAAGGTTCCTGGGGATTTTGGTTTTGGTGCAAAGATAAAGTATTTTAATGGAAAAATCGGAAGGTAAAGGGTAATTTATATGAAGAAAAGGAATAATTTAATGTTCCAAAAACCGATGAAAGTACTTGCGACATCTGCTATTTTGGCAACTACAATATTTACACCTACTATAACAAATAACTTGACAGTTCAAGCCGAAACGGTTGCCGCACAAACTGAAAATCAATATGAACAGAGGGAATTCGAACTTCCAGGTACGGGAAGTTTTGAAGGTGAGGCAAAAAGAGAGCGAAGAGGTCAGCAAAAAAACTATATGCCAACAGGAATCTATGTAAAACCGAATGAACAAGTTACAATTGAAGTATCGGGAACACAAAAGATTAGAGCGATTATTGGGACGCATCAATATGATAAACAATGGGGAAAGGAAGTTAATCTATCTCCTGGTTCTAATACCATCTCCTCTCCAAATGGTGGTTTATTAGGATTTGATAACTCTCAAGATACAGGAACCGTTAAGGTCAAAGTAACACAAGGCGGAAGCCCTGTTCCATTCTTTGAACTAGGGAAGCATACGAAAGAAGACTGGATTGCGATGATGAACAAGTATCCAGATGCACATGCGGTACAATTGAAATCAGAAAAAGCAGTACTTACTGTTACGCAGGATAGTGCCAAGAAATATATTGTGGATCAAGATCCTGTTCCTCTATTAAAAAAATATGATGAAATGATTCGAGCACAAGATAAGATATCAGGGTTATCTGAAAAAGACCCAAATCCTTTACATCGTTCCACTCGCCGCATGTGGGCTTTTGTAGAAAATCCTAACAAACCAGATTGGGGCATGTATGCCTCTCTTGATGGAGCCGTATTTACTACTGCTGGTAACGCAATTGAAAGTGCTTTAGATGTAAATAAATTTGGATGGGGACAAATGCATGAGGCGGGACATGCAAGGCAACAATCCCCATGGACGTGGAGCGATTTTAGAGGTATGGGGGAAGTAACTGTTAATCTATATTCTTTAGCTGCACAAAAGCAATTATTCCCGAATCAACCGACGCGTTTAGAAAAATCAGGTGATTACGATAAAGCCTTTTCATACTTAAAACAAACAGATAAAGACTATAAAAATATTGATGACTTATTTGTGAAACTTGTAATGATTTGGCAACTTAATCTAGCATACGGTGAAGATTTTTATCCGAACCTTCACAAACTATATCGAGAGTTACCAGAAGATCAACTTCCAAAAACGGATGAAGATAAAATACAAGTATTTATTTACAATACATCAAAAGTAGCGAAACAAAATTTACTTCCATTTTTTGATCAATGGGGGCTGAAAGCATCACAAGAAACGAGACAAAAAGTAGAAGCTTTACATAATCCAACATTAATTGCCCCTATATGGGAAGCGACGGATGCTAAACCTGTTAAACCACTTGCTGTATTGTCTAAAAAAATAATGAAAGCAAGTGCAAACAGCGAGGAATCATGGCAGGATCCAGCTAGTAATGCAATTGATGACAATCCAAACACAATTTGGCATAGTAAATGGAGTACAAAAAATCAATATCCATACAACTTAACGTTAGATCTCGGTGAAACGAAAACGATTAATCAAGTAGCATATCTACCAAGGCAAGATTGGTCGGAAAATGGCCGTATTTTATCCTACAATATTTATACGAGTGTAGATGGCGTTAAGTATGACAAAGTATCTTCTGGAACATGGGAAAATAATAAAGATAAGAAAACGGCAACATTTAATCCTGTCACTGCGAAATATGTAAAAATGGAAGTAACAGATGGAAAGAATGGATTTGCTTCAGCAGCAGAAGTAGATGTTCTAACTAATTCTTCACCTGTTAAACCATAAGTATTACCAAAACATACAATGTGTAACTTTTAACTAAAGTTCGATAAAAAAGCTTGCTTGATTAATAATCACAAGCTTTTTTTGTTTCTTACGAAGCGTTTTGAAAAAAGTTTACATCATAGGTAATCCACTCTAAATTCTCCTATAACTGTGGATGTTGTAGCTTTGTAAAAAAGAGTGATCATTTATAACAAAGTTTGATAATTAATAATAAAGATTGATAAAGTTTAAAATTTAAATAACACTTGTGTTTGAATAATGGTCTATTTTTAAAGTTACAATAAAACAGGTCATCTTATCGTGCTCTTACTCATATTTTCTAAAATGTAACGTGGTTTAGAAAACTTTGCAACAGAACCCAAGTATTTCAACTTTTCATAAGATGCTTTCCTCTGTTCATCCCATAACACCTGGTTTCATTTATTAACAGCTTTCATACCTTATCTGATTGACTTTTTTATTCCGTCACACCAGATTGGGTAATTTTCACATCCGCAGTTACATGAAAACGTAAATGCTTATAGGAGTTTTCCCACTCTTTATCGTTCCACTTTCTTGTTTGAGTCCTACCAAATTTTCTAAGACCTATAGGATCTGTACCCTTATTGATAAATCTTTTTATTAATTTAGTTGCCTTTTGTTCTATTTCATTTTCCATTATTTTTTCCAGCTTTCGTATTTCTTTGGCATTATCCAAGCTTTTTGTTTTTGTAATTTCTTGAATTTCACCTGTCACTTGAATATGTGCATCTATGAATGGATTCCGGCTATTTCCCTTCATTTTATATTTTGTTCCTGCTCTAATATTTTCTATTGTGGCATAATTATCAGAAAAACCAGGAAGGTGGAATTGGTACGTTCCATGTTGAAATTTATCGGTCAACACCTTGAATATAAACAAATCTTTAGATGAGAGCGTATCAACCATACTATACCTTTTGAATAAAACCACACCATTTACCTCTAGTGAATTTTCTTTTTTGGAAATTAGTGGCAAATATGAATCTCTCGCATCATCATAAAGTTGATTTAAAAATAAATAAAGATTTGTTTTTGGCTGTACTCCATTCTTAATATTTTGCTCAATTAAGGAAGATAAATAGGTAGAAACTCCTTTTTCTTTAGAGTAAGTTCCTTTTAAAAGTGATTCTCCTTTTTCATTTGTAATCGCTAAATAAACAGAATTCCCTATATTTGGAATTCTGTTCGCGGTTTCTAAAATTTCTTTCATCCCCTTTTTAGCTAATTTTTTATCAAATATAATCATGCGTAATTGACCTAATTCTAGAGGACCAGAGGATTTTTCAGATGCTCTTGCAAGTACTTCTTTACTAGTTTTCCCTGACGCTGAATAAATTTTTGTTTGGCCTTCTCCACTATCTTTATATGCCGAAACCGCAAATGTTCCCTGTAGTTTATTCTCATCCTCTATATCATATGCAACGACTTGAACTAAACCTATGTCATCTACAATTTTGGTTTTAGCACACCCTGCTAAGAGGACACTTAATATGAGAAAAAATAACCACTGTTTCATCTTTATCTCCTTAATTTTATTTGAATGGTTTGGATAATCCACAATATAGGAAGGTACATATATATGTAAATAAATCCAGCTTGGCCTACCCAAGTGTTTAATACATTTATTTGATTACGATTATTTAAGAAAAATGTTAGAATGAAGATAAATAGGATAAGAAACGGCAAAACATATTTTTGTTTTATCCTCAATGTCTCTTTTATGCCACGGCTTACTCCCCATAATGTCATGGATATATTTGGTAATATAAAAAATGCCCAGACAGAGATTATAATGTACTCAAATCGCTCTATAAAAGGAAGTTGGATGATTTTGGTCATACTCAAATATGCCCATATAGCACTGGAAAGTTGTTTTTCACTAAAAAATGTGAGTGATAAAATCATAAGGTACGTGTATGTGACAGTGGTTACTAAATTCCCGTAGTGCGCATATCTCTGAGAGGTTCGCGCATTTTTAATAAAGGGATAATACATCAATAACATTTCAAATCCTAGATAGCTGAACATAGTTCCTTTCATTCCCTTAATAATTTCTTGAACTGAATGCTGCCACATTGGAAATAGATTTCGAAAATCTGCATATTGCAAAGGATAGAAAAATGTAAAAAACAGTATACTTGGAATGACAATTCCAAAGAAACCAATACCTGCAACTACACGGAATCCTCCTGTTACAATGTAGTAACATAAAATCAAAAAAACCCCTGAAAGAAACCACGTTGACATAGAAGGAAACATCCAGACATGTACTACCTCAATATAGGTGTGTAATGTTGTTGCACCCAACATTAACAGATATACTAAAAAAATGAGGTTGAATACTCCACCAATCCATTTTCCAAAGACATTCTTTTGGATTGTGATGATGTCACTATTACCTCGATTCAAAATTTGATATATAATCCAAATTATGACGTTAACAGACAAGCCAAAAAACAGAGTACTAATCCATGCATCGTTTCCTACTAACTTTGCACTAATTCTTTCAAAACCGAGCATGCCGACTCCCATTTGCATAGTACAAATTAAAAAAAACACAACAAATGGGGAGACTTTATACTCAATTGGAATGTTTTTCATAACGCTCCTCCATGTTTTGTTCAATCATCAAAGTCATTTCGTGATGAAATTTTATTTTTCTTTTCGTTTTCAGGATTAAACCGAATGCGCTGTTTGGTTCTTGAAAACAAAGGTCGCTGAAACATTGATGAGATTGGCATACGAATAATACTGTCTTTCCAATCTGTCAGTCTTGTTGGATAAAACGGGAATAAATAAGGACGTTTTAACGATTTTGTACGTAATAAATGCGTTAGAAGAAAAGAGCTTGCTATAACAATCCCTAGTAACCCCAGTAGTTGTGCTGCTACTATAAAGGGAAAGCGGATTACTCGAATTGTAATACCAATTTTATAAATTGGAGTTGTAAATGATGTTAGTGCTGAAAGAGCAACAATAATGATAAGCACGTTACTTGTGAGACTGGCTTCTACTGATGCTTGTCCAATTACAATACCACCTACTATACCTACGGTTAATCCCACTTTAGTTGGTAAGCGTGTCCCTGCTTCTCTCAGTAATTCAATAGTTATTTCTAAAAAAAATGCTTCGATTACCGGAGGGAAAGGTATCTTACTTCTAGAAATCACCAATGTTTCAAGAAGTTCTTTCGGAATAAGCTCGTAATGATATGTTAATATCGCAACATATAAGGGCGTAGTTAAAACGGAAAATATAAAAGCAAAAATTCTTAACAACCGAAAGAAAGAAGCTAAAACCCAAGGCATCGTATAGTCTTCTGTTGAAGTGAAAAATTCAATCAATGTCGTAGGGAGTGTAATAGCAAAAGGTGAGCCATCTACAAATAGTGCAATCTTTCCTTCAGCCAAAACAGCAGCTACACGATCTGGACGTTCTGTATTAAGGAAGTGTGGAAAAATAGAACTTGGATTATCAACAAGCAGTTGGGTTAAATAAGTACTATCAAGAATGTGGTCTATTTTTATTTTACTTACACGTTTTATGATTTCCTCTACATTTTGATTGTTTGCGATTCCTTCAATAAATACAACGGCCACAGAGGTATTAGATAAATCTCCTACTCTCAATTCTTCTACTTGGAGAAACGGCGTTGGAAGCTTTCTGCGCAGCAAATTCAAATTTGTATCTAAATCTTCAACAAATGCGATTTGTGGGCCTACAATATTATATTCAATTTCGGCTGTTGTAATATCCCTTCCTTCTTTTTTGGATATATTGATTAACAATCCGCTTGACACATCTCTATCCATTTGAATTAGTATATACCCGTTTAAAATATCATTCTGGATGTCTGCTATTTGTTTTGTTATTTTTGAAATTCCGATTGGTAAAACAGCTTGAATATCTTGTAGTGAATCGAAAGGTTTTTCTTTTATGTACGGTAAAACATCTTCTTGTAACATATTTACATCAATTAATGTCCGAAAATATGAGACCACAATAGGTGATTTATCTGAATGGATTTTAAATTCATTGAAATCTTTAGATTTCTTTAACAATTGAATAAGGTCTTTCAAAGATTTCATAGGATAACTAGGGATTTTTTCATGTTGTTTCAATTGATAATCCCCTTCCCTTCAGAAATAAACTATATAATACATTTCAAAAATTCATATTGAAAAATCCAATAAGAGTAATATAAAATATACTCATTGAAATTACTACATTCCTTCTAGAAATAACTTAACCCAAATCGATTGGGAAAATGTATACAAGTGAAAAAAGGTTCTATAGCAAAGTTTTTTTACATATAGAGATATTCGTTATACGCCGAAAAGACGGAATCTGATTGAAGACTTCGTCTTTTCGGCGTATATGGCATGAAGCGTTTCTATCCCTTATATCGTACATGAGGTATGACGAAGACTTTGAAATCCTAAGGAGCGAGAAAAACAGCGCTTCACATGCCGATAATCTTTGTTTAATGAGATTATTGAGATATTTTGTTGTACGATGAAAGATATTTTTGTGAAAATTTATCTACTTTAACTTTTTTAATGCGCAAATTTAAGGGATTTACCGAAAGAATTCTCCTTTCTCAAGCGTGTGAAGGGCGATAGCACAACGGTAGGTGGGAGATGAATTTCGGTTTGGTATAGCCAAAAACTTTTGATAAACTAGCTATATGAAGTTCTTTGATAACTTGATATATGAGGTTGCAGGAAGAAAATAGAGTGCGAAAGCCAAGCCATTCGGTTCCTGCGTAAAATAACAACCGTACCAAAAGAGCGTCCAAGCGTTGGACGTCTAGGGATGGAACACCCCGAAGTAACGCAAAGGTTACTTTCGTCGTGGAACTGAGAAGCTTCCACTTCAAGCTTTGCTAAGTGGCGAGTAGTTCACTATAGGTTTAATCCAAACGCCGAGATAAATGTACCCCCGTTCATTGTATTTGAGATGTGTTATCTGGTTACCCACCGTTATTAAATATAAGTCAAAAAAGAACTTGTAGCGGATCTACAAGTTCTTTTTGATTACAAATGATTCTACTTAGAATAACAATTTGTAATTTTAATGGATAGAATCGTATTCTGAAGCGAATTAAATTATTGATTCACTTGATTTATTTCTTTTGCAACAAGTGACGCATATGCTTCTGCACCTGTTTTCGTTAAATGTACTCCATCTGGCGCAAAGTATGCCTTATTTCCATCACTTTCTGAATACCAATCGATTAGCGTCACATTTTGGTATTCAGATGCTACTTCTTTTAATTTTTCATTTACTAATGATTCCCATGGACGTGGTACCCTCGTATTGATTAGTACAATTTTATGTTCATTCCCAATCACTTTTATTAATGAGACTAGCTGTTCCTTAGTAAAAGCACCATTTGTACCTAATCCAATTATGACATAATCCCCTAAATCTTCCTCATTCTTTAGCTGTTCCACCGCAGGAATTGCTTGAGACAGCTGCCGGCCAATTTTCGCATCAATCTTAATATTAGGAAATGTGTTTTTCAAATACGGAGTGATATCAATCATAATTGAATCACCTACAGCTGTAACTATTTGAGAATCTTTAGCCTGAGCAGTAGCTTCTTGTTGTTCTTTATTTTGAGTTGGTTCCTCAGCTGTTTCTTCCTTAACCGTTACAGGATGTTTTGGATTTTCATTTTGCTCCGTTTGTACTGCTTCCATCTTATCTTTTTGAAGATTATCCTTTGCTTTACTAGCTGTTGATAATCCCAAAATAGCGATTGTAGAAATTGATAACGCACATACTAAAGCTATTTTAGCCCCAAACGCTAAGTTTTTTATTTCAAAATCCTTAGAGTGAATATTCTTCAATGTCCCTTGCCGTATTGGATTTTCGATAAACTTCCATGAGATTTGTGCAACAATTATAATAAGAAGAAATTGAAGAATTGCTCTTGTAAGCGAAAACTCTCCAGCATTTACCTTCGGAGTCGTCAACGTAATAATCGGATAATGCCAAAGGTATATCCCATATGACCGTACTCCCATCCAACGCAGTGGTCTAAATTTCAAAAATTGTACGATTCTGCTAGCCGGATGAGCGAGGTTAGCAACTAACAAAGCAGTAGCAAGCGATAACAGCACCATTCCCCCACGGTATAAAAATGGATCATATTGATTCGTTTTCCGAAACATAAGTAGAATAATGATAAGAGAAATGCCTCCAACTACGTCAAGAATGAGACGTGCTTGTGGAATAATTTTATTTGCAAGCCTACTGCTCGGCCAAATTAAGGCAAGTGCAGCTCCTATCAATAAAGAAAAAACTCTCGTATCAGTGCCATAATAAATTCTGCTTGGGTCAACTCCTGGTTCATACAGAACTGCCATTGCTAATGCAGAGGCAATGGCCCCTAAAATGATGAATAAAATAATACGTGATTTCTTTTTTATGTAGTAAAATGCAAGACTAATGATAAATGGCCAAATTACATAGAACTGTTCTTCAACAGCTAACGACCAAAAATGATTTAATGGAGAGAGTTGATTAAAACTTTCGAAGTATGATAATTTATGATAAATATACCACCAATTACTGAAATACAATAAAGCTGCTATTGAATCCCCTCGCATTTTTCCTAACAAAGAACTATGAAAAATTGTAATCCACGCTGATACAATGATAAGCATGACAAGCATTCCAGGAAGTAATCTCCTTGCCCTACGGAGCCAGAAATTTTTCAAGTCAATCCTCTTGTTTCGCTTCCACTCTATGGACAAAATATCTGTAATTAGATAACCCGAAAGTACAAAAAATACAGTGACACCTAAGAATCCTCCGGGCATCCAATTAAAATTAATATGATATAAAATAACACCTAGTATGGCTAGGCCCCTTAGACTGTCCAATCCAACCATATAGCGACTATTTTTCTTTAATGGTTCAGGCATCCGCCAGTCACCCCCATGTTTATTTATGAACTTTTCGAATGTTCACTGAATTCCCGCGCATTATAGAGAGTTAATTATTTTAAACTACTTCCTTCAGATTTTAGCCATTTTTCAAAACTAGTCATATTTCTTATATAGTCTTTTATAGTCGTTTCCCGTTTTCTAAAAGGTAGTCTTTAAACCTATCAGGTTCTTCATCATTTTTTTATCGTTAGCCTTCCTATATTTATCTCTTTTTCTATTAACCCCACTAAAAAATGACGCAGATTATATATTCTACGTCATTTCATGTAAGTACTTCAAAGGGGGTAAGGAAGGGGACCTTACACTCACATTAAAACACCAAGATTTTGAAAAGTAAATCGCAGAATTTCATCTGTAACCTTTTGTAACCTTAATATAGGAGGGGTAGCGCCCATGCTCATCAACTTAAGAACCTTATAACGCTCCCAAAACGTGAAAAACATGATCGTAAAGTCACTGTTAAGCGCAACTTCTAGAGCAATTTATACGGATATGGATAAATAAATGGAATTGAAACATGATTATTATTAGTGAAACTAAATTTCGTATTATCGGGATTCTAAAACAAATTAATACTAGACATTCTCTTCAAGGCAGTGTAACATGAAGTTCACTTCACGTGAAGTAAACTTCATGTAGAGCTGTGTTAGGAGTGAGTTGTTTGAAAAATAGATTTAAAGAGCTTTATTTATGTTCGTTTGCAATAATTGCAATGGGTTTTTTTGAAATATTTTTTGATTACACTGCAGCTAATTTTAGTGAAGGTTTTTATTGGGGGAATTTAAAGATATTTACAGGAGTAATACTTTTAATTTTCTCGTTAGTTTCTCAAACTAAATACAAATCTAATCACAAACAGTTAGAAAAAGAGCTATCAAAGGAATATGATGAAAGGGATGATTTAATAGAAGGGAAAGTTGCACAATTCACCATAAGAATTCTAATGATTATAATTATTCTTATGATGTTCATTTCAAAATGGGTTATAATTCCAACAAATTCCGGGCTATTTCTTATAATGATATGTTGTCTAATTACTAAAATGTTAGCTAAAAAATATTATAATTATTTTCTTTAAATAGGTGATTTCTATGAAAAATAGGATAAAAGAGTTGCGTTTAAAATATGGAATAACCCAACAAGAATTAGCTGATAGAGTATTTGTATCCTCAAGAACGATTATTTCGTTAGAAAAACAACAATATAATCCATCTGTTTTACTAGCATATAAAATATCTATGGTTTTTAACCTATCAATTGAAGAAGTTTTTATATTCGAGGAATCTGACTAATAGTAGTATACAAATATAATTGACCAGAAAGATGTAAACAGTATAGAAAAATACAAACAATGAATTGAGGTAAATATATTATGATTTTAAAACTATTATTTATACTTTTAGGAGTAGTCTTAGTATCTTGGGGTATATATAGAATGAAAACGGATGATGCTTTTGTGGGGAAAACCCAGAAAAGAAAAAATCTTTTTAATTTATTAATTCTTGGACAAGCTTCTGGAATAGGACAATTATTGAGCGGAATTCTGTGTATTATTTTAGGGATTGTATCCTTTATAATTAAATAGTTTGCAAATAAGAGGAGCTAAGATATAAAGTTTAGCTCCTTTTGTTGTGATGGTTCTGGTGCAAGAAAGCTATAAAACTTGGACACACTGATACTAGTACTCTAAAAAGGACGTGATCAGTGTGGAAAAGCAAAAATAATTTCATCTACTCCATATTTCATGCGCTGTTCAATTTGTGTATCTAGATTTTGACCTTGTGCACTTACACGAGCGTATCCATAGACCATTTTTATCCCTCTTTTTATATGTATTTTTGATAAGTGTTATTGAGAGTCTTTGAGGCATAAACAACTATCAACAATGTAAATATTTCCTAATATACTTCCACTTTACAAAAGGTAACTAATAGTGTAATATTACACTATTAGTAGAAATAAACACTAACCCATGAAGGTGATGTTATTTGAATAGAGAAACTGTAATTGATTTGATTTCTAAGAATGTTCGACTGATTCGTCTTGAAAGGGGATATTCTCAAGAGAAAATGGCTACTGTACTAGGGATTTCTAAAAAGACACTGGTTCAAGTTGAAAAAGAAAGAACATCCATTGGTTGGACGAATGCAGTCGTAGTTTGTGCTTTATTTAAGGATAGTCAAATCTTAAAACATATTTTAGGAGAAGAGCCTTTTGAAGTAATTGAAACACTAGCTCACGATGGTATGAATACGCCAAAAGTAAAAACATTAGGTGGAAAAATGTTTTGGAATGAGATTGCGAAAAAAGGAAAGTTTCGAGTACAACAAAATGCGATTAGTCAGCATTTTCGTATTTTAGATGATAGTGAGTATCGTTGGTATAGCACATTTGAAGAGGAAGAAGTCATGAATCGTTTTCACGAATTAACTAAGGAGTAATTAAAATGGAGAAAAACAAGAAAGTCATTATATTAAATAGCCTATTAGTAGGAACTATCATACTAAATCTTTTTATCTTTACTTCACGTATGCGCTTTTTCCCTTGGTTTATTGAAGATGCATGGGGATATTTAGGAGTACTCCTTACTGCACCAATCTTAATAGGTATTTATTTCATACTAAGACACTTTCACGAGCAACAGCTTGTCACAAACGCAAATAAGGTACTTCCATTATTTGTCGCAGTAACATCATTGATTATTGTGTTTTCACAAACAACTGATTTTTTAAATAATGTTGCACTTGTAATTAACATACCTGCAGTATTTTTAGCAGCGTATTTCCTATTCAATCAAAATGAAGGAAAAAAATAATTACGGATTTAGAATATCTATTTATTTTATAAAGTTTGAGCGTTTATCGCATCAAAAAGGAACTCGAGTATAGACTCTATTCTCGAGTTCCTTCTTCTATCTAGTGAATAATATAGATACTAAAATCGTAAAGGTAATTCTTCTAATGACCTCATTAGATAGCTACCTTTCCACTTTACTTGTTCTTTTCCACCTTGCATCTGTATATTTGGCATACGATGTAATAACGTAGGAATAGCAATCTTTGCCTCTAAGCGAGCAAGTGGTGCCCCAAGACAAAAATGACTACCATGACCAAAGGCAATATGACGATTCTTCTCTCTTGAAATGTCAAATACATCAGCATTTGGAAAAAAATTTTCGTCACGGTTAGAAGATGCTAATGAAATAATAATCCTATCTTTTGGTTTAATATTTTGACCGTGCAGTGTAAATGGTTCTGCTGTCCAACGTAGAGTGGTTAGTTCAACAGGACTGTAAAATCGTAACGTCTCCTCAATTGCTGAATCGATTAAATTAGGATTTTGACAGAGTTTTTGCAATTGAACGGGGTGCTCAAGTAATGCTAACGTCATATTTGTAATTAAATTTACAGTCGTCTCATGTCCAGCAACGATAAGCAACGTAATTGTTGAGTATAATTCTTGTGCATTTAATTTCGTTCCTTCGCTTTCAGCCTTTATGAGTGCACTGATTAAATCATCTGCAGGGTATTTCCTTTTTTCGTTAACTAAATACTGTATATATTCAGCGAATTCCCCTAATTTTTGATTGTTTTCCTGTACATCTTCTAGTGTATGTGGGGTATCAATAATCGATTGTGACCAAACCCTAAATTTCGATTGGTCTTCAAAAGGAATCCCCAGCATTTCACTAATTACCATAATGGGCAAAGGAAAAGCATAATCGTCTATAAGATTCATAGAATGATTATGTTCTAATTGATTTAATAATGTATCAGCGACATGTTGGATTCGATCTTCAAGTTGTAAAATTGTCTGAGGAGTAAATGCTTTTTGCACAAGTGATCGTAGGCGGCTATGATCAGGAGGATCTGAATTTAGCATATGCTTTCTTAAGAGTTCCCTATTTTCTAACGAAATGGGTGTTTTAACTTCTTCTGTTTTGCTAAACACATTTTCAATATTTTTCAATAATCTTGGATCTTTTAATAGCGACATGGCGTCATCATATCTCGTTATAAGCCAACTTTGATCCTTTTCTCCCAAAGATAAGGGGTAAACAGGATGAAATGCACGTAATTCTTTGTAAATATCATATGCTTCATGCTTAAAAGTAGAAGAAGTTAATTGCGTTTCTGACGCTAAAATAGGTCTCTGCTCATTTTTTGAAGACATCAATCTAACCTCCATCTTTGTAAATTTTGGAAAATATAGCACTTCATATGCATTATAACGTATATGATTTCGATAAAGGTAAGAATATTCCGATAAAATATTACTTTACTTGATGAAATAAAATTGAGAATATTTAGATGCACGCCTTTTAATTCTTATTTTGGGTCACTCTACATGCCCATCAAGCTAAGAAAAGCAAATACCCAAAAATGAGAAAATTGATATCTCCAGGTGAAAATATCAATTTTTTTGTTTTGGGTCGTTATAAAATTCTTAAGTTGATAGATATGGGGTGATACATTTTTACATTTATGCTTTATATTAAGATTACAAAAGGTTACAGATGAAATTTTGTGATTTACTTTTCAAAAACTTAGTGTTTTAATGTGAGTGTAAGATCCCCTTATACATTGAAGTGCTTACATGAAATGACGCAGAATATGTATTCTGCGTCATTTTTCAGTGTGATTAATAGAGGTCACTATATCATTCAGGGAAAATTGTACGCTAAGGACTATAAATTCTTACTATGACAGCGTTCTTAGGGAAGGATTATATGTTCAGAAGGATAAAAAAAGCCGATTAACTGAACATTGAATTATTTACACGCTTATGAACATGATTATAGCTGGAAAAGGTTGGAATTATTGGGTTTTTATCCTCTGTTTATAAACATAAGATTTTCTGAAAAAATGTCTCTTGGCGTACAGCAAAAAGGTGATTTGTGTCTAAACGTACAAAAGATTACTGGCAAGGTGGTTTAATGGATACGATTTCTCATGCAGAAGAGATAGGTCTTCCTTACATTAGTGCAGGGATTTGAATATTATAATAAGGTTCCTGTTACATATTCTCTAGGGAAGTTCTTGTTTCCTGATCATGTGAAAAATCATGGTGCAGAAACAGGAGTGTTAAAAATGAAATTTAAAGAGAAAAATGTAAAAATGTCATTTAATCCGTATATTATTCGTAATAATCAAATCACTCCTACCCAAGGACAGGAGAAACAAAATATGCTACAGTATTTACAATCTACTTCAAATGATGTCCAAATTGAGCAGGATGGAAAGATTATAAACATGAGGTAAGTAACTAATATCGAGCTGTAAAGTAATAATAAAGTTGTTTAATTTTTGATGTAAGATACTTCACTGTATGGACCAGTACCAGCGTTGCTATAATCAGTTTCCTATGCGTTAAGGATCCGGTTATTTATTTTATCATTTTGTTAATTTATACGAAGGATATTTTTCTTACAGTGAATACGAGAATTTATATTAACTTAGGATGGAGGAACCTTGACATATATGAAAAATGATTCTTTTAGAGTTACCTTCGATAGTTTGGATGAATTTGCTGATATAGTTAGTGAGATTTTACAATGCCCGATTACTATTGAGGATGTAAATCATCGCCTTCTCGCATATAGTACCCATGATGAAAGGACAGACCCAGCGAGAATTGGTACTATTATGGGGCGTCGCGTACCTGAAAAAGTAATTAATAACCTGTGGAAAGAGGGGATTATTCCCGATTTATTAAAAAATCGGGATCCTATTCGTGTGAAAAAAATTGATGATATTAGTCTCGGTGATAGAGTCGCGATATCTATTTGGAACAAAGAAGACGTTTTAGGATTCATTTGGGCTTTAGAAATTGAAAAATCTTTAACTGAACAAGATTGTCTCTTGCTAAAAAAATACGCAGAGGTCGTAAAAAGTAAGCTGTTGCAACTTCAAGCCCGAAAAAATCAAAAAGAAGAACGATCGCAAGAGTTTTTTTGGAAATTGCTAACTAATCATATGCAGGTAAACGCAGAAGTTATGGAGAATTTCTATCAGCTCCAAATAACTCCAGCATCCTTATTTACTGTCTCTGTATTCCATTTTGAACAAGGAATTACGAATGAAAAAGAAAAACAAATTTCTTATTTGCTAAAAACAAGTCAACACTTGAAAGTTTTACTTTATACAATTGATCGTAATCAATTGATTCTTCTTACTTCATTGGATAATGTGAAGCGCCCTTTTCATGAAATCAACAATTTCATCGAAACGTTTGTACACAATATGGAAAAGCGATATGGCATCAAATCTATCAAGCCGGCATTTAGCAGCGTATATAGTGATTACCAAAAAATCAGTAAAGCTTACAAAGAAACGCTAACGGTTTTATCCATAAAAGAAAAATTCCCTTCTGACACAACTAATATTCACAGCTACCAAAACTTAGGGATCTATCAATTAATCGATCTTCTACTTGAGCAAAGAAAAGATGAAGAGTATGAAAATCAGGCGTTGCAAAAGCTAGATGAATATGACCAAAAGTATAATTGCAATCTTATTGAAACGTTGGAAACCTACTTAAATAAAGATAGCAATGTTGGCGAGGTAGCCAAGGCATTGAATATTCATGCTAATACACTTAGCTATAGACTTAAGCGTATTTATGAAATTAGTGAGATTGATTTAAAAGATCCAAATCAAAAAATGCTTCTGTACTTGGATCTCAAGTTGAAAAAAATTATGTAACAGCATCCTTTTGTGGAATTCCACAAAAGGATGCTGTTTTTTTGTTTTTTCTCAACAATGAAAAGACATTTTCAATACTCTATACTTAAAATATGGTAGCTGAAAGATTAGGTAACGGGAGGAAATTTTATGATTATTGGTGTACCAAAGGAAATGAAAAATAATGAAAATCGTGTCGCACTTACACCTGCAGGAGTTATTCCATTAGTGACAGCTGGCCATAAGGTATTAGTTGAAACAAATGCAGGTGTTGGTAGTGGCTTTAGAAATGTAGACTTTGTATATGCTGGTGCTGAAATTGTTGAAAGTGCTGCAGAAGTATGGAATCAGTCAGAAATGATTATGAAAGTAAAAGAGCCTCTCGAAAGTGAATATATTCACTTTCGCCCAAACTTAATTTTATTCACATACTTACATTTAGCTGCCGAATCTAATTTGGCTCAGGCCCTTAAAGATAAAAGAGTTACCGCCATCGCATACGAAACAGTAGAAGTAAACCATACCCGACCTCTTCTTACACCGATGAGTGAGGTAGCTGGACGCATGTCTGTACAAATAGGAGCACAATTTCTACAAAAGTCAAACGGTGGTCAAGGTATTCTTCTTGCAGGAGTACCTGGTGTAAATCGTGGTAAAATTTCTATCATCGGTGGAGGTATCGTCGGTACAAACGCTGCGAAAATGGCCATTGGTCTTGGCGCTGACGTAACAATCATTGATTTAAATGCAGACCGTCTACGACAACTAGATGACATTTTCGGTACTCAAATCAAGACGTTGATGTCTAATCGGTTCAACATCGCGGAAGCAGTAAAACAAGCAGATCTATTAATTAGCGCCGTATTGATTCCTGGTGCTAAAGCTCCTAAGCTTGTCACCGAAGAAATGGTACAAAGAATGAAGCCTGGCTCTGTAATCGTGGATGTAGCGATCGACCAAGGTGGAGCTGTGGAAACATGTGACCATGTAACAACACATGATAATCCGACATTTGAAAAATATGAAGTGCTTCATTATTCCGTTGCGAACATGCCAGGAGCAGTTCCTAGAACATCCACTTTCGCTTTAACAAATGTAACAATTCCTTACGCACTACAAATTGCTAACAAGGGTGTACAAACAGCAATATTTGAAAACGATGCTTTAAAACTTGGAGTAAACACGTTGAACGGTGAAATCACATGTGAAGTGGTTGCAAAGGAACTTGGCCACAAATATGTTTCCATAGAAGAAGCATTTGCAAAAAGAATTGTAAGTAATTAAAGCTTTTGGAATAAAACTCTAATTAAGAGTGAAATTTGTGTGTTTTTTCATATATTAAAGCGATGGACAAAGAAATTAAAATGTTATCGCATATTATTGGCTAACATTTTGTTAGATAACATCTATTGCAATTATTTATAACTTGGGAAACATATAAAGGAATAAACAGACGTTATTACAGTTGTTAACATAGGGTTGAAATTATAAAGAGTTTCATATAAATAGAGACAGACAAAAGGATTGTGACTCGTTTTGGATAAAGCGATAAAACTATGAAATTGTACTACCATATTCTTTCAAGAAGATTGGATGAACTGTTTATCCAATCTTCTTGAATTACCAAAGAACTTCAAACTAAAACATAACTGGAATCGATATCATATCTGTTAAAAGAAAGAAATATTATTAGTTAAATACAAAAGATGTGACCAACAGCAATCGTTATAATAGATCCAGAAATTAAAAAAGAGCAGTTGACATTTGTGAACAAGCTTAATTATCAAATTAATAGATACTCTTCAAGAACAGAAGTTAAATGGGCTATTGTGAAGAATGGGTACATTGTTATCTTCCCAATATTTGTTGTTGGGGGTTGTAATAAAATAAACGAAAACTTTATAAATAAAATATTATATAAAGATTTAAGAGGGAAGGACTTCTATCATGAGAAATATCACAAATATAAAGCGCATAGTAATTACAATTGTTGCCATTGCAATTGGCTACTTTATGTTTCAATCTATTACTTCATCAGCTACAGCTGTAGCTAAGCAAGAAAACCCAGTGCAGCTAGTAAGCACTCAACCCGAAACTGAAATAAAGAAAGCCGTACCAGTTCGCCTTAATGGTCAAGAGAGAAAAGTGGCTTATCTTACTTTTGATGACGGTCCAGGAAAGTATACGGCACAGTTACTAGACATATTAAAGGAAAATGATGCAAAAGCAACATTCTTTCTAATTGGTCAAAATGTAAAATCTTATCCTGATTTAGTAAAACGAGAAGAAGCGGAAGGGCATTATGTTGGAATGCATAGTATGACGCACGATTATAAGAAACTGTATACTCAAGGTGGCTATGTAGATGAAATGAAAGAGGATCAAAGTTTAATTGCTAGTATTCTTGGACATGCTCCAAAACTAACACGTCCACCATATGGTTCCATGCCAGGATTACACGAAGAACTTCGTAATAAAGTTGTAGAAGATGGTCTTAGAGTATGGGATTGGACAATTGATTCATTAGATTGGGAATATAATAATATACCAATTGATACTGCGAAAGCGAAAATTGTTCAAAATGTACTGGCTGGTGCGACAGATCCAAAAGAAGTTATTTTGATGCACGACATTCATCCACAGTCCGTTGCTGCAGTACCTGCTATTATTAAAGGTTTAAAAGAAAAAGGGTATGAATTTGAGGCATATCATGAAGATGATCATTTCCCATTGAACTTTATGCATGATAAACGTATTTAACATAGGAGGAATTGACATTGACTTATAGAAAAGTGGCGTTAATTGGAATTTTATCAATTGGATTACTTGGAGGATGTCTGGGAGCACAACCAGAGGAAGAGTTATATGTTGCTTTTGAAAACGCAGCAAATCAAGAAAAAACTTTATTTGATAATGTAAACAAATTAGAGCAGTTAGAAACAAAAGGGCAGGAATTGTACGATCAAATTGTACAGGAAGGAAAAGAGCATAACGAGGCAGTAATACCAAAAATAGAACAGGCTATTACAAATGTAGTAGAACGTGAAAAAGTGTTGAAAAGTGAAAAAGATGTACTAGAAAGAGCCCAAAAAGAAACAATATCGGTTCATAATTATATAGATAAAATCGAGGACAAAAAATTACAAAAGCAAGCGAAAAAAGTAGAAGAAGTTTACAAAAATCGTTATGAAGTTTTTCAAAAAATGGATAAAATCTGCAAAGAATCATTAATAACTGAAAAAGAACTTTATGAAAAGTTAAAAGATAAAGAAATAAATCTAAAAGAGATTAGTGAGAAAGTTAAAGCTGTCAATACATTGAATAAAGAAACACTAGAAGAAAAAGCAAAGTTCAATCAATATACTAAAGATTATAATGAAGGAAAACTAAGATTCTATAAAGACGCGAAGATTAAAATAAAAGAGCAACAGCAAGAAAATTAATTATCATCTCTAGTATCTTAAAAGGCTCTTGTGCCAATATATAGTGAAGAACAAGAATGACTATAGATTCCTAATGGAATCACCTTTATGCTATAAGATCAAATGCTTGATGAATGAGACGATTCATTTCAAATGAAACGAATCGTCTCATTCATCTTGTAGAAGAGTTGTTAGACTTTTCAAGATTAGAGTTAAATCATCTTCATTTATATAGAGATAAAATAAAAAAATACAGGTTTTACAAGAGGAACGGTTACGCCAAGCTATCTAATAGACAATGTATGTGGAGGATTTTATATGTTAGAAAGTTTATTGTTTTTCTTTGCCATTGGAATTGCATGTGAACTTGCAGCGATTAATCGAAATGGTCATAAGAAGATAAAACAACAAGCTGAAATGATACAGCTTTTAAAAGAATTGCATGAAAGAAAAATATAATGAAAAGACGACCGGACATTGAAGTGCCTCCAAAAAAGTTAGTTGGGGAAATTACAATTCAAGAGAGTTCTAAGAATACTCAGCATCTTCTTTAGACTGATACAGATGAGAAGTGGCTTGAAGTTCACACCTTTGATGCAAAGGTATGGCCAGAGGTGAAAAGTTATGAAGTAGCAATCAAAAAATTCACATGTGGTATGCAGTGCTAAAACAATTTAAATACCAAAAGCCCAAATCTTATATTAAGCCTATAGCTGAATAACATCATTAGTAGAGGAGAAGCAATGTATGACAACTATTTTAGTATTAGAAGACGAAATAACGATTCGTAATTTTATTGTATTCAATATGAAGCGTGCTGGTTTCAATGTGTTAGCAGCAGATACAGGAGAAACAGCTCTCGAATTTTTAGATAAACACAATGTTGATCTTATATTAATTGATGTGATGTTACCTGGAATAGATAGTTTTCAGGTATGTAAAAGTATACGAGAAAACAATAAAAAAATCGGTATTATTATGTTAACGACATGTGTTCAAGATAGGGATAAGATACAGGCTTTAACAATTGGAGCAGATGATTATATGGAAAAATCATTTAGTCCAATGCTATTAACAGCACGTGTACAATCATTACTAAGAAGGGTAAAAGGACACAAAGAAAATATGGAATCGATTCATTCGGAACCATTTCGATTAAATATCCAGCAAGAAAAATTATATAGGAAGGGAGAGGTGATTGATTTAACCCAAACAGAGTATATTATTTTACGGTATTTAATGGAAAATAAGGGCAAGACAATTTCACGTTATGAGCTTTTAAATGAAATATGGGGTGTAAATTATATGCTTGAAACCAAAGTGATAAATGTAAATATAAGGCGTTTACGTAAAAAAATAGAACCTAATCCCTCTGGACCTCAATTTCTCCAAACAGTATGGGGAAGAGGGTATGTGTGGACAGGAGGTGTAAGATGAAGCGTAAGATTAGCTTGTATTTTATGACTGTTATAGTTCTTATGCTTATTTTATTTGAAGTAGTTTTTTACATTTTTATTTATGGTTCTGGTGCAAAGATAAAAGCAAAGAGAATATAGCTCATATCTTCAATTTCTAAACTATAAATTTCAAGCTAGAAAAACAAAATTGTACTTATAATGAAACATACACCATACTTTCCTATGATTTGAGAAATCACATATTTTTTGTTTTAGAGCGTGACTTTTGAATAGATGTCATATAAGGACCTTAATAGTTCGGAAATGAAGTTTTGTAGAGAACGATACTTGTAGTATTGATTATCAATATAAAACTCATTAAATCGAAATCTGAGTACCAGTTTTTTTACATGACATTTAATTTATTCACATAAATATACAAAAAAGGTTTTAGGAACCTAATTTCACCTTTACATTGACTGTTTCTATCAACCTAGCATATCCGTAAAGCTTGTTCCCGCATTATTTTTACGCTTCATATGTTTCTCTAAGTAAATCTTAGTTATTTGAATATCTTCATGACCAAGCGTTTGCATTAAATGATATAGATCCACATTTCTTTGTTCAACTGCCATGATTGCAAAAGCATGACGGAATGTATGCTCCGTTACTGGATTTTCACGATACTGCAGAAACTCTAAATTTGTCTTTTTTATCATATCTGTTACCTGATTCGATAACGTTTTTAAATTATAAAAGTTCCCCCTTTGATTTACAAATAAAGGACTTTCATCTCCTCGATCCAATACCGTTTGGAATCCTCTTCTTCGTCTCATTTCACAAATACACTGATACAAATGTTCCGAAATGAAAAGTTCACGCACCTTATCCCCTTTGCCCGTTACTTTTAACCAGTGCTTTCCTTCATATTGTAAATCTTTGACTCTTGTTGTACACAATTCCTGAATTCTTGCACCGGTACTTGCCAGAGCTAGTAAAATTGTATAGTTTACTAAATGTCTTCTTTCTTTATAAAACCCTAAGATTTTCATAACTTCATCATAAGATAGGTCCCGATTTGGCCGATCCTGTTCATTTACATTTGCGTGCTGCAGTTCTTCATACAGCGGTTTTTCGGTTCTGTTGCAAAGTTTGAAAAAAGCATAAACAGGTTGGTAAATGAGGAACAATGTTTAAGAAGTGGCTAGTAATTGTTGAAGCTCATTGTACGTTGAAAAGGCGTAGTCTCTTTGAAGACTTCGCCTTTGTTTATATAGGGCATGAATGGTCTCAATACCTTTTATCGTACGTGAAGCATGACGAAGATTTTGAAATCCTGCGGATTTGACAAAGCGTCTCTTTACATGCCTATGATCCTGTTCAATAAGGTTGTTTAAATGTTTGATTGTAGTTTGATAAAATCCTTGTTTTCTTAATTTGTTAAATGCGCAAAGTAATGCCGGGGCTTTGTCTGTAGTGAGAACCGTTGGTTCTCCAAAATGTTTTACTAATCTTTTCATGAAGGCATAGGCAGCCTGATGATCCCGTTTTTTACGAAGTTGAATATCCAATGTGTGTCCATCTTTATCAATTGCACGATAGAGATAACGCCATTCTCCCTTAACTTTGATATAAGTCTCATCCAAATGCCAAGATAAGCGTGCAGATTTATTTTTCACTTTCCAAATTTGATAGATGAGATTTCCATATTCATGAACCTATCGCATGATGGTTGTTGGATGAACTGAAATACCACGTTCTTTCATGATTTCAGATACATTGCGATAACTTAAAGAAAAACGGCAGTAGTAGCCGACAGCTACTAAAATAATATCTTTCTTGAATTGTTTTTCCTTTAAAATATCTCATGTCTGATTCTCCTAGATCCTGTTTTCTAGAGTGTAGCTTCATGTAGAGAACTTTGCAACGGAACCGACAATCCTGTCTTTAGAAAGTATGAAAAGAACATCTGAAATTTTAAAATTTATTGAGGATGATATAAAGGGCAGCGATAGGTGCGGATTATAAACTTTGGCTAAAGATTCGAGAATACAATCAAATTAATCGCTACATTTCTTGGCCAAACCTCTTGTCAAGATTCTCCTATAAAAATAGTGGGAAATATAAAATCAGACGAATGTTGAACATGTTTTTGGGAGTCTATTATTTTTTATCTTTGTATTTCTTTTATCTGGGAATCATAAAAGGATAGTACTATTACATTATAGTTTTTCATATACATAAAACTATTTCTCAATTAATTCCTAGAAAATATGTATAGTTACCCTCACTGCATATTAATATTTAATTAATTTGTATAAATATCAAGATAATTAACGAATAATGACTTTAATTCTCTTATGTATTCCTTCTCATTTATGTTGAGTTTCGTGAGTATCAGTTACTGTAATCTTCGAAAATTATTTATATAAAATATCCTATGTTATAAAAATATAAAAAACATATCAGGTCAGACTTCTTTTGAAAAATATTTAAAAGTATTACGAAACTAAAAAAAAAAGAGTACGTTTGTTATGTAAATAAATTTTAAGGAGTGGTAATGTTGAAACGTTCACTAGGTTTATTATCAACTGCTGTTGTAACAGCATCAATGTTATTCGGTGTAAGTGGTCACAGTGCATATGCTGATTCACTTTCAGAAGAAAAAGATATGTATCAAGTAGCGGCAAAAGAATCAACTGAATGTAAGAAACAAGGACAGTATAAAGTGTGTGAAACGCCAGAACAAGCAAAAAAATGGGGAGAAAAACAATACAATAAATGGAAACTAAACAAAAATGAACAGACTGTTTTAAATAGCTATACAAAATATGCTGGGAAATTTAATACACCACTTAGAGATAACAAAGGAGACATAACAAAGATTAAAAATCCAAACGACAAAAATAATATTCTAGCTTTAGACAGCGTATTAAATAGGGGGGAGATACCTGAGGATGTAATTTTATTCAGAGGAGATGATCCTATTGCATTTATGGATGACCCTAATAAATTAATAAAAAATGGTAAAATCGATAAAGAAGAATTTAATAAATTGAAAGAAAAATATAAAGGGAAATCTAAAACGGAATATGGATATATAAGTACTTCTTTGCTATCTAATACTCCAATAGTTAGCACAAAAGTTTTCCAAATAGAATTTAAAACATTAGCTGGAACACACGGAGGATATATAGAAAAACATAGTTCTTATCCAGGACAATATGAGTTTTTACTACCTAGAAATACAACTTATATTATAAGTAAAATGGAATTAAGTAATGATGAAAAGCATATAAAAATTGAGGCATTAGTAAAAAGGTAATAACAAAATCACCTTCGTATTATTCAAAGCTTCCTTTTAATATAAGTTTTTGAAACTTATATAAATAGACAGTAACGCGACTTTAATTGATGGAATAGTATGAATATATAAGTCGACGGATGTACAGCAGCACTACATATCTTACGTTAACATGTTATGAAATTTGATAGAGTTGTTATATTGAAAGTACATTTGGTCTATTAGTGGCTGTTGTGATAGCGGGAACACATGAGGGTATATAAACTTACGTGGTTATTATCCATGATAACTTGAATTTCTATTACAGGAACCATAACTTACATCATAAGTAAAATGGAATGGAAACATTAGTAGAGTAGTGTTCATAGGATCGTGTCTGTATTTAAAAATATTTTTTTAAGGAGCAGAAAAAATGAGCCGAAAAAAACAGATATTCACCGTTATATGTGCATTTGGGATAGGATTAGCAAGTTATACTAATTGTACTTCTGCAGAGGTTTTAGACAGTACTTCATTAAGAAATACTTCAACTATATCAAATTTCCCCCAAGTATCAGCTGTTGCTAAAGAGATGAAACCCTTTCCACAGCAAGTAAACTACTCTGGTGTTATTAAACCAAATCATGTTTCGCAAGAAAGTTTGAATACCTCAGTTATAAATTATTATAACAATTGGAAAAAGAAGTATCTAAAGAATGATCTTTCTTCACTACCAGGTGGCTACTATGTCAAAGGAGAGATTACAGGGAATGCGGATGGTTTTAAACCGTTAGGAACTTCAGAAGGCCAAGGTTATGGTATGATAATCACGGTCTTAATGGCAGGTTATGATTCAAACGCCCAAACTATTTATAATGGCTTATTTAAGACAGCGAGAGCTTTTAAAAGTTCCGAAAACCCAAATTTAATGGGTTGGGTTGTAGCCGATAGCAAAAAAGCGCAAGGGCATTTTGATTCTGCGACAGATGGGGATTTAGACATTGCTTACTCACTTCTTCTTGCTCATAAGCAATGGGGATCAAATGGCACAATCAACTATTTGAAAGAAGCTCAAAATATGATTACAAAAGGTATTAAGGCTAGTAATGTGACCAAAAATAATAGTTTGAATTTAGGTGATTGGGGTTCGAAAAGTACATTTGATACTAGACCTTCCGATTGGATGATGTCTCATTTAAGAGCGTTCTACGAATTTACAGGGGATAAAACTTGGCTTTATGTCGTTGACAATCTCTACAATACTTATACGCAGTTTACAAATAAATACTCGCCAACTACAGGATTGATTTCTGATTTTGTTGTAAAAAATCCACCACAACCTGCACCTAAAAACTTTTTAGATGAATCAAAACATACCGATGCATATTACTATAATGCGAGTCGTGTACCACTCCGAATTGTTATGGACTATGCAATGTATGGAGAAAAGAGAAGTAAGGTGATTTCTGAGAAGGTTACTACGTGGATAAAAAATAAAACAAAGGGTAATCCATCTAAAATTGTAGACGGTTATAGCCTAGATGGAACAAATATTGGTGATTATCCAACAGCTGTATTCGTTTCACCATTTATTGCCGCTGGTACAACCAACAGTAATAATCAAGCTTGGGTGAATAGCGGTTGGGATTGGATGAAGAATAAGAAAGAAAGCTATTTCAGTGATAGTTATAATCTATTGACCATGTTATTTTTAACTGGGAATTGGTGGAAGCCAATTCCTGATGAAAAAAATATACAAGGCCCAATAAATTCAGAAGTTCAGTCTGAATTTAAGGAATAGCTTATAAAAAAACGTAGGAATACATACTCCTACGTTTTTTGTTCACACATTTTCTTGTTTATATGAGGGGGAGTAGTCATCACTAACAACTTAGCATTTCTGATTCTGGTGCAAACAATCTATCAAACTTGGGCATTCTGATACTGGCACGCTAAAAAGGGCGTGATCAGTATGAATAAGCTATATTTATTCAAATGGACACAAACAAATTTTCTTAATAGAGGGAAATTTTTCGGCTGCAGCAATCACCCGAACTGTAATATTGGCTTACCCAAAAAAATAAAAGAAAAAGCGATCCCTGCAGCACAAGTCAAAAAACTGTTTGAAGATAATAAAACAGATGTTATCAAAGGGTTTAAATCAAATGGGAAAGAGTTTTCTGCTTATCTATCATTCATAAACGGTGAAATTCGTTTTAGTTTACCTACAGTTGAAGAATTATCACTAGGTCAGTGCCCAAAGTGCCAAAAGGGACAAATTCTAAACCGTAAAACATTTTTCGGGTGCTCAGACCATAAAAACGGATGTAATTTTATGTTGCCAGCTAAAATTAAAGGTAAGAAATTATCGGATAGTCAGATTAAGAAGCTATTAAATAGTAATGTAACAGACTTCATTAATGGTTTTAGTGGGGAAAAAGGAGAATTCACAGCTGCAATTAGATTAAAGCCGGACCTTAGCATTTGTTTTGAATTCCCAACCACAGATGATCGTACGGTAGGTAAATGTCCTTTATGCCAAGAGAGAGTAATAATAGGTAAAACGAACTATTTGTGTGAACGTTATAAAAAAGGTTGTGATTTCATTATTTCAGGTACGATACTTGAAAAAAAAATCACAACAAGTCAGATCAAGAAGTTATTAGAAAAGAATATGACGGATATAATCCAAGGCTTTATATCGAAAAAAACGGGGAAATCGTTTGGTGCAAAATTAACATATGACTCCGCACAGAAGAGAATCATTTTTTTATATGAGAAGAAGAAATAATATCATAAAATCCTAAATTTCATATATAAAATTAATAAGAATTATGATATGATGAAAGTAACAAAATACTTCTAAATCTACCTGCAAAAGGACACACCTACGCATACATATGCCATAGGTGTGTCCTTTTTTCGTTGTCTATAAATCCCTAAAAAAAATAGAGAGGGGGAAGATATATTGCGTACGAGTGAAATACCATCTACAGATGTATCTTTTGAGAATGTGGAGAGTCATAAGCGTAATAAGGGGAATGAAATATCAGCATGTCCCAAATGTAAAAAACAATCATTCAGGGCTACGTTTAACGAACATCCAAAGTGGGTTCGATTTTGCTTATGTTGTGATTATAAAGAAGTTAATCCAGCATATAGTCCATTTGTATATTAAGTAGAGTGATACTATTAGGAAAGGATACTACGGTATGAAACCATGGATTAAGATTGCTTGTATAACATCATTAGTCTTTCAAATTACAGCATGTAGCAGTTCAACACAAATAAATGATTCGAGACCTGCACAAACGGCCCAGAAAGCAATCCTGCAGAATGTAGAAGGAAAGAGTAATGTTGATATTTCGGAAGCATACAGGGACAAATTAAAAGGCTTAGAAACGGGTAAAGGAAAAGTAATGCATGTAAAAGACGGAGATACAGTAGATGTGAAAGTAAACGGGAAGAGGCAGACGGTAAGGTTACTTTTATTAGACACCCCTGAATCTGTTTCTCGAAAGATTCCGCCACAAAAGATGGGTAAAGAAGCATCTTCTTTTCTAAAGAAACAAATAGAAGGAAAAGATGTAACCCTGGTATTTGATCATGGACAAAAAGAAGACAAGTATGGCAGAAAATTAGCGTATATATTTTGCGAGGGAATACATGTAAATGAATTAATGGTCAAATTAGGATACGGGATTGTAGCTTATATTACTAAACCGAACACTACGCTGCTTCCACAAATGTTAGATGCAGAAAAGAAAGCAAAATCAACTAAAAGTGGAGTGTGGAGTATTAAAGGTTTTGTGGATGAAAAGAAACATCATTATAACCGAAATGATGCCGCTTAACGCATATCACTCAAGCATAGTAAGAATACTAATGCTTTGAGATTAAAATAAGGAGGTTTTTAAGTGTGAAAGAGAATAAAAGAAACAGGATCTTATCGTTTGTTATTTCGATTGTCTTTATATTTTCGAGCATGATGCCTTTCAGTAGTAACGAATACATCTATGTTATTTCAAAAATTGGAGCTGCAGCTGGTGTAATAAACATTGTGATGATGAGTGCTTTTTTGTATGTTCAAAGCAAAAAAAATGAGATATTCATTGAATTAAACTGTAAGAGAGCAAGTTTTCCTTACTCACATTAAAAAGAGAGTGGTAAGGAAAACCGTGAAGGAGATGGAATAGATGAGTCAGGTAGCGGGATTCTTGAAATTCGTTTTAGCGAAAGAAAAACGATACGTATATTTGGCTGTATCAGAAAAGAGAAACAAACGTGTAAACACGCACATTTATTATAAATTTGGTCAAATGGAAAAAGCATTGGAAAGTATGTACGAAATGCGGGATGATTTCGAGAATAAGTTCCCGATAGAACTAAAAGAAAAAGGCTATGACTGGGAAGATATCAACGATTGGATACTTTCCATTGAGACAGGATTCTCAAAGCATGGAAATAAGCTAATCACATACGGACGCTAAGTAGAGCAGAACATTAAATGAGGTGAATGAAGAATGGCGTTAATTCGAAAGTATCACATTACAATTGCTTGGACGATAGCTACTAGTGCAATGTTAATTAGTTTGTTTTTCAGTGAATGGATGAAGCTGCCGCCATGTGATTTGTGCTGGTACCAAAGAATGGCCATGTATCCATTAGTATTAATATTGGGGATAGGAATGTATAGAAAAGATCCTCATGTCAGCACGTATGCATTTCCATTTGCGTGTATCGGTTTAATGTTATCTGTATATCAAATTACAATTCAAGCGTTTCCTGTTAGTGAGATGAAGATTTGTTCAGTAGGAGTTTCTTGTACAGAAGATTACTTAAATTTATTCGGTTTCATCTCGATACCTATGCTATCTTTTGTTGGATTTTTAGCTATTATTATACTTTTATACCTTAGAGACGAAAGATAGAAGAGGGAAACCGATAAAACACCTTGTAAATAAATAGACATGAACATATATAACGTCAATTAATTCGAAAAAAAAATAAGAATGGAATATAGAAAAGGAGAAATTAAAAATGACAACATTACAAAACCAAAAAGAAATGAACCAAATTTCAGAGGCAGACGTAGAATTATTAAAAATCATGGCACATCCAGTTAGACTACAAATTGTGAAGGAATTGAATCACCGTAAGATCTGTAATGTAACGCAATTAACAGATCTACTAAAGATACCACAATCTACTGTTTCTCAGCATCTATCAAAAATGAGAGGAAAGATCCTACGTTCGGAAAGAAGAGGATTAGAGATGTATTATCATATTGAGAATTTCAAAGCTTGCCAGATTGTTAGTGTACTAGGTTTATAGAAAAAGTATTAGATAGCAAAAGTCCTCACAATAAGTGAGGACTTTTACATGCGCTTAGATTAAATTTGTTGTGGTGCACCACCATGGTCGCCGACACTATATGTAGGAGCAGGGTAATGTCCATGAGTAGCAAGTTGGTCTGTTTGAGAAAACTGAGTAATTCCCACCGTTAACGCCCCAATAAAAGCAATACCAGATAATAATAAAATAATTTTTTTCATTATTTTAACGCTCCTTTTTCGATGGATTTTCGTCTTGCTTGATAACAAATATGGAAATAGTCACTTACCTTTTTGTGGTTTTCTAATTTTCTACATATTGTAGCAAATAATTCAGCATATTCCACAACATAATCCCATAACTCTTCTTTCTCAAAGTACACAATTCCTTCTTGAATGATTTTTTCTAATTCTTCCAATGGAATATTTTCGTTTAAGCTATTTAAAATAGAGAAGTGATGCGTATATTCCTCGTTATTAATTCCCCTGCAGATCTGTATTCCCTTATCAATGAGTTGGCTGGCTGCCGATTGTTCTCCTAATTTATAATGTTCCTTAGCTTCTAGGAAGATAGCCTTAAAGTGCGTAGGCATTTTAGCTGTTACTTCTGAAAGATGACGAATAGCTAAAGTAGACATGTTTTGATCAGAATATAGCCACCCTATTGTACTTCTTACATATAACAAGGAATCTTCTTCCTTATTCTTTTTAAGTAAATCAATTGCAGAATTTAGATATTCTTCTGCTTGTTCGTACTGCTTTAAATAGATACAGCAGCCGCCTAGCAAGCTATTACAAAAGGCTGTTTTCACTTCATAGCCTTCATGATTCGAAAAGATTTCTTTTGATTTATTTGCGTATTCAATTGAAGTGAGCATGTTATAAGTATGGTGATAAAAAGTTGCGATTCTATAATAGAATTCAGCATGTTCAACTTCATCCGGTATATCTACTAGTATCTTTTCTGCCTGTTTATAATGTTCCTCCGCCATAGTATAATTTGCGATAAAAGTGGCATGCATGGCTTTGAAAAAGTGATAATAAAAGCGAAGAAATTGGTCTGTAGGCATATCATAATCGCTAATAGTATCAAAACTATTTTTTTGAATACTAAGGCTATCTGTTAAGACTGTGTAACGAAACTCAAGTAGTGAGTAATATAGTAACAAATTTTGATCCTGACAATCTTGATTCGGCTCAGTACTTAACTTACTAATTTTTTCATCGATTTCCTTTTTTAGATTGGTAGCTTTTAAAACTTGTTGAGATAACATAGATTGGTACCAGTCGTTCAATAGAGAGGTTAATTGCTCATTTCCCTTTACTAAAACACTCATTATATATTCCCCCATCCTATAGAAGTATCCTAATCCTATTTAATTAGTATCATCATAGCAAAATAACAGCATTATTTGAGTGATTTCGAGTTATTTTTCAATAAAATTCAGAAAAAATAGTTAATTTATAACGATTTTATTTTCATTAGTACTTTAACCTGTACCGATTCACGCAAAAGTGATAAGGTTAGTTTGATTAATTCACGTTTGCGTGAAAGGAGGGCGTTTAGAAATGAAAGTAGACCGAATTTTTGAAGGTACTAGTGAAGATGGAGTATGGAATAAGGCTATATTTAAGGTGAAAGAAGGTATCTATTATTATGTATCTGAGAATATTACGATTGAGGTAACTGGCCATGAATTTCTAGATGTAAGCACATTAGAAGAAGTGCACCAGGGGGAAGATCATAATTTATTTGCTGTAAAAGGGGATGAAAGAGACATTTTACAGCAGCTAGAGCTGGATGGTTTTGATAGTGAAGACGTTGAATGGGGGGACCTTAATCTGTTGGATAATGAAATTCTTAGTAGTACGGATGCAATAGAAGAATGGGGAATTGATGCATCAACTTTACGTAAAAGAATAAATGATTTTCCAAAAGGTTCAATTCGTAAAATTGGTACAACATATGCTGTTACTCGATTTGGAATGCGCTGCGTCTTCGGTTCAAATAAACAATGAGTAAAATACAATAGGGGAGTGGAGGTCAATGAAGAATCACACCAGGAGTTCTAAAGGGCAATTACTACAAACGAATAAGAAATGGTCGCATCTAAAGCAAAAACAGCGTGAAACCATTTCAAATTGGCTGAGAGAGGCTTATATAGAGAAGATTAAGGTACATAACCTTAGATTGAAACCGAGAGAACATGAGGATGTTTTAGAGAAGGTGATGAGTAAAATCTATGATCGTGAAATTTGGATTCCAGATTACGAAGTAGAAAAGTATTACAAAGGGAAAATAAATAAATGGTATAACAAACACATTTCATTGGAAGACAAAGATGATAAGGAGGAGAAAATATGAAACATAGTATCGGAAATGTTAGTACTTCATATATAATCCGTCTAATTTTAAATGATGTAGACACATTTATCACAGCAGGAAAAAGGCAATTTAATTTCTGCTCAGAATCCGGAATATCCTCTGTAGAGGAGCTAATTGCGGATTGGTTGGAATGGTTTAATGATTATCCAGAAGGTATATCACTAGATGAATTAAAAGAAATTGAAAAAGAAATAGGAGAATTGATGGGGAGTATGTCAATATGGTCTCATCATACAGAAGAAAGAGAAGAATTTATAAAGAAATTCAGCAGTTATTTTGGAGAATATATTGGTTTTTTCAACTTAATCAAGGATGTATACATAGAAGTATTGAAAGATGATTTATCGTATTAATATTTTAATTACTTAATGTGTTAATTTTAAGATGTATAATGATTAGGGTTGTATAGAAAATTTATAGGTGTAGGTGAATGTAGTGAAAAAACCAATTGATTTAAATTCTTTAGTTAGCAGTTATAAAAATTTACCAGAGGAAGCTTTTGAAGGAATTAAAAATTTTTTCAATTTTAATATTAGCAATGCAGAGATTGATCAGATTTCTGCTTTTATTGATAATTTAAATGTGGAGGATAGATTCTTTGGATATTTTTATGTAGGTTATAAGATACCTCAAATAGATAAGGAATTTGATCTGCTTAGATTTGGAGAAAATTACATCTTGAATGTAGAAATAAAATCTATTATGCAAGGAGATGCTGCTCGGGAGCAGCTAGTCAAAAATAAATATTATTTATCTTCATTAGGTAAAAGTTTGAAATTATTCACTTATATTGCAGAAGATGATAGTTTTTATCAATTGGGTGATGATGAAACTCTTCAGCCAGTAGATTTTCATGTTTTCGAAAAACTTTTAGTTAGTCAAAAAATAGAACACCATTCAAATTTAGATACCTTGTTTAATCCATCATATTTCTTAGTGTCTCCATTTAATGATATCGAGAAATTCGATAAAGGAGCATATTTTTTAACAAAACAGCAGCAAGAATTTAAGGACAAAATACTAAAAAACTTATCCCAGTTTACAATTTTAGAAGGTTTACCCGGAACTGGAAAAACGTTATTGCTTTATGATTTAGCAAAAGGATTCAATAAAACAAATGACATCGTTATAGTTCATACAGGGGATTTAAACACAGGGCATTTAAAATTAAACCAACAATATAAATGGAATATCATTCCTGTTAAAAATGTTAAACAGATTCAAAAACTTAGCCCTCAGATTATTTTTGTTGATGAAACACAAAGAATGTATCCATCGCAGCTGAAGGATATTATCAACTACATAAAGGAAAATAATACAATCGGTATCTTTTCTATCGATCCAAAGCAAATACTTTCAATTCGTGAACGTAATTACAATAATTTAAAAACACTCTGTTCTTTAAACAATCATAAGCATTTCAAACTAAGTAAAAAGATTAGAACAAATAAAGAACTTGGAGCTTTCATCAAAGGCTTGTTTAACTTAGAACATATGAAATACTGTAGAAATACCAAAAATATATCTATCCATTATTTTGATGAAATTAGCCAAGCGAGAGGGTTTGCAGAAGGAATGGAAAACGAAGGGTGGCAGATTATTGACTATACAGGTCAAAATTTTAATGGTGAAGCAATAAGGAGAATGCAACTGAACAGAGGATTAAATGCACATGGAGTTCTAGGGCAAGAATTTGATAAAGTACTTGTTTTAGTTGGTTCTACTTTTTATTATGATAATCAAAATAGTATTGCTGTAAGAAAAGCAAATTATTATGATCCGGAGAGAATGTTCTATCAATCCGTTACTCGCGCTAGAAAACAAATTATGTTGCTTGTTGTAAATAATATAGAATTTATGACTAAGATCATTAACTCATTGAATAATAAATAGCAGTCGTCTTAGAATTAATCGCTGAAATTAAATGAGTTTATTGTTACACCGTCTAAATTTGTGGGCGGTGTAATTTCGTTTTTTTGCTTTATTGAACAGGAGAGAAGATATAACCATGTAGTTACTCAAAAATAATTGCACAAAATGTTGATTTTGTGCAATTTTTTGTGGTTTTCATTCAAATTGTCGCCGTTCTATAAGTTCAATAGCTTTACGTTTTTCTCATTATTAATATTTTGTATAGATACTAGTAACTTCTAGAAAAGTATGAACAAGTTGATCTTGAAGTAGTACAAGACCTTTATTTTCCTTATAATAATTTTAATGAGCTTATAAATATTATTTTATAACTTTGGCTCATTTATCTCTTAAGGCTTTAAAGTATGTCTAGTGAGTAGATTCGGGTCTCTTACATATCCATAATTCCCCTATGCTTTTAGAGCGTTAAGTGGCTTCCTTATTTAAAAAGCAAAAAAAACTATGTTGCTACTATAGTCTATTACGGTTCGTTTTTTTTATTTTTGGGGATACTTTAAAACACTAGCTTGATGGAAATGGGGGTTCTACAAAATGAGCGCAAACTATTAACAAAACTCTTTTTTTATAGGAGTTCCCCAGCTGATTACAAAAAAATATTATCAGGTATTTTTTTCTTCTATGCGTTTGAGTGGGGAGTAATATAGCTTTTTCCACTGTATATTTTTAAAGGAAAAACGCACCTCTTTTTTTTGGGTAGATTCATAGTTTTTTATTAGATTTTTAGCCAAGTTTTCTAATCTTTCGGGATGATGCTTTTCGAAATAATGAGGATTATCAAGAATAACCTTTAGTTGATTTAAAAGGTCAATTAGGTCACCTATGTATTTATTTGTTGAAAAGAAATTAAAATCTTTAAATGCACTTTTAAATAGGGAAAGAAAGTATATAGATATAAAAAGAATTAACATTAATCCTCCAAGACGCATCAATCCCTGAGTTAATGTTAGTTTATTATGTATAAAAATTTGACTGTTAAATGCTGCCCAAGCAGGAATAAAGAAAATAAGGGTTGTGCTAATATTTGAACCTAAAATTTCTAAAATACTCTGTTTTTTGTTGTTATCTAACCTAGTTTGAAGTAATTCAATTAAAGATTCTAGTTTTTTTATGTTTTCTTCCCCGTTCTTTTCTTGTAAAAGCTTACTTGAAAATATAAATTCTTTTAGCAATAATATCCGGAATAATTCCCACTGAGTGCTACGAAATTTAGTTTTATATTCATTTCTAGCAAAAATATTAGAGGGTCTAATAAAAATTATATGTAATATTATAATATTTATTATTACGGCTAATAGTATGAATGAAAAGACTGAGAACGGATCGTTTTCATTAGCTAAAGAAAGAAGATAAGAACTTGTTATAATAAAGAATATGAAACAAATGACGAGGTTAATGACTAATCGCTCAAACACTAAACTGAAATTACTTAATCGTTTTTTGTAGAAATGAATTAATTGTGTTTCAATCAATTTTTTCACCCTTTCTGTAATTATTAATAAAGAATACCTTATATGAACATTATTGTAACATATTGTAAGAAAAAAAGAGTACTCTGAATAACTAATTTTACATTAAATCCGTGTTTAACTTGTATTCAAGATCCTTTTTTAAAACAAATTATTAAGAGTAATAGTCAGATGGGAATATGCAGTTAATGTGAAAACGAAAATGTCCTTGTAACCAAAAATCAATAAGTGAATCACAATTATTAAAATGGGTATCCGAGCAGGAAGTATTTATAATTACAGATGTAAAAGATTCTGGTTCAAATTCCACTGTTATACTAGATGAATGCCTTGAAGTATCTATTTTCAGAATTATGAAGGTTGGGACAGATGAATATCTCTTTAAATTTAGAGAGAGAGATGCTTATTAATTAGTAAAGAATAAGGTGCACTATGGAGGTACTAAAATTAATAAATAGTGGACCAGTAAGAAAAGGAGTAGATATAGTGGATATAATAAATAAACTGAAAGAAGAATATGAAAGATCTCAGCTGATCCTACAAAACTATCAGTTACCCATTATTATTAAAGAAGACTTTCAATATCTTCCCACTTTAAAATCATTGTTAGGTCAATATCTAAAACAAATCAAAAATAGCTTCCTAGTAGATCAAGAAACAAAAATGAAGACTGAAAATAACATAGAAGATATATTAAAAGCAATTGAAGTCTACTACGATGCTAATATATATGAAGCAAGAAAGATAATTTATAATATGCTAAGTAGATATAAAGATGATGATTATATAATATCTAACTTAGATGATTCGCCTGCCTTAAGGGGAGTTACACGGTTTTCTACAAATAGCTACTTTGAACAAGTAGCAGCTGCCCCGCTTTCCTTTTTTAGAGCTAGGGTTAGTAATGAGGATTTTAGTAGAAAAGACTTTTTACATATCCCATTTAATAAAAGGGGATTAGTATCTACACAGCGGTTTAGTATCGCCGGGGTTCCTTGCATGTATTTTGGAGCTACTTCATATGTATGTTGGCTAGAGTTAAAAAAACCAAGATATGATGAGTTTCATATTTCATCTTATACATTGCCTAAAGAATTAAGAGTAATAAATTTAGCTATTACCCAAGGTATAGTTAGTGGGTTTACGATGGGAAATGAACATAAAGAATATGCTATGAGTATGATAGAGTTATTTCCACTTGTAATGGCAACATCTTTTAAAGTCATTGATGGGGAACGAGTATTTAAAAGTGAGTATATTGTTTCTCAATTGATTATGCAATGTTTAACGGAGCTAGGTGTGGAAGGGGTAGCGTATATCTCTAAGCAAATTGAGCATAATGATTTGTCAATTCAGTTAGGTAATGAGAATTTCCCTACGTGTGTAAATTTAGCTATACCCATGAAAAACAATAAGAATAATCAATACAGTGAATTAGCAAAAAAAATCCCACTTACAGAACCAATAAAAATGGATGAATGTATTAGTCTAATTCAGAATGCTTCTTTCAATAAACAGGTTGTAGCTTATCCAAATCTATTTGATAGTCAACTCACGCAGAATGGAGTACGTAGGGATTATAAAACATTAGAATTTAGTGAGATGGATGATTTATTAGTCAATCAAAAACATGTATCTTATAATAACCTTTAGAAAAGTAATTATAACTGTGAATTTAGATTATATAAGTAATATTTAAAATTAGTCTATTATATAATTTTTCTGTTGCAGATTATACAAAAAACTCCCCACTATTAAGGGGAGTTTTTTAGTGATTCTTGAAACTACAGAAGATGTGACAATGGATTTTGTAAAAGATGGAATTAAACAGTATTAAATTCTTAATGTATATCAATTAACACTGTTTGTAAGATTAGAAGTGAATAACACTACCCTAAATATAAGAATTATAATATTTATTAGCCATCCTAATGTTGATCTTAATCATGTTAAAGATGAAAAAAAACTTAACGAGTCTTCATATGGTGATTTTGTAATAACTTCTTCATTAGATATATTAAAACCCAATATTAGTGACTTGAATAAATCGATAAAAAGCGCTAAGTTTGAATTTCGTGATACCGCTATAAAGGACCAAATTATTTCTCAATTTAAAGATAATGAGGGTGAAATTCTTGCGGGGATCATTACAAATCAATTTTCGGAGTATTTAAATGTATTTAAGAAACTTCAGGAAATGTCAGGCTTGTTCAAGTTTTAAAAGTAAATTTAATTTTCTATAATATCGCTAATAAAGTAACGTGAATTTTAATCGGTAATAATTTGAATTTTAAAGAAGACACTTGGTGGGTGTCTTCTTTTTGTGGCCGCATTATCTTATTACATAATTATTTTTCAAACTGCCTTTTTTCTAATCGATCAATAGCTTCACGTTTCTTCTTATTATTAATATTTGTATAGATGCTAGTAACTTCAACGGAGGTATGACCAAGTTGATCACGTAATAATACTAGGTCCTTGTTTTCTTTATAATGATTTGTAGCATAGGTATGTCGTAGTTTGTGGGGGCTGCGCTTCTCATCAAATGCACTCGTATACTTATCGATTAATTTCTGTATAGCTCTAACTGTTAGTTGCGTGAATTTACCTTTATAATTTGTAACAAAAAGTAAATCTTCATTTTCAGGACAGTTATATTTACTAGGACGAACTTTAATATATTCTTGAACGTCATCTAAGCAGGAGCGGGTAGCTAATATGGACGACCTTTTATTGCCTTTACGAGTCACTTTTACCGTTCCCTGACGGAAGTTTATACTAGATATAGTAAGACTAGCTACCTCAGAAACACGAAGTCCAGTACCTAAAATGAGGCTTATGATGGCAATATCTCTTTCTTTATCCCGCTGAAAAAAACTGTGTTTTCGCGGTGATATATCTTTCAACATTTCTCCGTAGTCATTTGCTAAAAATTGAAGAAAGGCTACATCATCTTTTTCATTAAAAATCATGTTCGCAACATCATCTGCTCTTGCGGCTGCATCTACTTTTTCCTTGTGTAGTTCAATTTTCTCCATAACATTACGTGAGATGTAATTTTCCCCGTGTTCATTTTCTGTATTCTGAGCCAAATACTTGAATAGAGATTTTAATGCTGAAAATGTCCTATTGATAGCTCTTGTTTCAATTCCTTCTCCCTGAAGGTATCTTTGAAACGATCTTGCTTCGTTTAAAGGTAAAGTTTCTAGGGTTGTAATAGGTACATCACATATATCCGTGACAACCTTACCATGATCAACAGCAAGCCGATTATTAACAAGCCATTTTAGAAACTTTTCATATTCAGTAATGTAAGCATATAATGTAGCAGGGGAGAGGGCTGTTTTCATTTCTGCGTACTCTATGATATACCAGGGCATTTTATTTTTATGTTTATCTACCAATATTTTAAATTTTTCTTTTTCCTTATTACTCATGCTGTGCACCTCAAATCAAATATCATAAATGAATATTTAAACAAACAATTAAAATTTGTGAGATAGAATGCTATTTTAATAAATGTTTTGCTTACATATTGGACACCTTACTAGTTTTTTGTAAAAGAAGAGAGGTATCAATATATGGTTGATACCTCTACTATACTCAATTTTATTATATTCATCAAACTGTTCGTTAAATACACTTTTAACGAACAGTTTGAATGTACAATTGATAAAAGATTTATGCAACGACTAGAAACACACTAAATTACGCACACTTTCGCTATTTTCCCACCCAAGTGTGCGTAAGAAGAGAAGGGGGTTATTACTCTATTTCTCTAGCAAGGTATTTTGTTAGGGCCATAATACGATCTATCCAATATAATGCTTCAGCTTCGCTTAAATCAGAGTTAATTGTACAACCATGACGAACATCTGGAGTTTTGTCATGGATTAGGTCCCAAATCATTTTTGCATCACTAATAATTTTTCTTGGGATGTTATATTCGGTTTGAATATATTTTATGGCATCTTCAAACTTTTTAGTATTAGAATAATACTTAAGTTGTGCTTCTAAGGCTGATATACTATCTCTTAAAGCATCTTTCCTCGAACGTGTTTCCGAAATTTCTTGTAGCTGTTTCTTAGCCTGTGTTAGATGTTCAATAACGTTTATTTGGTCAGTAGAAACTTCTGTTAAGGCTTCTTCAATAGCATCCGCTCGACTTTCAGTTCCTTCTGCTACCACCCATATACATCCGCTAAACATATGGGATTCTAATAAAAAACCAAATGAATTTTCTTCAAGAACATCATTAATGTCATCAATTTCTATGTCAATTGCTTTCACAATTTCAGCTACAGTGTCCAGTATTCTATCTAAGTTTTTAGATTTTAATTTTCTAATAAATGAATCTAAATCTTCTTGAAGCCAGCCATATCCCGAGTTAGTAGTAGATTTTGTAGGGATATTTTTTGCAATAATATCACAGGCTACTTTAAGAATGCCTGCCGGATATTCATCTGAAATTGCTCTTCCTTCAATTAATCCATGAAATGCATCAAAAAAATCGTTAGGTAAGTGATCATAGTAGTAATTGTCACTTTGATAGTCTTTATAATCAGGGTGTGCTTCTTTGAATTTCATTTTTTTCCTCCTAAATATGTATGATTCTATAACTATATAATTATAATATAAAGGTTTATGAAATTAAAATTCTAAGCATGTATAATATCAGCGTTTTAAAAAACATTTTGCGTTAAATGAAGTTAATTCATCGTCTATAAATTCATAAGTAGCAGGATCCTTACGTTTTTTATTTTTAATAATATCCATTAGCTTTTCCATAAATGATTTGTTATCATCAACTTTTTTAAAATGACAAACTCTACAAATCATATCATTAGTTTCAAATACATTTAATACGAGTTTTTCTTTTCCCAACTTCTTTGCAATACAAGTACGATGCTGGCCATCTCCAAATGCTACATGTCCGCAATTATAAAGATAAGCATTTATTCTTGTATTTTTATTAAACCAATCTTCTTTAATCATATGGGCAGCTAAGAGTCTACAATAGTCAACTGAACCATCACCGAAACGTAGATTTTTTTCGCGTTTTTTTATTTCTTGATACTGTTCATCGGTTAAATGTAAAGAACAAATACCTGTTCGTACTTTAAAGCAATCATATTTTCCTAATCTAAAAGCGTATGAGTATTCTTGAGGATTAATGCTTTTTGTCAAATAGTGTCACTCCCATCCAAATATTAGTAAGTAGATTATATCATATATTTCCCATCATCCAAGTGTTCGTTAAATCAGAATTTAACGAACACTTGTAAATTGTCAGTTAACCTCCCCTCCTACTGCAGAAAAATATAAAACCTGAAAATGGATACTAATTGAACTACTTTTGTTGGGAATTAAACATTTTAAGTTATAAAATTAGTTCCTAATTTCCTATCTTTCTACATTTTTTTCACTATGTTTATTACTATCTATTATCTAAATACATAAAAAAAAACAAGGTATCATCCAGTAAATTCTTGGGCTCATACCTTGTTTTCCTAAATTAATATTTATAGTTGAAATTTGTGCCATGAAATAGTTTTTATTATTTTAACTTTCAATATCTATTATTATATATAAAATAAACTTCCCATTAAGGCCCCTTGTGCTACGTTGTTCACAGTATTTTTATCTTTAGAAATACCTCGTATTAATGATCCAGAATACTCATTATTAAAAATGTAGGTTGCATAATTTATTTCGGTATCTAAATATGATACTTTATCGTTTTCAACATAGGGCATTAGAATTTTTTTTGATTCCACTCTTTCTTGAACAAGGTATTTTCTATTTGATTGAAAAATACCTTCCAACTGTAATTCCCATGTATATTGATCTATTCCTTTTCCTATGATAACACCATCTCCTCCATATCCTCTTAGAGGTTTAAGGACAAAAGCATCTTTTTTCGTTATAAGCAATTTATGTAACAAATAATTTTCCCCTTCGTAATTAACTAATCTATCCTTTTCAAGAAATCTAGACCATGGGATACATCTATTTATAATTTTTCGTTCTTCCTCATTAAACATATATTGATATTGAGAATCAGATAAAAAAGCAAAATTTCCTTTATTACTATATAAATCAGTATGAATTCCATTTATGATAATTAAATTACCTAAAAGATACGGCTCTAAGAGGCGTTTGACTTTCCCAGTATCGCCTTTAATATCATCTAATAAAAAAAGTCGAAATAAAATATCAACTTTCTCCCCTTGAGTAAATAAATTTCCTTCCCTTATCTCTATATTTTCTTGATGACATATCACAGCTTTTATCCCTTCATCTGCAAATAATTGCTGCATTTCCTCATGGGAATATATATACTGCATCATATCAGGGTACCAATCCATTATTCCAAGAGTAACTTGCTTTTTATTTAGTTTATGTTTTTTTATTATATCTTTAAAGACTTTAACTATTTCTTTGTTAGGATCTTTAAATTTCCAATTATCAGAATTGAAAAATCCATCTTTTAATATCAAGTTGTTTAAATTGCCTATTTCAGTTCCACCAACACTACTTTCTACATTGAATTCTATAATTTTATAGCCGTTGTTTTCTATAATCATGTCACTTCTTGCTAACATTCCTTCATTACTATGAAGAGTTGCTTCTAATAACTCTCTTTCTTCTATGCTATATCCTAGTTTTTCAAATAATTGAGCACTATCTTCTTCAGATAAACGTTGAGTAAGCGAAACAATTAGATCTAAGATTTTTTTACAATCAGTATTTATTCTTTCTAATTCTTCTTCCTCCTGGACAATAGGGACGGAAAAAATAGGTGTCTGAGTATTGAAATGAAAAATTTTTTTATCTATAATCTCTGAAAAAACTCTATTGTGATATTTTATAGCGTTTTCTTCATTTTCTTGAAAATATGAAGTTAGATTCTCGGATATTTTTATCATTTTAATATCAACCTACCTTTTGCTAAACTAATACTATGCTCAATAATTTCTTTACATATCTCTCTACCCTCTTCAACAGATAGCGGATACCATCCTGGACAATTATTTACTTCAAAAACATAAAATTGATTATTATACTGAATAATATCTACTCCAGATAAGGATAATCCAATAGCATTAGAAGCTTTTAAAGCAATTTCTTCTAGTAACTCATATTCTTTTACGACTTCAATACTTGCGCCCATTGCCACATTTGCTTTCCAAGTTTTTTCATTAGGGATTCTTCTAAATGCATAAAACACTTGATTTCCCATTGTAGTAACTCGTATATCCCCATCAGGATGAGGAATATATTGCTGTACTAAAAGACTTTTGTACTTAGATAATAGTTTTTCTACAACAGGTAAATAAACCTCAAAATCTTCATTAATTCTTTCTACATCAGTCCCTCCATAACCAAAGGAAGGCTTTATAACTATATTTTTATATGTCATCCATAAATTTTTTATCTCTTCTACTGAATGAACTAGAAAAGTATCTGGGACATTCACGCCACATTTAGTCAATAGTTGCTGAGTAATCATTTTGCTTTCCGACATATAATAATTATTGAAATTTTCATTTACACAATCTGTATACTCTTGAATACTTTTCAATAATTCTAAATCATGTTGATAGTATGCAGGTCTAATTTGTGCTCTTGATATAATAGTATCAAATTCTTTTAAGTCTACATTAAACACTGTTAATTTAAAATTGTTATCTATTACAGTCATTTTGACATCCTGTAGACTGAATAATAAACTATCATAACCCATTTCCTTTGCTATTTGATCCAATTGTTTTGATTCATATTCTTCATGATCCCAACCCATAATTCCAATTTTCATATATTAATCCTCCTAATATCCGATTTTTAATACATATATAACCTACTCTGTTTAAATAAAACCGATGTGTTAACTCCGTATAAAAAACAATTACCCTCTATTTATATTGTTTACGAATGTAAGTTTGAAAAAGAATAAATCAGTAATGACAACATAGTTACGGAGTATATGACCACTATTTTCAAGGTGAATACTAATTTTTCGCTAAAAATTTTTTCTTTGTTTACAGGCTCAGAATGAAACCTTACAAATTAAGGGTTTTAAATAGTTGAAGTGCTCTATCTTCAATTTTTTTTGCATTCATATCCCCTTTACCGACGACCATATATTCAATAGTTTCAGTTCTTTTAAAGTCTTCAGTTAGAATAATTACTCCTTCTTGATATGCCTTTGTTACCAATAAGTCTTCCTGCAGTAATAATTTCAATAATTCTGCAAAACTTTTCCCAGCTTTAATTTTATTTCTAGTAAGAAGTTTGTAATCTTTAGCGTAATTTTCTCCATATAATTTTTGAGCTATAAAATGAATATGACTGCATCCACCATTTCTACCATTAATTTCACTAATCATTAACTTCCCTTCAGTTGTTAATAACCCATCAATATTAATGTTCCCTTCATATCCTCGTTCTCGTGCGACATTTGCTAATGCAGTAGAACTTGAAATGAATTCTGCTAATGTGTAAGGATCCATAGTTGAAGTAGGAATTTCAAAACCATTCCATACTGGTTCCATTCTCATATCTCCAAAATTTAATAATAAAGGACGTAAATTCTGTCTTGAAACGGCAAGTTCCGAATAGTAAACTCCTACCGTTTCATAATAAACTTCCACTACTAATGCTGAGTTACGAAATCCTATTAGTTTGCTCCATAAGTAAGAAACAGTCTCTTCGATAGGTATATTTTGATTGAAATAAATTGTTTCAAAGGCACCTTTAGATTCTTTTTTATCAATATCCTTTGTTAAAACTATATTCCCGTCTCCCCCTGCATTTACATCTTGCTTTACAATAACGGAACCTGTTTTTGTAATTAGGGATAAAATGGATTTTTGAAGTTCCCTACTGGAATAGCAATTCATCCCTTCTGCTACAGGAATATTGTGAGAGGCTGCAATTCTTCTAAACTCTACTTTACTATTTAGTACTTCAGAACCACCTTGTAATAGAAATTCAACTGTATGTGGATATACGTTTGTATTCATACTTTTTGAAAGTTGTGCAACTGCACGATCAAAATAATATGGAAAAATTCCTAAAGTTTCTCCACTTCCTGCTAATTTTTGGACTTTTTCATATAATTTCTCATCTGTTAATACATCAAATGTTAGTAATTTTGTTTCCTCTTCCTCAAAATCATTTGGAGATAATATATGAATCTTATCCGGGTCGATTCTTAGAAGTTTACACATATATTCTTGAAATTCTCTTGAAATAGGATAAGGAAGTAACAGAACATCCCCCTCTTCTACAAACCAACTTAATCTATTTGCGACTATAGATGCACTTGCTAACATGTATGGAGTGTGATTCTTTGTTTCACCTACTAAGGATTCTCCATCTACGTTCCCAATAATAATTTTCCGACCAGATTTTTTTTGATGCTCTAGATTTTTATCTTCCGTCATTAATACTTTCAATTATTAAACCCCCGTTTCTTTCTCCATGTTTAATGAAGTGACATTTTGTTTCGTATTTAGCCTACTAATTAACAAGCAAGTAAAGCATGTAATGCCACAATAAATAACCCATGGATAAATAGAATCCATTTCCATAAGCCACATTCCAGCATAATTTCCTATTAGGGTTCCTCCTGCAAAAGAAAATTCGAACAATCCAAAATATCCTCCAGTATTGTTTCCTTGACTATAGTCTGCAACTGCCATATCAGAACTTGGCAAGATCAATGTTTCTCCCAATGTGAATACAACAATAATTAATACTAACCACACTAAAGAATGAGTTAGTGGAATTAATATAAAACTAGCTGCACAAATTAACATCCCTATTTTTATTAAGTGTAGTGCTTCATGTTTTTCAAAATATTTTCGTAAGAAAAACATGAATATTAGACCCGTTATTCCATTTGCAATAAATATAAAGCTAATATACTTTTCATTTTGGGTAATATTAAACACGTGTATAGGGATAGATATCGTTAATTGTGCAAACATTGCCCAAAATAACATCATTGCAGAAATATATTTCAAATATGCTTTATTACCTATAATTTCTTTTATACTTTTTAATACATTATTAGTTGTGGTTTGTGTTTTAAAGTGTTTATTAAACATGAATAATGTAACAAAAATACAAACTAATACTAAACCACTAATTATAAATGGTGTGGTAGCATCTATTCCCAGTAATAGGGCGGCAAATAACGGTCCTAAAACTGCTCCTGCATTTAATGCCTGATTTAAGTAGGTAAAGATTCTTTTTCGATTTTTTGCATCTTGCGTAGCAAAAATTGATGTAACGGAAGGATCATAAAAAGCCCCTCCTATCCCAGTTAAAGCAGATGCACATATGAGTCCCCAAAAATCAGTAAATACTCCATAACCAATAAATCCAACTGCTCTAATTGCAATACCAATAAACAAGGTAATTCGATGACTAATTCTATCTCCTAATAAACCCGTTACAATAGGAAGAGCTCTACCGCAAATCAAATTCGCAGAGATAATAGTACCAACTTCTATTGGTGTGAATTTGAGAGTAATTGATAGATAAACTACTAAAAAGGGACTGACCATGAAAGTACCAGCATTCATTAAGAATGCTGACACAATCAAAATTTTTATATGGATAGGGAGTTTTTCTTGATATTCCTTCATTTGACCAATTCTTTCTGTGCTAAATTCTTTAGGAATTTTTCTTTATCAATAATAAAACGAGTATGGTATCCTTCTACTACTTTATCGTTGAAATCATAACCTACAACTTTAAAAATCAGCTTTTTTCCACTTACTTCTACAAGCTCACTTTCAATGTTTATAGTATGACCAATTGGAGTAGCAGCTAGATGCTTCATTTCATGCGCGTATCCTACTGTCATTTGATTTGTACCTAATTCACATTGTTCAATTGTTTTCATACAGCTTAATTCAGCCAGCCATAATAATACTGGCGTCGCTAATACCGGTACATCATTTCTCCAATTAGTAGCAAGTTCATGTTCTGATATTTCATGAGTAAACTTACTTTTTAAACCAGCAATTAATTCCATACAACTGCCTCCCGATTCTTATATATTTTTTGCATTTGATTAAACATATTGACCCTTTGAATATCGCTAGTCCCCCCTGCAATTCTAGTTCCTGCAGAATCTTGGAATAACTTAGATATTTGACCTACCATATACCCACTATGACCATGTATTTGCATTACATGTTGTGCTGTCTGGAAAAGAGACTCAGTCCCAATATATTTGGCCATTGAGCACATTAAAGAAGCTTCGTCATCATTTTTTATTAATTTTTCTAAAGCAGAATAAGTAATTAATTTTGTTGTTTCTATGTTCATTTTTATATCTGTTAGCTTCTGTTGTATATATTGATGATTTGCAATTGGAGTTTTAAACGCCACTCTATCATTAGAATATTGCAAACTTTTAAATAACAAACCTTCCATAAATGCAGCAGCAACCAGTCCATATAAAAGTCGATCCAAAGAAATCATATTATATAGAGTCTGCAATCCATCCCCCGGATGACCTAGTACTGATTTATTCGTGATACTTACGTTATTTAAATAAATATCACCCGTTGGACTTGTCCGATTTCCAAACATATCTTCTTTTTCACCAAAACTTAACCCTTCTAGATCTTTTTCTAGGATAAATAAAGTAATATCTTCTTTTCCTAATTCTGGAATTCTTCCGACTAAAACAATGATATCCGCGATTGGTGCATTTGTGATGTGCGATTTTTTCCCATTAAGAATGATTTGATTTGTGTCATATTCACCAGCTGTACGAATTCGTGCTACATCGGATCCACCTGTTGATTCTGTAATAGCGGTTGCACCAATCTTACCGTTCATTAACTCATTTAAATAATAATGTTTTTGCTCTTCTGTTCCATGTAAAAGAAGAACTCGTAAGCAACCAATATGAGCAATTATAGATAATAAAAAACCTAAATCTGTAGAGCGGGATGCTAGTCCTTCAAGAGCTGCCGAGAATTCCCACCAGGACATTCCTAATCCTCCATATTCTTCTGGTACGGGGATTTTCCAAATTCCCTCTTTAGTAATTTGATTCCATGTTTCAAAATCGAACGTTATATTCTGATAACATTCTGCTGCGTTTTCATTTAATGTTGTTCCAAAATGAGTGTATTTTTCTTTCATTGCCTGTTGAACACTATTCCACTGAAATTCCATTATATTTCCTCTTCTCTAGTTATATTTTAATATTGTGAAAAAACTAAAAATTAATTAAAAATTGCACCATAGGTCTAGATGATGGAAATATGTAATTATTTCTTTATGCTGTAAAACACATTTTCTAAACCCTTAGTACATTGATTCCATCATATTAATCAAAAATATGTTCGGTACCTAAATGTAAATCTACTACCGTAGCAAGCGACTGTAATTGTGGACTAGCCATTGAGCAATGAACAATCCCACTATCATAAAATGTCTTGTATAGTCCAGTTTGGAACGAAATAATAGGAATGTTCATATTTAGGTGATTATAGATTTCGATATAATAATTCGTAACCCTATCAGATTCAATAACGACAATATATTCATCGTCTTTTTCAAATTCCACAATTGCATATTTGTCACCTTTCATTCGTACATATTCTTCAATACGATCCCCTATTGAATACAGCGTCTCTTGTAACATTTGTTATTCCTCCAATGCTTTAAAATTTTATTGAAACCAGAAAGTAATCATTTTAGTTATAAACTTTTACAATAATCCCCTCTTGTCTATACATATGTAAAAACAAAAAATATAGTGAACTACAGTATACTTAATGAACTTAAACAATTTTGTTTCCAAATATCCTAAAACAAGAATTTTGTGTATTTTATTCTAAAATAAAACAATACATGGTTTCAAAGGTGCCCTATACTATTTCGGTAAAACTATAAAAAACTACTCATTCTCTACGTCGATGTAACAAAGTGAAGAATCTCTTAATAAATAGATTTTCAATAACCTATTCACTACCTAATTTTCCCTTTAGAATTTTCGTTTTACTATATTACAATTTTTATCACAAATGTATATTTTTTAAAACAATTCTTTTAGAATATTCTATTTTTTCATTAAAATTCTGAAAATACAGATTTTTAATGAAAACTATCCTATCACTTGCTCTATGAACAAAAAAACTTCTTACACTCATGTTTTAATTTTGTGAAATCATATGAACAAGTGAAAAAAAGATTTTCCAAATAGCACATTATATCTATATAGCTTAAATTTTTCTCAATATCACAAATTAAATATGTTTCATATAATGAGAATTGTATATTTGTATATTTCTATCTAACTACTTATCATTACAAAAAACTTCAGTGTTATCTTGCTTAACAAAGTAAAAATATATATAAAAATAAGAATGCCCCCATATGTATTGATGGACATTCTTATAAATTAGATTCTCATGATTCAATTTTATTTTTTTTACGGTGTCGTTGTACTTTTGCTATAGTACCACATGACCTTCCTTTAGGTTCAGATGCATACATTCCACACCAACGTTTACTAGCATTACGAGAGTTATCATAAAAAACCCAACGACAATCGGGACATGCTTTAAGACGCTTCCACTGACTGTGTGCAATGCTTTCTATGATAATTACCAATACCTCACTGAAAAAGTCTTGTTTTTTTCGGGTGTTATATTGAATGTTCTCAGTATCTAAAATAGATATTTCTAAAGGATATTCAGCTAGCCATTTATTTAAACTATCAGTAGTAGTTAGCTCTATTGATGTTCGTAGATCCTGACGAAACCTATGTAGATTTTCTAACTCTCCCGAAAATTTAATATAGTTAAAGTGTTTTAATATAAATTCCTCTACATCTTTTTGAGTATTCAAACGTTCCGTTGGTTTACGTGTATCATTGGGGATTTCCCAAGTATTTAAGAAATCACGAATAATTTCTAATCTTCCTGGTGCTATTTGATTATTAATCAATACCTCTCACCTCATAACTTTTAGGATTGACTTTATTATACAACTGTTGATAACATATTAAAAGAAACATGTTAACCGTTAAAATAAAACAAAGGTTAACGTGTTTCTTCAACTCCATTTAACATAATTTGAAGGGGGGTGATTATTACCGTTGTAGTAGGTAATTATGGTTAGTTTAATAATATGAATTTCTTAGAAAGAACTTTCGCATCTAAAAAACGTTATCAATCATAATTATTCTATAAAAACGGTACTACATACTATTGTTTACAAATAAGGATGTAAACCTTTTATTGAATATTAAGCTTGTTTTTTTAAAAATTATTGCTTGTATTAGAAACAATTAAATTTATTCAACAATATTTAGGAGGTTTTATAATGGAAATCAGTGTTGCTCTAAATCCAGAGGTAATGAAAACTAATATTAATACATCACCGAAACTTATTATTGGTAACGTAGGGGCTGAATCCTTAGTTGGTGAACCTGATAAATTAACTGAAAAGGCTGGATCAATGTGGTCTTCTTTTTCTTATCGCTTAGCTTGGTTACTAGAGAAAGGTGATATTTTACTGATACCAAAGAAAATCTCTAATGAGTTTTTGACTTATATATTATCAATTAAAGGATTGCAACCAGACGATGTACATGTCATAGTGCCAGAAAGTGTCCACCAAAAAGAATTATTAACTTATGAAACTTTAAATAGTCCTAAACTGAAAGAAGAGCTTACAAATCTAATGTCAGGAGAAAACTGGGAAGTTATTCCGTATTTTTTCGATAGATCTGTAGCTCAATTAGTGAAAAATTTGCCAGTTAAAATTAAACCTCATACTTTGGATTATTTCCGACAAGGTGGATCTGAAGTTTTAAATAGTAAAATTGAATATCGCAGAATTGCAGGAGCATATAATATACCTGTTCCAGAGGGATTAAATTGTTATACAACAAAAGAGTTATATCAAGCTATTAAAGAACTTATTGATATAACAGGGTCAGTCATTATAAAACAAGATACAAATGCAAGCGGTCAGGGGAATATAGTAATTACCTATGATAAGAGAAACGAATCACCTGGTGCATATAAAACATTGTGTATTAATCACGAATCTGAATTAGTAGAAATACACACACAAATATGGGGAGATTTGACAGGCGAATTAAATACTAAATTGGTCGTTGAGGCTTACTATGAAACAGTTTCTGTATTCTATGCTGAATTAGAAGTCAAAGAAGGTGTCCTTAGACCTTATTTGTTAAATTTTGGTGATATGAGAATGGAGCCTGTATGGAATGGCTTCGAAATTCCAACTGTCTCTTTGAGACCCTATGCGATAGGTGAATTTATTTCTAACTGTACAAAACTTACTGAGGTTGTTATGCAAAGAGGTTATATAGGATTAATAAATATTGATGGTATTTTAACTAGTGATGGCCAAATCATGATTTCTGAGATCAATGGGAGAACAGGAGGTTCAACCCACGTACATGTCGTTGCTAAGCAACTGTATGGAGAAAACTATGGGGATAAATATACAATATTAACTCAGAATAAAGTTTACATTGGAAACAAAAAATTTGGTGAATTGTTGAAAGAACTTGAAGTAAATAATCTATTGGCTTCAAAAAATAAAGAAGGTGTAGTTCTTTTAAACGATGAAAATCAAAGTAAATCCATTGAATATATGATTATAGGTGAGACCAGAGAAAAAGCTTATGACTTAGAAAAAAAATTCAGAGCATTTCTAGTTAAATTTGCGAATTAATATCTATAGAGGAGAGTATTTCAATGAGTATATTCAGCCTTTCAAAATCATCTGTCTTAAAACCGAATATGTCAAAATCATATCCTATTGTAGAGTATGGAGAAGGAGTATACATATATGATCAAGAGAATAAGAAATATTTAGATGGTTGCTCTGGAGCCATAGTTGCTAATATTGGTCATGGTGTGAAAGAAATTGCACAAATTGCATACGAACAAATCTCTAAAATTGCATTTACATATAGAACGCAATTTACCAATTCGCCTTTGGAAGAATTAGGTGATAAGATTACGAAACTTTCTCCAAATCTTAATCACATCTTTTTTTCTAACAGCGGATCAGAGGCAACAGAAACGGCTTTACGTTTGGCTATTCAATACTGGCAAGAGCTTGGAAAAACGAAAAAAAACATAATCTTATCAAGAAAAATTAGTTATCATGGAGTAACATTAGGTGCCCTTTCTATGTCGGGTAGTGATCGTAGAATGAAGTTTGAAGATATTCTAACTTATAAACCAGCTATTCCAACACCATATTGCTATAGATGCCCATTCTCTAAAGATCCTGAAAATTGTAATTTAGAATGTGCAACTGCTGTAGAATCTGTGATTAAAAAAATCGGAAGTGAAAATATTGCTGGAATTATTATGGAACCGGTTGTAGGAGCATCAGGTGGTGCAATTACACCATCAGATGCCTACTTTAAGATAGTTAGAGATATATGTGATAAGTACGATATCTTATTAATTTGCGACGAAGTAATGACAGGATTAGGTAGAACCGGAGAGTGGTTTGGAATTAATAACTGGAATGTTGAACCTGATATTATCGCCCTTGGTAAAGGAATGAGTGCAGGATATACTCCAATCTCAGGTGTTTTATTTAATCAAAAAATTTATAATGCGATTAATGAGGGGTCTGGAATAGCTGTATATGGGCATACCTATAGCGGAAACCCAGGTTCTGCTGCCATTTCATTAGGCGTTTTAAATTACATTGAATCTAATGATCTTGTAACAAAAGTTCGTAATAAGGAAGAAATAGTAAGAAAGAAATTAAATGAGTTGAAAAATAGGTTTGAATTTATTGGAGATGTCAGAGGGAAAGGTTTATTGTGGGGAGTAGAATTAGTTTCAAGTAGAGAGAAACGCACCCCTTTTTCGAGAAATCTTAATATTGCGGATATTATAGTGGATATGGCTCTAGAAAAAGGATTATTAATTTATCCAGTTAAAAATATGATTAATTATTCCGAAGGAGATGCCTTCTTAATTGCTCCTCCATTTACTATCTCCGAAAGTGAAATGGACGAATTATTTAATATATTAACAGATTCATTAACATGTTTTGAACAGTATTTATTAGAAAAGGGGATAAAATAATGGAAATGAACTGGAGCGAGAAGCAACTCGAATACATTGAAAATTTCAAGAATTTAGGCACGTTAATTTCTGAAAAAACTGAGGAAAATTATTGGAACCACCAATTTGATTTAGATAGTTGGAAAAAAGTTTCAGATGCCGGTTTATGGCGTATTCCGGTACCAGTAGAATATGGAGGGTCGGGTCAGAGTTGGTGGGAATTCGCAGCAGCTTTAGAGGGATTGTCGAAAACTGCAAAAGATTTTGGGTTCCTCCTCTCCACTATCGCTCACATCGGTTGTATTAGGGTGTTATTAAACTACGGGACTGAGGAGCAAAAAAAAATATTTTTACCAAAACTTATGAATCATTCTGTTGGAGCGACAGCAATTACTGAACAAACTGGAGGCTCAGATGTGGCCAGAATTAAGACATCTGGAGAGAAGTATGATAACTTCTATCTCTTAAATGGTAGAAAAGCTCATATTACAAATGCACCTGTAGCTGACATTATGGTTATTGTTGGGCGTATTCCAAAACTCGGAGAAAAGGATATTACATTATTTATTGTTGAAAGAGAATATGATGGCTTAAGTTTTGAACCAGCAGAGGATATGTTAGGTAATCATACAAGTCCAACTGGTGATATTATTCTATCAAACGTTAAAATTGAAGAAAAGAACATTTTAGGTAATAAAGGTGATGGTTTAAATACACTTTATAATATGATTTCTCTAGATAGACTACTATATGGTTTAATTTCAGCTGGTTATTCAGAGCATATTTTAGAGCAATGTATGAACTATGCAAAAGAACGTACAGCCTTCAAATCACCAATTATTGATAAGCAATATATCCAACAATTACTTGTTGAAATAAAAGTTAATATGGAATCAAGCCGATGGACCTCATATGGAGCACTTCAAAAATTAATTAATGATGATCCTGAAGCATCTATGATGTGTTCTCTAGCCAAATTAGTTGGTAGTGAGGGCCTATATAAAAATACAGAAAATGCTATTCGTTTACATGGACACAAAGGGTATATGAAAGGTGAAATATCGCGTAAATTCTGTGACGCATTTGGAACAGTGATAGCTGGAGGTACAAGTGATATACAAAGGATTAATATTTTCCAACAATTAAATAGACTATCTAAACAGGAGGAATTAAATTATGAACTTTCAAATTGATTCTTTAGGAAAATATGAATATGTAGTTCAAGAAAAGGATTTAGCAAGTAACTGGGAAAATGACGTAGAAGTATTAGCAACCCCTGTTTTACTGTGGTTAGCAGAAGTGGCATGTATGGAGGCTATTAAAAACCAAATTGAAGAAAATTATATGTCTTTAGGGTTAGGTCATTATGAAATGAAGCATTTGGCCCCATCTCTTCATAATGAAAAAGTAACAATTAATTCAAAGTTAATTAAAGCTGATAAAAACAAATTGTTATTTGAAGTTGAGGCCTTCGATGAAAGCAATAAAATATTAAGTGGTTTTCATGAAAGAGCTGTTGTTAAAAAAGAAAAATTCTCAAAAAAATTAGATGAAAAAAGAGAGGCAGTAAAAATCAATGGTTAATGAAAGAATTCCTGTACCCATCAAGATATTGCTTACAGCGGTTTTATTTATGAATACAGGAAGTTTTATGATAATGCCTTTTTTAGCAATACATTTAACAAATGATCTCCACTTCTCTTCTTGGGAAGTGGGAACCATTTTAACTACAATTCTTGTTTCACAAAGAGGATTGCCAATATTTACAGGCTTTATAGGTGATCGAGTAAGCCATACAATAAATGTACTTCTAGGGGTTGTAATAAGAGCAGGCGGCTTTGGACTATTTGTTTTTGCGAATGGATTTTGGTCTGTAAGTATTGCAGCATTTTTTATTGGTTTAGGTGGAGCGTTATTTGATCCATCTATCACCGCCTTTTTCACTTCTCAAAAAGAAGAGCTACGAAAGAAAATATTTACGTATTTTAATCAAATGCTTAATGCAGGTGTAATTGTAGGACCTTTAGTTGGGGCATTATTGGTTCAATTTGATCCGGTATACCCATTTACTATTGCGAGTGTTGCTATGCTACTTTTAGCATTCATTCTTTTTGTCTATCGTAATAAGTATCCTAAGACTATAAAAGATACTAAAAAAATATTGGCAAGTTTAAAAGATACGGCTTCAAATAAATTATTTTTACTATTTATTTGCATAATGCCTTTATTTTGGATTATGTTTGTTCAATTAAATATTTCTTTTCCAGTCAAAGCATATGATTTAACTGATAATAAACAATTAGTAAGTTCTATCTTCATTTTAAATGGCGTCTCTGGATTGTTATTAATGTTTTTGCTAAGAAAAATATTTATTAGTAAGCACCCCATGATTATGGTTAAACTAGGAGTTTTAATTATGGGATTTTCTATTGGTGCTATCCCACTAATTTCATCAATCTATTGGATGTTATTTTGTATATTTCTGTATACTCTTGGAGAAACACTTGCCCTTCCAGGTGCAGAAATGACTGTTGCACAGTTTAGTAGCAACAAGCCAGCGGGTTTATTTTTCGGGATTTTTCAAGCCTTTTGGGCCTTCGGAGGAACTATAGGTAATTACCTTGGAGCTTGGTTGAATAAATTTAATCACATTTCTCTGTATTGGTTAATATTTTTAGCGATTGGGATCTTGGCTTCTATATTGTTCCATATAGTTCATCAAAAGATGGAACAACCCCTTCCTTCTTCAAAAAAACAAAATATAAGTATTTAAATATAGTAAATCAAAGAGGGATTTAACGATTGAATACTATAAGTAACAAAGCACTGATAACATATTATCAGTGCTTTGTTATTTTAAAAGAAAATATCTTCCTACTATTATTATGTGATTATTTATATATAATTTAAATTATAGTAATTTTCTACAAAAACTGTATCATCAACAATCTTACTATCTGTTAAACAGAAATTAACTCATCTAAAATAATTGTATTCGTTAAATGGGAATTTAACGAATAGTTGGATGATATGAGTTAGTCCCCCTTTCTATCTCAGATGTTGTACAAAGACATGAAACTATAAACTATTTAGACAAGAAAGTCTAAACTTTCATTTTTGGGACTTGCTTGGGCCAAGAAAATCCAAACTAAAATTTTATAGATTTACAGAACTAAATACATGTAATCTTGTGTGAACGTATAGGTTTAAATACTACGTTACTTTTATTTATAAAAAAAGCATCCTAAGATGCCTATCTATTCTGTAACAAATTTAAATACATAGTACATAAAAAATAGACAAGATAGATAGGCTAGCCTGCCAGCAATTGATTCTCTCATAAATTTCATAAGTATGACTTTGACAAGCAATGCTAAGAATAACGGTATAAACAGTACCATAGCAAGTTTAATTGCTATGTCATTTATTGTTGGATTAAATGGTTCAAAATTAATTATAATATTCACTTACCCTTCTGTTATCTTTTTATTTATATAAAATAATTATATAAATAAAATCACTGCAAAGATACTATAAGGTTCCTTCCTCCAACTGAACCACCTTAATTTTAATCGGTTCTGGTGCAAATATAGGACACATTTCAAGGAACAATCAGGATTCCTACTGAAATTGTTCTTTTTTATCATATGCATGGCTTCTACTCCTATATGATATTACCCTATATAACAAAAAAAGCACGGCTATGATTTCTAGGAGCATTGAAAATGTTCTATCGTACAAAATTCACTTTCATAAATAGAACATAAAATAAAAGACCTTGCTACAAAAAATAGCACGGTCTAGATATAGTAAAATGAGCACCTTTGATATTTATAGGTACTTTTATTTAAATTCATTTCCACAAAATAACATGTAAAAAAACTAAAAAAGCAAAAAGGACACTTTTTTAGTTTTTCTAGCTTTCCAGCACAAATTTGAAAAAAGAGTTCAAGCTATCCTTCACTATCTTTAAATTTTCCTCTTAAATTCTTCTCAAAGATAACCCTATTATCTTCCATCTTATTATAAGTTTGATATAAAGCTTCTCTTTTCTTTTTTCTTATCCTTGGTTCTGGAGGATAACATGACGGACATTTTGCAGCCCCTTCATGTCTAGCTTTGACCATTGCTTTATATTCATGTCCACATTTACCACAAACCCACCATGCTCTTTCGTTACATCTGGTAGATGTCTCCTCAGGTGTTGTTACACCATATACTTCTTTGTTCTTTATTGGATGCCATTCTTTTGCTATTTCTGGATTGTGAAGAGCAATTGACTGTTGATATTTTTCACACGTTCTACATCCTTTACCATTTTTCACTCTTAGATTTATTCTTTCTCTCCACATATGCCCTTCTGTACAGACCCACTTTACTTCTTCATTTGAAGTATAGATTGCTTCATATGGGTTTTTAATTTTTTGATTATAAAATGTGTCAAATACACAAAACTCCTTTGCTATCTCTGGATACATTGTTGCTAATGAGTTGTCTTTGCAAACTTTCTTGTTTGAACAGTACGGACACACAGTTTTGTCATGAAGCCTACTTCGAACAGATTCTTTCCATTCATGACCCCTTCCGCAAATCCACCATCTAACACTCCAATTCTCTTCGTCAATCATCTCATTGTCAGGTGTTACATCTACATTTCTTTCAAAATTCCATTGTTTAGACAAGCTTGGATCAATCTCTCTAAGTGATTTAGCTTCTATCTTATTAACATTATTTAACTTATCTTGCTTTTCTTTTTTCTTCATACATTTAGGACAAAGCCCATCTTCGACTTTCAGCCTATCACTAGGAGTTGATCCCCAAACATGCCCCTCAGAGCACTCCCACCAAATATATTCGTAACTTCCATATGTAATATCTTCAGGATTCAAGAGACCATTCTTGGTAGGATGCCATTCACTTAATAGCTTTTTAGAAAGACCTGTATTTATAAGTAAATTAATCATAGTATTCTCACCTCTACTTTTCCGATTCAATCCGCCATTTGTCTGCGTTCAATTCTTCTGTAGTCATCTCATACTCATCTAATTTAACAATTTCATTTTCCCTATTAAGAAAGCAAGGCTTTACAAATATAGAAGCATTTCTATAACTATAACTTTCACCTATATACGCTTCAATTTTAGAAATCTCTAGCTTATAAACATATAATGGATGTGAATATATTTGTCTAACTTTTAAAGTTTTATCACTATTGTTTTCCGAAGAAATTTCTTCAACGTTCACTTTACTTGGAGGACCATGGAAATGACTATCCCACATTACGCTTCACCCTAACTTTAAATTTATTTAATTCTATTGTATCAGAATATTCACACGTGTAATTAGGCAAAAGGTATTTGTGTCTTCTACTTGTATCTTGGAAGGGCCATAATCCCAGCCATTGGGGATTATGGCTCTTTTGCTTTCTCTAAATACAATACATTCAAAACTTAAATGCAAAAAAAATAACATTCTATATTTTCATAGGATGTTATTTTTCCTCATTATATTAATAAACATATGACTACTAGGTTATTAAAAATATATTCTTACTTCTACTTTTATCCTCTTGCATCATAGATTTTTATATTCCTCTCGTTTATTTCTCTCTCAATTGCTTTCTTATCTATCCATTCAGCTTTAATATACTCATTAAATATTCCGTAATTTTGACGATCACGATCATTCTCTTCTTTTGCATCATTTTCTAACTGCTGCTCAATATTTAGCACATTCATTTCTACTGGATTTTCATCTTCATATTCAGCTTGTTCCAATGCCATCTTTTCGTCATGTTCATGCGCTTTTAAATCTCTTCCTTCGTAATCAAGATGAAGAATTTTACCGTGTCCTTTAATTGGTTCCCCGTTATATATTTCTCCTGTAAAATCTTTAACTTTGTATGAAATATCATAGTTTGTTGTTATTCCACTCCAAGGTTTTGCTTTCTTACCAGTAAAAGAGCTAGGGTCATTGACTATTTTAAATTCGCCTTTAAATAAAATATTGTTATTTAAATACTCAGAACCTTTGTGGATATAATCTTCTTTCCAAATGCCTTTATATTCTATTTCTCCTTTATGGTTATATGAGGTTCCTTCACCTTCCCTGTAATGATTTTTTGTTCTACCTTGATATATAATGTCATGGTCCATATTAAATAAAGTCGTAATACCATCATAAATTTTATTGTTTTTATAATGACCATCATAATAATATTCATTCTTTCCATCGTTACTTGGTTGATATACTTTAATATGTTCCAATTCATCAGGTGCTAGTTGTTTTGAATACTTAACACAGTAAAACTCATATCCCGGAGAATAATATCCATAAATTAGTCCCTTATAGAATTTTTTCTCTTTAAATTCCCCTGAGCATTTTACTTCTTTATTAGTATTATAAAGAGTTCCGTTTCCTTCAAATAGTTTCTCATTATCTCCTGAGAAGAGAAGATTTCCGTCTAATGTTGTCTCATAAAGTCCAGTCTTTTTATTTTTCTTTGTTACCCTTTTAGATGAGGAAAATGTTAAACTGTATATTTTTTTCAAAATGACATATAAATCAATATTTACTAATTCATTTGCCGAGGAAACATAATGCTTTTTAAGTACTCCAAGAGGTATAAAATTAGCAAAAACCTCATCAGTTAATATTTTAAGTTGTGTTTTTAGTTCTTCGTCATTTGTAAAAGATTTATGTTTTTCTAATAAACTTTGTAAAGCGTGAAACTGTTCATATAATTTGTATACTTTATTTAATTCTTGTTCTGTAAGCTGATCTCTTAGATTTGCTACATTTTTAATCCAATCTGTACTGAAATATATTTTACTCGGTTTAGCCTCTATTCCCTTTAGTTCGTAATTTGTATAAAGCTCTTGTAAATTTGAGATACCTCTTTGAAGGTCATAGTATACAATAAGTGCATTTTCTCTAGTAACTTCTTCTTCACGTTGGTATTCTAAATTTTGTAACTTCGTAGAAACTGTTAAACCACTTTTACTGACTTTCCATACTAAATAGCTAAATACGGATGTAGTAATAAAAGTATAAATTGCAATTAGTATTGTAAATATATAAGATAAAGATGTTATTGAACTAGCTGTGGCGCTCGGTTTTCCTTTGTATGCCCACATTTTAGAGATAGCGTCTATATAATTACCAAAAATCATATAGATGGCAAATATACTAGCAAATAAGGGTACTAGAAATAAACAGGCAATCACGATTTTTTGTTTCACCGAAAATTTAGATTCATATTTGTCTTGCATGCATGTTTCCTCCAAAAAGATTTTTTATTGTATATAATATTTTTGTTTCAAACACGTAAAAAGGTCTGCTTCCGCTTGCAGACCTTTATGAATCATGTACATGAGATATTATATTTATTATATTTCCATTTTATTGTATGTATTGTAAGATTTCAATATCAAAAACACATAATAATTCAGTTATATTCTAGGCAAAATAAGAACCCTCCTACAATTAGGAGGGTTCTTATCTTTCATATAAGTGAATCCGATTTTATGATTTAAAAAATGAATGTCGTCTGTTATACCCCAATATAACGGTGACTAATCAGATCATGCTCTGACGTTATTATTATACTAATGTATATTACGGAAATCAATACTATAATAATATGTATATTTCCCCTACTCTTCTTCGTTTTTATGACTCTAACATCATTAAAGTTATATCTATAAATATATGGTTTTGTGGTTTTAATTATTATATACTTATACAAGTGATTTAGCTCTTTTTACGAGTTGAAATTAAGTTATATAAGGAGCGGTTTGAATGAAGAACAAATTTACGCGTATGATCATGTTAATGGTGGTAATGGCTTTATCAGTTACAGCACTTGTAGCATGTGGAAATAATCGTAATCCCGAAGAAGTTGCTACAGCTTATTTCGAAGATGCAAAAGAAGGAAATGTAAAAGATTTTGGAGAGTTATTCACTCCTGAAGCGAAGAAAATCGTTGCTTTTGTGGGTGGAAATGCAGACCTAATGAAATCAGTTAGCAAAGATCTTAAAAGCTATAAAATTAGAAAAGTTGAAGAAAAAAATGAAATTGCTACAGTAACTGTTGATGCTGTATATAAAGGTAATCCTAAAAAAGTAATCGTAATTGAACTTGAGAAAACGGATGATGGTTGGAAAATTAGTAAATCATAAAAAACGGTCTAGAATTCTAGACCGTTTTTTAGTTCCCTCAATCTTCTTCTTCTTCGAAATCACGTAGACTAGCAAGCAATTCTGTAAATGTTAAGCAAACAGGATATATTGCTTCCTCTATGTTTTCCTCCTCATGCTCCCAAAATACTACTGTTGGTGATTCAGGATTGCTACGGTAATCAAAACACAGATGATTCCCAAATGAATCCTTACCAAAGGGATATACTTTATTTGCTAATCTATCTTTTATATCATCATAAACTTGAATGATTGAATTTCTACTTTCTAAATCAAAAGTTAAAAGTTTACTAAATACATTCTCATCCTGTCCAGGTACATCGAATATTTTTGGTCTTGGATAACCACTATCATATTTTTTTACACATTCTACAAAATCCATAGGGAATTTAATATTGAAATATTGTTCTACTTTCTGAATGTTTTCATCTGTAATTTCTTTTTTATTTACTCCAATCCAAGTAACGTTGCTCATATATACTCCTCCTTACTTATCGCTGTCTTTTCCCCAAATTTTATATCCACCAGTGTGACCTGTTTTCCTATGTGTTTCATAATCAACAAGTTGCATTCGTCCTGCTTCTTGATAATGATGCCATGTATAATTTTCTGGTACCTCGCCTAGCTTAAATAACTCTATTTCTTCTTCTGTGAATTTTGCAGCTAACTTAGGGTCTTTCATTATTTGTTCGTATAATGCTTTACTACATATTCTATCATGTGTTGGTCTAGATTTTTTAAAATCAGCTTCTTTTAATTTAACTTCAGAAACGGGTTTAAAAATAGGGAAACCATCTAAATCATACGGAATGCCTGTAACTGGATGTTTATTTCCCGCTAACTCACCCAATCTTAATCTTATTGTTTTCGGACCATTTGGACCCTCATAAGTATATGGAGCTGCTTTCCGCAAGTACTGTTGAATACTTCCGACTCCCGCATATGAAAGATGATTTCCAGCTTTGAATTCATAGTTGTTTAATATATGTAATGCATTTCTGTATGCCGGAGAATTAATTACAAGTGATTTTCCTTTAGTAAAACCTGTAATAGCAGCTACCTTCCCAACTTGTCCTGCTTTACTAAAACCCTTATCACCCAGAAGTCCGAGTCCTAACGTTGCTATACCATAAGCTACATAATGCTCTCTACTTTCCATATCTCCATTCCAAAGATTGTTTACAAATGAATCTGATAGAGCATTCAATGCAGCAGGAATAGTTTCCTCATAGTTTACAATCACATCTCGCATATTCAGCCAGGTTTCTTTATCACCTAAGGATATCAGTCCTTCCCACGCATCCACTGCACCATCTATAAAACCGGTAGAAATACCAGTCCATGCAGCATTTAAATCCTTTGTATTCAAAAATGACTCTTCTGATTTTGGAGGAAGTTTTCCACACATGGCTCCTTCTTGAATATCAGAGTCAACTAAATTTCCGCCATACAACTCATCGGCTTCTCTGAACTTAACAGCTGCACGTTCTAATTCTACTGCAATTTTCTCTAATTCTTGTAAAACATTAAACATCATTGGCTTCGTGTCATTAAACATATAATAGAATCGATCACTCGTTGCACCACTCCACTGAGAGGCTATGTATTCTGTTTGGTTATATAAATCTTTATGTATATACTCTAGCGCTGATCTCGCATCTCTTACGGTTCTTGCCGATTGTTCTAATTGTTCCGGTGTTACCTTAATTTGTGTGCTCATTCCATCCCTTCTTTGCAGATATATTATGAAAATTATAACATATCTAATATCAATACTAGTTTATCTTTTAAATATTGCTGTGGCTTTATAAAAAAGATTGATAATTTGTAATAAAGTTCGATAATTTTAAAAAAAGTTTGATAAAAATAGTTTAAATGCGATGTATGTTCCTATTTCATTTTGTCTAGACTATGAAAAAATTGTACTTTTCCAAATCAAAAGTAAAAACTTAAGCGTCAAATATTCCCCACCAAAAATTTGTAAATAACCTATGAGATAATCTCCTTACATATTACGTGTGGAGTTTTTTATATGAAAAGACACCTATTAATCTTTTGTAACAAAACAGATTTTTGACTGTTTTAATTTTATTAATTTATGTTCGAATATTTAAATAATAAATTTTTGCATTCTTTATATATATATCAATTGTAAAATTGTTGCATTTTTGTAAACGGCGAATTATTATGCAGAAAATGAATATTTTGCATTTTTTTGTCTATAATTATATGTTGAACTCTTTATATACAAAATACACAATTTAAATTGATAAGAGAGAACTCTACAATAATATTGAAGGGGATGTTTAATATGAGAAAAATGAAAAGAATTAAAGGGGCAGCTTTAGCTTGTGCAATCGGTTTAAGTTCATTTAGTTTTATTAACGTAACAAGCGCCAGTGCGGCAGAAAACACCTATGCCACATCAAATAAAACAGCTAAGGGTCTTGCAGTCTGTAACGCACAATATGAAAATACTAAAGTACGAACTGAAGCAAGTACGAGTTCAAAAATAGCGTATAATGTTGCTAATGGAACTAGATTTACTGGTGAATGGGTAAAAGGACAAACTGTCAATGGAACTAATCCATGGTTAAAATTTTACGACTCAAACTGGAAAACCCATTTATATGTTTCAAAATCAGTATGTAACTAAGTACAAAATATAAGAAAAGGCACTTCATCAAGTTCCCCCAATAATTTTTTGGGGGTCTTCGTATATGCTTTAAATGGAAGTATGATCAGCTTGTTTATTGACCAAAAAATAAAAATATGGTATGTTTACTGTAGATTAGATATATATTGAATTCATATCCAATATATATTAAGTATAGTACTTAACTGAATTGCATAAACTAAAAAAGACGAGATGCTGGACACATCCCGTCTCATAACTGCTACTGTCAAGGTGGCTGTTATTATGCATTATCTTTTTCTAGATCCACGCTTGTACTTCCTACGGTGAAGCGTGGGTTTTTTGTTGTCTTTTTTTTCGAATTGCTTTCTCAGTGCGTATGCTGAAACCTCACGCACAACTGCTCTCGCAATTTCTTTTAAAAGTTCGAACAAAAATTCCATGTTATATCACCCCCTTTCCTTCCAAATGGAAAGAAGGGATAATAACAAGCCCACCTTCACACATATACAGTTATACTTCTATTTTAGCATACTTCGACTCTCTTAAATAGTTAGTTCTTTCATTTTCTAAGTCTTTCTCATGTCATAGTATAGTAATATAACAGACATTTAGTTTACTATAATTTAAATATGTATACTTATAGTTTGGTATACATTCAGATTAAAAGTATGAAGTTATAAATAACTATTTACTTATGAAAATAGTTATATTTTTATAAGTAATATTTATATTTGCATAAACTACGCGAAAAACAACCTCTCAGATTCGTTTGTATCACATTTTATTCACTCGCTTAATGCTATTATATACATTGTTCTTTTCTTCCCTGTTTAGCGCTTCTAAGTTGATTTAAAAGAAATCGACTATTTTTGGCCGATTTCTTTTAAAAATTCCTATAAAATATATACTAGTTGTTTAATTCGTCAGCTAGAATTTCTTCTAAGACTTTTTTATATCCTTTATATCCTTTTTCTATAGCTTTTTGCTTAGCATTTTCAATTATGCTACGATCCAAGTATAAACTGACATGTTCTTTATTGTTTGTAAAATATATTCTATCTTTCTCTTGCTGCAAGTAGCCACTTATTAAACAAGTATTTAGCACTCTAAATATATGAGCATCATACGGAATATTTCCTAATTTACACTTCATTAAGTATCCTTCATTTTTCTTAGAAACAAGAACGTTTGAAACACCTAAATGAGATATAATATACAACATGACATCATAAGCAGTATATACCGGGAACAAGAAAGTAACATCACCAGGTTTAGTAATTCTGGTAATCTGAATACATGTTTGTGAAAAATGATTTGATGAAACTTCTTCCGCAATCGTCATATGTTCATTCTGCAGATTAATTCCATTCCGTTTGGTTACATCTATTACTCTTACAGGTTGTCCATCTAATGTCACGGAGTCAAACAATAGGAGATTGTTAGTATACAATGGAAGATGATCATACATCCTTTGACTTTCCGTATTTACATTATCCATACTTCTTCTAAACTCTTTTAAATCTTCTATATGGTAGAGTTTTTCTCTTCGTTTACCTTTTAATACTTCTTTAAATGGTAAGGCCCCTTCTTTTGCCATGTTTGATACATATGTTTTTGATTTCTGTAAATATGTAGCCGCCTCTTTTAAAGTATATAGACCTTTATAAATTTCAAGTATTCTCATTGCGTCTTCCTCGTGGAATCTATATCCTCCATCTGCTTTCCAACTTTTTAAATTAGCTGGCTCAATTTGTTTATGTTTAATTAAATAACTCAATTGTCCCTTACTTAACTTTGCCATTGTGCAAAGTTCTTCAAAAGATATGTAATTCAAGGTTCCACCTCATATATCATGAATTATTCCATTTTAGTCTGCAGCATCGTTTGTTTCATCCGTTTTCTCAGTTCGTACTTTGTTATTCCTAATTCCGCTATTATAACCTCAATCGGATATTCTTTGTACTGCAAATACACACTTGGATTGTCCATATATTTTTGTTTTATTATATTAAATGTACCTTGTTTTGATAATTTATTCAATCGTTCTCCTCTCTCTCTTATTTCTTTATACACCGGACAGCCCTCACATAATTTATTATTTCTTGTTTTTTTCTTTTGGTTTTTTTCAGGTGCAACTTCTTTTGAAGCATATAAAGGACATTCAATACAATGTTTCACTTCTAGGTAGGAAATTTCATTGATAATGGTTCGGCGTTCCTCTTTCACAAGTAATCCTCCTTTATCTTATAAATAAAAAGAAAAACCTAGATAAAATAAAAAGGTGTGATATTTTGATTATACATTTTTAAGAGAAACATTTCATCTATTTATAAAATAATTAATTTATACATTTTGATTTATACCACAATAAATAACCTGTTTATTGTGGTATAATTAGAATCATAAAATTTATATAAAAAATATATGTTTACTATTTCATTCTATTAAAGGTTGTGTGTAAATTTGAATATTATAAATTACGAACATAATAACCAACTCGTACAATCAAAATCAGATTTTTTTGATAGCAGTCATTTTGAAAAAATTATGGGTATGGGCATCCGGAATATTGACTATTCTAAATTAAGCGAAGAATCATTGGTTTATTTATTTCTACACGATGAACCTTCTTTAACGAAAAAAAGAAGTGAACGAACAAAAAAGATTTATCTGCATGATCTGTCTCATTTTCTTCGCTACATAAAAGAAACAATCGGAACCATTCACGATTTATCCCATAATGAGATGGAAATCTACTTCTATCAACTAAGTAAGAAGTATGCTGCCACTACATTACGTCGAAAGAAAACGGTAGTCCAGCAGTTTCTAAAGTACGTTTATGACAACAATGGTCTCTCAGATGACTATAGTAGTCGTCTCAAAAAAGTATCTGTAAAAAAAGAAGAACTGGTCAACCGTGACCTCTTTCCTGAAGAAGTAAATGAAATACTAGATACACTGAAGAAAACAAATTTCTTTATGTATACATTGTTTTTCCTTCTTACGACTACTGGACTCCGGATTGAAGAAGTTGCTAACGCGAAATGGGCTGATCTTGCATTCCATCCTTCTTTAAACGTGTATCTCTTACGTGTAGTTGGAAAAGGAAATAAAACAAGGGAAGTTCGTATCTTTGAAGATGTACTCGACGATATCTGTCGTCTTCGTCAATTACGTAGACAAACAAGAAAATTAGATGTCTCTAGTTCATCTGCTTTTCTACCAAAAGCGGATGGCTTTCATTATAGAGCCGACTACTTATCAAAATATGTAGCAGAAAAAATTGAAGAAACAAACTTACCCTTTCTACGTTACCGAAAAGATAGAATTACTCCCCATACCTGCAGGCACTTCTTTGCAAATCATTTGATGGGAAAAGGTGTTGAGCTTAAGAAAATACGTGACTATTTAGGACATGAATCTATTATGACGACGGAACGTTATTTAAGGGAACGTACAAGACGCCAAAACTTGGCCACAATAGATATAGGAAATTCATTATTTTAGTAAGTATATATAATAGAAAGAATCTCGATTTTATAGTTTAAAATACTGATTCAGATATAGTTATTAGTTTGTGAATCTTTCACAAACATTTCTCGAATTTCAAAATCGATATTTAGGAAATATCCCTAAAAACAACAAATGCGATTGCCTCTATTGAGACAATCGCATTCGAATTATTTAAGGGTTAACCCATTCCACTTCCAGGGTCACCCATTCTAGCTAATAATTGTTCTGAATCTTTTTTCACTAAATTGTTTGGTTGCTCTTTACTACCAGCAGCGGTGTAAACAATTCCTGCCGCCAAAACGATACTTGTTAATACAAATAATATTTTCTTCATATAGCACCACCTTCGCACATTATACCATTTCTATTAAATTCTACCACTATTTTTCTAGGGAATCTACAATAGAACCTATTACCAGCACACTCTAGTAACATAATCGACTTTTCAATTAATGAAATATCATTCTTTGCTATTCCTAAATAACAATATTGCATTGGTGTTAGCATACTATTTTTCTTTTCTAAATCACTCAGGATCTCAACTGCATTTTTGAAATTCCCCTTAATAATCTCTAAAAAAGCTTTTTCCGCAGAATGATATATAACTAAATTCTCTAATTCTTGCTTATTAACTAACTTAATAAAAGCATATGTGTTAAGAATTGATTGCTTTCTTTGTTTTTCCCTTTCAAAATTACATAATCCTAACTGCTTTAGTGCCTTCTTCATATACCAAGATGCACTATCATAGCTATCAAAGGTATATGACTCTGCTATATACGCAAGTGCTGATGCCCTTAAAAGATGGAAACAATCTTTAGGGTCATCTATTGCTAAAATCTCCTGACATAAACTCCTAGTCATTTCAAGATTATCTTGTACTAAATAGGCATACGCTAATCCTTCTTTAATCCTACCTAAATAAGATGACTTAATAAAACTATCAGTAATTGCATCTACATCTGGAAGTAACATTTCAGCATATTCGAACAGAGAATTATAGTTTTCTAAATCATACATAGTGTAGTAAGTTAATATACCACATAAGACTTTCATCTCGTTTGTCTTAATTATCTTACTCCCTTTATGATTTTCAAGCTTAGATAACAATTCCTGCTTTTTAATTGTTCCATTACTTCTAAGCAATACTAATTCATATACATAAGCCCATTCTCTATTCATTGCGAGTGAGGACTTTCTCTCTTGTTCCACTAATAGCTTAAGAAGTGATAAATCACCTTTTGCATTGGCGTATTCCATGGCAATCCTCAAGTTTATCTTGCTTGTTGTGACAGAACAGAAGATGTGTAACATCATTCTTTGTTTATTAATATCACCCGCATATAATATATTAAGTAATTTAATTAGATTCCAAAATCCAAATTGATTTTTTCCAGTTAAATTCTTAGAAAGAGTTCCAGGAGAAATACCCATTATTTTAGCAATATCTTCTTGGTTTTTTCTTTGGAAATCAATCTCATCAATAATTCTACCCAAGAATTTGTTTAATGTTTGTTCTAAAATTTTATCTTCTCTCTTAAGCTTTTCATTCATATTATTTTCCCTTCTAATCTAAAAAAGAATACCTCAATATCTTTCGTTATATTAGTTAAACCTAATGTTAGTATATGGTATTTTATCATAATCATATCAAAAAGTTTGTTATTTGTAGTCGGGATAACGGGATACCTGTATATGCAATTGTGCATAAGTGTATTAAACGGCAAACAAAAAGGAGTCGAATATATCGACTCCTTTTTCCCTACTATACTCTTTTTATCTTTTTTTCTATTATTATTCTTTTTCTTTCTCTTTTTGCGTTGTACCTAATTCCTTGCCGTCTCTTACATCTAAAATTTGATAACCAGCTTTTATATACAAGTCTGTTGCCTGTTTGTACTGATTTATTCCATCTTTAAATGTATAACCTGTAGTATCGTCCATACCCAAAATTAGTTTCGTTGTAGCTAACTCAAATTCATCCATCGCTCTTACAAACTTCTTTTGGGGTAACGTATATTCAGAATCAGGATCTAACTCCTTAAAAGCCTTGGCTACTTTTCTTAACCCCATAATTGCTTCATCAAATTCTTCTTGCACTTCATATAATGTAGGATCTTTTTCAAGGACTTCCCCTACCTTCCCCAATGCTTTGTGCATATCACCAGTTAAAACCTTAACTTTCTCCAAGTACTTAGTTTCCCCTGACTCTTCACTCGTCTCCTTGTCTATTTTTTCTTCTGATGCCTTTATTTCCGTTGTTTCTTTTGTTGACGTACATCCTCCCAATAGTAATGTTATAGGGATTGCCATACTGATAAGTTTAAGCTTCATTTTTTAATCCTACTTCCACTCTCTATTTTTTGACTTCATTATATTCCAAATTTATTTTTTAACTTCAGCCCATTTATAGTTAAATTCCCCACCAAAATCATTTGTCACAATCCCTTTTACTGAAGAACGCTGTAAGTATGATCTGCCTGGTTGATAGAAAGGTGCGACTGCTCCATCTTCTAATAATATTTTCTCTGCTCGTTTCATTGCCTCCCAACGAGCATTTTCATCACCAGCTAAATCTGTTTTCACTTGATGAATCAGTTCATCATATGCCTTATTTGAATACTTATCAAAGTTATAGCTACTATCTGTCGTGAATAAATCTAAAAATGTGATAGGATCAGGAATATCGGGACCCCATACATCAACACCTAAATCGTAATCACTATTCAACAGCAACTGAATTTGCTGTTTGCGTGGCTGCGGCTTAACATTGATTGTTAATCCCTCTAAATTCTTTTCTAGCTCACCCTTTAAATACTCCGCATTCTTTTTGGCTAACACATTATCACTTGTTAGTAATTCTAGTGTTGCCTGCTCTTTCCCAATTTCTTGCTTTGCTTTCTTCCAGTTTTCCTTCGCTGCATTCACATCATCTTTTACTAAAATTCCATTTTCTTTTCGGAAGTCTTTTCCGTCTGATCCTTTAGCGAAATCAGCTGGTATAAAACCATCCGCAGGAAGAGAACCATTGTTTAACACTATATCTACAAAGGCTTTCTTATTCATTGCCTGACTGATCGCCAAACGAGCATTTTTATTTTTTAACACTTCATTTTTTTGATTCATACGTAAAAACTGAACAGTGACTTCAGAACGTTCTTTGAAGTCAGGATTCTTTCTATATTTATCTACAAAATCACCTGTTAATCCTACACGGTCAAGTTGACCTGCTTCATATAAATTTATTTCCGTTGATTTATCTTTCACGATATCAAAGTTGACTTCGTCTAATTTCACTGTTTTAGCATCCCAATAATTCGGGTTCTTTTTCAACTGAAAACCTTGTTCATGCTTCCAATTATCCAATGTGAATGCTCCGTTATAAACCAATTGATCTGCTTCTAAACCATACTGCTTCCCCTTTGATTCAAAATACTTCTCATTAATCGGTAAAAACGTTGCAAACGTTGTCAAATCTATGAAATAAGGGACAGGCTGCTCTAATTGCACCTCTAATGTTTTATCATCTATTGCTTTTACCCCTAGCTGATCTACAGGTAGCTCTTTACTATTAATTTTCTTTGCATTCTTTATATCAAAGAATAAAAACGCATATTCTGCCGCTGTATCAGTATTCACAGCACGTTTCCAAGAAAATACGAAGTTTTCAGCTGTTACAGGTGTTCCATTTGACCATTTTGAATCCCTTAGATGGAAAGTGTATGTTTTTTTATCTTCACTCACTGCATAAGATTCCGCTACTGCTGGTATTAGCTTATTTCCTTCCCCCAACGTATACAAACCTTCAAACACGTTTTTCATTACGTTCATAGATTCGCCGTCAGTTGCCTTAGTCACATCCATAGTTGGAATCTCTGCAATATACGGTAAATGAATGGATTGTTTTGTTTCATTCTTGTCAGTTGCCTTTGCTTTATTTTTTGTCTCTTTTTCTCCACTACTACAAGCTGCTAGTAGCAGACTAGCTCCTATAATAGAAGCTACAACCGATGTAACTTTTTTAAACATCTTACGTTCTTCCTCTCCATATGTACGGTTTACTTAATCAGATTATCTATATATTGAATTTTAAAGACTATAAGAAGAGAGATTTCCTTTCTCAAAAAGTATTCCGACACCTTTTCTCATCATATATGTAGTATCTAAACATTAAACCTCTTATTACTTTACCATTAAAACCGTAGCATTCTAGAGATTATTGTGTCAATCACTAAAAATTATTTTTAATTAGGTATTATTCTTTTATAAAAAAGTTTGATTATAATAACATTCTTCAAATCCTGGAAAAATAAGTTTTCTGTAAACAAAAAGAACCATAAGATTGCCGAAACGTTTTGGCAATCTTATAGTTCATATCACACTCATATTTGTGATCTCTCTGCCCATTTTGCTGTGGGAGATTGAACAGGAGAAGTAGAACCTTTGATAGCGTTGGGTCCCCACCATACCTTTTTTCATTAGCTGTGTATGCTACACTCTACAATATCATCTAAGTACAATGGATTGTTAAAACCAAATGCGTCAGTAACAACTAATGTCTTATTTATTGAATCAAACTTATGAATGCTAACAATCTTATATAGTATAATTCACTCATTCCTTTCTTATTATATAGAGAATTTGAAGTTTTTATTGCCCCTCTATTCCTAACTTTTCCCTCAAATGTCATTCATGGTTCGCCCTAACCTTGTTAATGAATCGAAAACGATTGTATCACCTGTACGGGCATATCTTTTCATTGCCTGATAGCCTTCCCTATCCATATTACTTCCAGTTTTTTTATCGATGAATATATCTCGTTCTTCAATTCCATTATTTCTCATATTTACAATTTGTCTTTCTTCATTTTGGTCTTTGCTGGAAAACACGAACGTATCCGGATTTTTTGGTATTCAAAAAATAACAAGCTCTTTCAAATTAAGAATCGTAATGTTATTTAATCTAGTTAACTTTAATTGTACCAAAAGGTATATGAGGTTTTTGAAGTGTGCCGAAAGTGTATTTTTAACCTTTTGAAGCACATAAAAAGAAGAATCGAGAATGGACTCTTCTTTTATAAATTTAAATAGATAAGATTTAGATATGTCAGAGCATTCCTCAAATCATTCTGTAAGTAAATCCCAGAGTGGCACCTCATTCCCTAAATCGTTTCCGTACCCCTTCTTCAACTAAAGCACCCGTTAGCGTAAGTACAATATTTCACAATATGTTACTTTAAGTATCAAAAACAGCGATGCCTTTTTAAAGAATTGCACCCGTTAGTGTAAAAAGCTATTTCATCATTTGTATTGTTAACTTATCTTTTAACATTGACCTATATGAGTCAATTTCATATTTTGTATTATTGATTTTTTCTTTTTTCATTTTTAACATATCGAATATTTCTAACTCTAAATTCCTTCTAGCTTCAAGAACTTTTATCGCTCCTTCTACACCTGAATGGTTATGTTCTTTCCCATAGCCTTGGTTAGTGTAATAGTCGACAATTCCTGTGGACCATTCTGGAGTTCTTTCTTTTAATGCCTTCCTAAATGAAAATTCAAGATTATCTTGTTCTACATACAATAACATTGGATTTAAATTCTCTATGATTTTTGCAACTTTCATTACATAATTTATTATTTTTTCTTTTTGTTCACCATATTTAATCATCCCAATAGTTAATGGATTTTGTATGAAACAACATTCAAAGATATAAACCTTATTGTCTTCTAGAGCAATTTCAGCAAAGTCATTCCATTTGTCAGCAATTAATTCAACATTTTTGTCGAATGGTAATTCATATATATCGTTTTTAAAAATAGCGTTAAATAATTCGTCCGAAAACTGGTCACCAAACTCGTTTTTTATCTTTCTGTATGGTAATAAATAATTGCTTCCTTTTTTTAGAACTCTTTTAAGAAGCACTTCTTTAAAATCTCCACTGTTAGATAATAATCTATCGAATTCAAATTTATTAAAACAAGATACACCATCATAGTCGGCTGGGTGGTTCAAATTTCCCTCTAAAAATAGTTCAACTTCAATTTTATTTTGGCTTAGAATTTCATTTATTAGCTTTGCAGCGGTTGATTTTCCAAATCCAGGTAAACCTTCTACTATTATTAGTTTTGTATTCATAGTTATAAATCCCTTCCTTCAAAGTATTTAACCAAGATTAAAAAATCACTTACTCCACTGCAATCACCCCTTCAAAATATGATATTCAACATTTTTTCACAATCTCTATAATTATTTTAACATAAATTTTCCATTTACTTTTTAAAAAAATATAGTCCACCATTATTTGAGTGAACTATCTAAAGTAAATTATATCTTTTAAATCAAACACTTTGTCAGTAATCCCCAATCGTTGTGCTGGTGTTTTTACTGTTTTCTTTTTCCCTTCCTTTGTGGTAAATGGCATACAAAAGTTATAATGGCTTCGAAGTATCGTTAGAGCCATTTGTGCGTATTTCATCCATTACTTTTGTTAGTTTTACTTCTTGTTCTCGTTGTGTGACATTATCGAAAAGAGAAATTTGTTCCTCCCCTTCCCGAATTAGATTCGTTAGAGAAATGTTTATGCTGCGGATAGGTTCTCCAGTATATTGTTGATGTAAAAAGTATGTACAAATTATAGGAAGTAATTTGTCTAACTCCTCTTTATGGTAATTCATTTTGTAAATCCTTGTATTTAAATGTATAATTATATAAAAAGTTCTAAAAATTTGAATCGAGGTGAAAATCATGAGAAATTTTAGTTCATTATTGATCTCTACTATCTGTTCAACAATCCTTTTAGTTTGGAATTCCCTTTCTTTCTATACTGGATTCACAGCAGGACATACATACTACTGGGTTAACGGTATCATAGCCTTGGTTTTCCTTCTATTCTTTGTCTTAAATATGCGAGATATTATCAAGAAAAACTACAGAACATCAGGACAATAGGAGTTGATACATATGTGGGAAAGATTTAAAAACTATAAGTATTCCTCAAAGGAATTAAAGTTCATGCTTTGGTTATTTGGTATTACTTGTTTTGTACACTCGGTCGCTTTCTTTGGTGGACTATTTTCTTCCGAGTTCCTTTGGTTTAAAGGTCTTTGTGCTATTGCAGCATTACTAGCTTTTATGGATGTTAAGCGAAAAATCAATAAGTACAAGATAGTATTGTGAAAAGGAGCCATTACAGGTTCCTTTTTTCTATTCAAAATAAAAAAAGCAGCGGATTCGCCACTTTAATTAATCAACTTTAAATCAATATACATTTCATAATAAATTATAAAAAATATAATTATAGATAAATAGGTAAGAATGGGGGATTCTTACAGAAAGGTATATATTTTTATTGGTTTATAATCTATACAAATAAAATATACATATAAATGTGTATAAATATAAAATATTAAATCCGACCTATCTCTCTATTTGTGTTTGTCATTGGCTATTCTGCTTTCTTGTTGTTTAAAATAAAAAGAGGAACAACTAATGTTCCTCTTGTAATCTCTAAGAATTTGGTATATGGACAGCTTATATTTTAAATAAAGTTCAAACGAAAATGAAATTTGCAACATTTCACCTA
>NZ_QNUA01000015.1:0-134244 GCF_008042285.1 Bacillus sp. AR13-1
GTAATAAGTAATAAGTAATACTGAATAGTGAGGCTTCTCAAAAGCTATTCAGTAAAAATTAGCCTTAGTACTCTGTGATACTGAATATAAGTCAGACAGAATAGGGGGTAAAGGAGGGTCAGAATATGGAAAATTTAACTGAAATGCTGAAAGGTTCGCTGGAAGGATGTGTTCTGGAAATCATTAGCCGCCGTGAAACTTATGGCTATGAGATTACCCGCCACCTGAATGAGCTTGGGTTTACTGAAGTCGTGGAAGGAACGGTCTATACCATCCTTGTGCGATTAGAGAAGAAAAAACTTGTGAATATTGAAAAGAAACCGTCAGACATGGGGCCGCCTCGCAAGTTTTATTCACTAAATGAGGATGGCCGTCAGGAGCTTGAATTATTTTGGAGAAAATGGGATTTTGTATCATCAAAAATTAACGTCTTGAAGTCAAACTAGCCTCATAAGATTAAATATTCGGCCGATATTTTGGGAGTTTCTTGTTCTGCTTTATAAAAAAGGAGGAAAAATAATATGTTGGAAATGTTCAAAAAATTAATTGGTGATAAAAAAGAGTACAAAATGATGATGGCACGGGTTGGAGCTCTGCCAGAGGACTATCAGTTTGTGTTTAAGAAAATTCAAAACTACATGTGGAATTTCTCAGCTGGTAACGGGATGGATATGCTACACATACAGTATGAACTAATCGATTTGTTTGAAGCCGGTGCGGCGGAAGGCAGACAAGTGCTAGAAATCACTGGGGAGGACGTGGCATCCTTTGCTGACGAACTAGTGGCAAACGCTAAAACTTATGTTTCCAAGTATCGTGAAGATTTGAATGAAAGTATCATGAAGCAATTGAGAAAAAAATAAATGCAACAGGTAATACCGACTGATTAGCTGGTTACAAATGTGAATTGACGCCATTGCTATTCAGTTATATTTTTAAATCAGTACTAAGTAATACAGATTATCAGTAATACTAAATAGAGGGTGTAGGCAGTCTATCTTTACAAAACATTTTTTAAGGAGGAAAAAAGCATGACCAATACAGCGATTTCTGTAAAAGGATTAAAAAAATCCTTTAAAGATAAGGAAGTGTTAAAAGGGGTAGATTTTGAAGTGCAGCGTGGCTCCATTTTCGCACTGCTGGGCTCAAATGGAGCGGGCAAGACGACGATAGTCAATATCCTCTCGACGCTGATGAAGCAAGATGGCGGCGAAGTAGGTATTTGTGGTTTTGACGTTCAGCGTCAACCGGATCATGTTCGTCAAAGTATCAGTCTGACAGGGCAGTTTGCAGCTTTAGACGGAATGCTCACGGGGAGAGAAAACTTGATAATGATTGCCAATTTGCGTGGAGTTTCTAGTCCTGCTCAAGTCGCTGATAATTTGCTTGCAAGATTTAGCCTGACTGATGCAGCCAACCAGAGGGCAGACCAGTATTCAGGTGGGATGAAGCGCCGGCTTGACATCGCGATGAGTTTGATCGGAACGCCAGCAGTCATTTTTCTCGATGAACCGACGACAGGGCTTGACCCTGAAGCGCGTATTGAAGTGTGGGATACAGTCAAGGAACTTGCCGGCGGCGGCACGACTATCTTGCTCACGACCCAGTACCTCGAGGAAGCCGAACAACTGGCGGACCGTATCGCTATCTTGCATGGCGGGAAAATTATCACGACTGGTACTCTTACAGAACTTAAAGAGATGTTCCCGCCAACAAAAGTGGAGTATATCGAGAAGCAGCCGACATTGGAAGAAATTTTCCTTGCGATCATTGGCAAAAAGGAGGAGATGTAAATGAAGAGCAAAACAGGGGTATTATTAGGGCGTTTAATGCGCAACATTATGCGCAGTCCGGATACAATTATTACGGTAGCGATTACGCCGATTATGATGATGCTGTTGTTTGTCTACGTATTTGGCGGCGCCATAAAGACAGGAACGGATAACTACGTCAATTATTTATTGCCGGGAATCTTGCTGATGGCTATCGCATCCGGTGTCGCTTACACTTCCGTACGGTTGTTTACGGATGTAAAGAGCGGGCTGATGGCACGTTTCATTACTATGCCTATCAAGCGTTCGTCGGTATTATGGGCTCACGTATTAACATCACTTGTTGCTAATGTGCTTACTATCGTGGTGGTTATCCTTGTTGCGCTCTTAATGGGCTTCCGTTCCAGTGCTAATATTCTGGATTGGCTCGCGGTAGCTGGAATACTCGGGATGTTTACGCTGGCGCTGACATGGTTGGCTATCATTCCTGGGTTGACAGCGAAGTCTATGGAAGGGGCGACAGCCTACTCGTACCCACTAATTTTTCTGCCCTTTATTAGTTCGGCCTTTGTTCCTACCGAAACTATGCCAAAAATTGTTCGTGCGTTCGCTGAAAACCAGCCTGTGACTTCAATCGTGAATGCGATTCGTGCCCTCTTATATGAAGGGACTGTTGGCAACGATATTTGGATTGCACTTGCTTGGTGTGTGGGCATTATGGTTATCGCTTACTTCTTCGCCGGCAAAGCATTTAAACGTCAGTTAGGGTAACACCACCAGTTCGGTGCACAATGGCAACTAAATCTTCTGGAATAATATATATATATATGGGAAAATGGATTTAAATCACATTAATCTTAGTTATTGCTATAATTGTTAGTATTCTTACTGGTTATGCAGTTGGTACGTAAGTAGGCTCAGACGTTGAGAAAAAGCAGACTGAGAGAGTTAAAAGGGAAGAGATAATATTTTGACCTCAATTCTAATTGCCATATAATAAATGCAATTTTTATACATGAAAAGCCCACCTATTTCCGTAGGTGGGCTATATCTTTACTACACAATTCGAAAGGATACTCTCTTTTTCTGAATATGTAATTATCCATATTTAGAAAAAACTACACTTAATAAATATTACATATAGTAAATGGAAACTTATGGTGTAATTCTTTTAACAGGCTTAACATGATAACCATTATATAAGGTGCGTAGGCTCCTTTGAAAAAGTTCTTCTTTTCTGAAAAATGAATATTAATTCGTTATATGTAATAAAAATTCATGATAATAATTTTATGTTTTCTAAATTTATTCCTTTACATCAATGTGTATTATTTATTACAACAGCTTTCATGTCAAAGATAAGATGTGAAAGCAAAGGGAAATATAAGTATCTTTATAACGAGTTCCTAATATAATCAATGTGTTAACGAAAGGAACTCTGTATTATGTTTGCTTTTCTATTAACTAATACAGCTTCAAAAAATAGACACAATTGTTACATACCAATTGTAATTTATTATCTATTCATAATTCTGTTTATTCTGTCTTTCTAAAAATAAAAAAATATTAGACTCGCAAATATAAACGTTATAATGAGGGCGTCGAGAGGTAACCGATTACCTACGAAGAAAATATCAAACATTTTAAAATTGGACAGACTGAAACGATTAATTACAGAAAGGTGTGTGACCAGAAGGGGAATTTCTTCAAAATAGTTTAGTAGCAGCGGACATCGTATTAGCTGGTGTAAACAATATCATCAATGGAAGTATAGGGTTGGAGGATAAATGCCTCGCACATTAAGAGAGACAGCTTTAGGTGGAATCGTTTACAATATGGCGCATCTAGTAAGCGGTTCATTTTTTAAGAATGGTCTATATTCTTAAGCCTAAAAAGAGACGTAAGAATAGGATACAAGGGGGATTTATTATATGAATGGGAATACTGCAAAAAAAATAGAATTTCAAGCTGAAAATAATGCAGTGAAAAATGAGAACTATCTAGATCCTAAAAAGTGGCATAAACAAGATACTACTTGGGCATTGAGCCTTTTTGGAACAGCAATTGGAGCAGGAGTACTCTTTTTACCTATTAATGCAGGTTCAGGTGGTTTATTATCATTACTGTTAATTACGATACTTGCATTTCCTGTTATGTATTACTCACATAGGGCGCTTGCTAAAATGATATACGCTTCTAATTCTGCTGATCAGGGGATTACAGGTACAATTAGAGAGTATTTCGGAAATAAGGCAAGTATCATTTTTAACATAGTATATTTCGGCTCAATTTATACAATCGTACTGATGTATTCGGTTGCGCTTACAAATACTGCAAGTAGTTTTATCGTGCATCAATTGCACATGCCGGAGCCTCCAAGGGCCATTTTATCGCTTGTATTAGTGCTTGGTCTTATCGCTATACTAAATTTTGGTCAAGATATTACTGTAAAGATCATGAGTATGCTAGTGTATCCTTTCATAGCTTCTTTACTTTTTATCGCAATATCTTTGATCCCGCAGTGGAATACGTCAATGCTTAGTTTTTCAAGTGTTTCTACTGCTTCAACAGGAACAGGATATTTTGGAACGATATTGATGATACTACCAATCATCGTATTCTCATTTAATCATTCACCTATGATTTCATCATTCGTTGTGAAACAGAGGGCTACGTATGGAATAGAAGCTACTGATGCCAAATGTGCACAAATACAAAAGGTTTGTTATATCATGACATTCGTGGTTGTTATGTTCTTCGTCTGGAGCAGTACATTGAGTTTGACTCCAGAGGATCTTAAAATGGCAAAAGAGCAGAACTTATCGATCCTTTCATATCTTGCTAATGAGCTTAATTCGCCTGTAATCACTATTGCAGCTCCTATCATTGCTTTTGTGGCTATTACAAAGTCTTTCCTTGGCCATTATATAGGGGCATATGAGGTAATGCGTGACGTAATTATCAAGTTTGGAAAAACACGCGGAAAAGCTATCGAAGAAAAAACAGTTAAGACAATGATTCTTTCTTTTGTCGTATTAACATGCTGGTATGTTGCTTATGCAAATCCAAGTATTCTTGGAATCATTGATTCCCTTAGCGGTCCGTTAGTTGCAGCTATCTTATGTCTATTACCAATGTATGCGATTCGTAAAGTACCAGTACTAGCTAAATACAGAGGAAAAATGAGCAATGTGTTTGTCATTGTTGTAGGTATACTTACTGTCCTAGCAAGTATTAAGTCATTATTCTAATTCGTTATTGTTAGTTCAAGTGCTAAAATAGTGGGATATGAATAAAGAATGAAAGAGATTATGGATAAGATAAATCCACATTCGAATTTTAAACAAGTAATTTAATGAGGGTTAAACTCTAATATAAAAAGACATGAACAAAGATTAGTTCATGTCTTTTTTGTGTTGGCGTTATTACTAGAAGAGCGTTTAAAGTAGCGGTAGTAAATAAAATGTTTTTACTAGGTATTTGAATAGAAGTAACTGGCATCTAGTCAAACTCAATATTATTTTGGGTTTAACTGGTCACTGCTTATGGGCAGTATAAACATAATCTCTCTTTTAAACCTTCTAACACTTCTTCAGGCACTTCCTTGATTTTGATATCTTTACCTAGGAAAAGTAGCCAATTTGTTATTTCTGTTAATTCATCGAGATTGTTAACATTGATAAAAGTCTTTAGAATGGCTGTGGATTGGTAAGGATTAGTATAGGAAATAGAAATTTTTATAGGATGGTATTTTTTGAACTGGGCAATCGCTTTTGGACCAAGTTCAAGTACAAGGTTGATTGCCTCGTCCTTCTTACTTAGTTTTTCTAAAATTTTTTTCTTACTTAATCTCTTTTTCGTCGTATAGGGTTCGACATTGATGAGATGATCGACAGGGAGCATCTTCTTTTTTTCTTCTTTTATGTCAAAGGCTTCAATTATCCAATGGCTTTTTTCTTGATAAAGGTGTAGTAGATAAATTGGATAAGACTTGATTTCTTCCTCTTCTTTTACGGTAATCAATAAATGACTATCCAAAAGAAGGATTTGGATGAGTTTTTCTAACATAGGATGGGGGAGGTCAGAAAGCTCAAGTAGGTCAGGATTATGAGGGTTAGTTCCTTCAAAAAGCAAGATTTGATTTAAAAGAACAAGGTCATCCTGCTGGATTTCTGAGATGAGTCCTAGTAGTTTTTCGGCTAAAGACTGACGACTCTTTAGATAGGGAAGTTGTTGATTTCTGGTGGCCATAAAGGCAATAAAAAGAGCTTTGACCTCATTATCAGTAAAGCGAACAACGGGTAGGATAGAGTTATGCATGACAAAATAGCCTCCATCCCTTCCAACTTCAGCGACGAGCGGCATCCCCATGGCTTCAATTTCTCTAATGTCTCTAATAGCTGTCGATCGTGAGATGTTAAATTCTCGTATGATTTCAGAAATTGTAAAGTGGGAGCGGTTGTTAATGTACCGCATGATCGTATTAATCCGTTCAACTTTTTTCATGTTGGTCTCCTAAACAGTATCATTTTTTGACATGATTTAAAGATATTATAAACTCATCAAGTGAAAAGATAAATCGTTTGATTAATTTAAAAGTGAGGAAGGTTTTAAATATGAAAAATTATACAATAGAAGAAAAAGATAGCTTTATCGTGTTAGGTATTGGAACTGAACTTAAGAGTCACTATACAGACTTTGCGGGCATAAACAAGGAAAAGGCAGACTTTTGGCTGTCCGTCGAACAAGATGGAAGGTTGGACACTTTAAAAGCTTTAGCTACAAATGATTACATTTTTTCTGTGAGTGAAGCGGTGAATAACAAGATGATGTATTACGCTGGTGTCATGACAGAGGCAACGATACAAGAAGAATCTAGAGTTATCCAGTTTCCGAGGGGAGAATACCTAGTAGTTAAAGGGGAAGGCAATACAGCTGAGGAGCTAAGTAATAAGCTTACTGGTATTGCATTTGGTCAAGCATTAGCAGAAGTAAAAGATTTTTCCTATGTTGGTGGGCCAAATACAACAGTTGAGATGGGGCAGCGAAACGGCTTAGTATTTGGTGAAATATGGATTCCAGTTGTTAGGAAGTAAAGTGTTAAAAGGAGAGATGGAATTGTCCAATATAGTTGATTTTAAAAACGTAACTACAGCTGGCATGGAGTCTTCACCTGTAGCAGAAGCACTTGCTGGTTTACGTGCCCATGAAGCACGTTACTTTATGAATAAATACAAGCATGAATTTACGGTTGTACCAGCTAGTGAAAGCGAGAAGACTCTTGATTATGTGAACCGCATTTTGAAAGAAGAACGTGATATTGAGTTTGCGGCAAAACCTTTAGAAACATCGTGTTTTCAAGTGGAAAATATTAAATTTGCCTATGTCTTCTATGAGGATGGTCTTGCAGTCAACGTCATGTATACGTTGGATAACCCAAAGAAGCGGGCCGTTGGATTTAAGCTTTCTGAGGGAATGGAGATACCAACGGAGTTAGTAGAGAAGTTTAAGTTTGCTAGACAGAAGTCTAAACTTGCTGGAACAATTCGAGGTTCGTTTTTTGTAATAAAAGGAGAATATAGTGTAAGTTGAAGAATCATTCATTTGTTATATTGAGTTATTTTTTAAAAGGCGCGATTAAGGCTAACAATCTTAAATTGTTAGCCTTTTTTTACATAAGTATAATATTCATAGTCTGCTACACACTACGTTCAGATAAAATAGAACGAAAGGAAATTACTGTAGGGTGGTGGTGGCGTGAGCAAAAAAAGGCTATTTGAGTTATTCTTAGTAACTTTTGCTTTACTATTCCTTCATGTAAGCACATTTACTAATGAAAAATTGAATGATAAATTTGGTAACTTTACCTTCTTTGTTGTATTTCTCATGTTTTATATCAACGTTGCATTTATAGAACGGTATTTTGATGATATACAAAAGTGGATTCGAAATATCACATTTCTTCTTGCCTTGTTAGTAGTAACTTTAATATCACTATGGATAGGTTACTTTTAAAGCCTTATGATTAAGGAAATTTTGTTTTGTTATCTTTCCTTAACAACAAACAAGACGCCAACCAGATCATGGTAGCGCCTACTATAATATAATCTCTTTTCTAGATATGCCTTTATCAAGCATCAAAAAACTTAATACCACTTAGTACAAAAGCATCAGAACTTGGGCTATAACCAACTAACTTTCTTGTTCCTTCAATATCAATTCGTTTAAACCTGTTGTTAGATACACCATGTAAAATTGAAAATGGAGGTAAGTTCTTTGCCGTCATCGACTTTAAGAGAAGGTCCATAAAATCTTCTGGGCTTAAGTATGCACTCATATCTCTAGCTGTTAGTGGTTTACCATATGGATTATAATCATCATATGCACCTATACGAATAGCAAGACTTTGTAACCCTTCTTCATAAGCAAAATAAGAAGCAACAGCCTCTGCAAAACACTTACTTACCCCGTACATATTTTTGGGCCTCGTGGGTGAATAAGCATGTGGTTGATAATCCAAAGGATAGCCTTCAATTGTTTGAGCACTGGAAGCAACTATCACTTTGGATACATTATTATCACTAGCAGCTCTAAAAATATTATAGGTTCCCTTTATATGATTTTCTAATAAGGAGCCATAAAAATCAGCATTTGGTGAAGGATTACCTGCCAAGTGTATAACTATATCTATACCTTTCGTAAATTCTTGACAAGCAGCTAAATCAGAAACATCTAAATATATGATTTCGTGATTTGTATCTTTAAAAGTTTCTAAAGCAGATAAGTTAATATCTGCTAGCCGTAACTGGTAATTCCCTTGCTTATCTAGGAATCTTGTAACATCTTGGCCAATCTTACCTGCAGCACCTGTAACTAAAATTTTTTGCATTTCACTTCATCCTTCCATAAAAAATACATCCCTTGTCAAGGGTCATATAATAGAGCATGCACTTATTGTATGTTGGTAATGGCATTAAATAAAACGAAGAAATATAATGGAGACATGAATAAAATTCATGAGGAGGACCATAGTGACTTTAACAAAATATGAAATATTTAACAAAGTGGCAGAACTCAATAGTTTTACAAAAGCTGCAGAAGTGTTAGGTTTCACCCAATCTGCTGTAAGTCATGCAATTAGCAGTTTGGAAAAAGAGTTTTCCTTTCCTTTATTTATTCGTAATCACTCTACTTTAACATTGACCAAAAATGCAGAGGAGCTTTTAATTACCGTTCGGAAAATTTTATACTATAACAACATGCTGAAGCAGGAAGTAGCCGCTATCAATGGGTTCCAAAAAGGAACAGTAAGAGTGGGGGTTTTTTCGAGTATTTCTAAAAACTGGATTCCTGGTATTCTTAAAAAAATGGAGGGAAAGTTTCCAAATATTGAAATCGAATTACTGGAAGGAAACTATGCTGAAGTTGAGAATTGGTTACAAAACGGGAGATTAGATTGTGGATTTATTAATAATGATACTTACTTTGAATCCTTTGAAAAATCCTTTGAAATCGTACAATTGAAGAGGGATCGACTTTTATGTGTTGTATCTAACCAATCCCCATTATGTAAGGAAAACCAAGTATCAATGCAACAAATAGAAAATGTACCTTTTATTATGCCAACATATCAGTGTTATGATGATATTCAAAAAATATTTAGGGAGAATAAAGTTAGCCCCAATATTCGATTCGAAAATATGAATGAATACTCAGTGATCTCCATGGTGGAGAATAATCTAGGAATTAGTATATTGCCAGAAATGATTATACCGACATCAAAAATTTCTTTTGCAGCAATTCCACTTGAAAGTGATAGCTATCGAACTATTGGATTAGCTATAAGAAAACCAACCTCACTCGCGACTAAGAAATTTTCTGAGATTACTAAAAGGTGGGTATCATTTGAATCAATTTAATTTTGCCAAAATCTGAGTTATTTAAACTGATATGGTTCTTCTTGAACGGAGCAGATTAATTCAATAAGCAATGAGAAAAAGTTATATATTATGTGTCGATGTAGAACTATAATATACAAAAATCAGGAGGTGATTATATAGTAATATATAAATTGTACGACAGAACACCCTAATAACTTTGACTAATTACTAAACCTATATGAATCTTTATGATGGAATTCACTTAAATTAACAAGTAATGATTTGGAACGAATGTGCAATCAAAGTTGATACGCCATACACATTTGATGAAAAATAATTAGTGGGTATGGGACGTGTTATTTCAGATGGTGTAATTACTGGAGTAGTTTGGGGAATATGCGTTCTATCAATCTATCTGTCCGAAGGAATCGCCGCCATGTACAAATCGCGCTGGGCAATTGAATCATTTTTCCGCTGGATTTAGCTGAATTTGAACGTTCCCGTATTGTTTGGCACAATATCCAATGCGTTGTTCAATCAGTTATTCACAGCTATAATTGCCTATGCTTTGCTGAAATTTCTTCGTGCACAAGGCCAAAAGACAAAATAAACGTTTGTCATTTGCAGGTTTCACACGCCTGTTTCTTTGTGAAGCCTTGTCAATTGAGTGGCAAATTAGTTTGAAAGAAACACTTGAATTCTACAGGTCGATAAATCAAGAAACTGTATTACTTTGGTTAATCAACATACGTGTTAATTTATAGTATAATGATTGCTTGAAATAATGCGGTGGAAAACAGGGAAAAGAGGGAACCGATGCCTACTATACTAGTTGCTGACGACGATGCGAACATTCGCGAACTCGTCTGTTTATTTCTACGCAACGACGGATTCGCAACAGCTGAAGCAGCGGACGGCAAGGAAGCACTGGCCGTCTACATCTCAACGAATGTCGATCTTGTCGTACTTGACATTATGATGCCGATTATGGATGGTTGGACGTTAAGCAAGGAGCTCCGAAGAGCCAATCCTGATCTACCTTTACTTATGCTGACTGCGAGAGGAGAAACATGGGAGAAAGTGAAAGGTTTCGAACTTGGGACGGACGATTATTTAACCAAACCATTCGATCCGTTAGAGTTGACGGTTCGTGTTAGGGCACTACTCAAACGATACAAGATTGGCTCCACGCAGACGATCCATTTAGGGAACGTCATCCTTGATCGACAGACCTATAAAGTGATGAAAGGGACGGAGTCGCTTACGTTGCCGCTAAAGGAGTTCGAATTGCTGTATAAGCTCGCTGGAACACCCGGACAAGTCTATACGCGCGTACAGTTGATCGATCAGATTTGGGGTATCGATTACGCCGGAGATGATCGAACGGTAGACGTACATATTAAACGGCTGCGTGAACGGTTCGCGACAACACCCGATTTTCGGATCGAAACGGTGCGCGGGCTTGGGTATCGGCTTGAGGTTTATGAATGATCAGATCCTTATATATACGTGTTGTCCTGACATTTTTAGTCTCCATCATCGGGGGCACGATCATTTCTTTTTTGGTGTCAACTTGGATATTCGAAGATAAATTGAACGAAAATGCTCAAATCAACTTACGTAACTTTGGCCAAGACATCGTCCGGATTTACAAGACCTTTCCGTTACGTGAAGCGGACTTGTTCGTAAGTGAAATGAAGCAGCTCGATTCTTATTATATTCGAATCTACGAAGCAACGGGTCAGTTCAAGTCTTACGGTAAACTTCACGGACACAAACCTGCGCCTGTGACGATGGAGCAACTAAAGAAAGTATTAGATGGAGGTGTTGTTCAGGACACTCCTAATGGTATTGCCACGGTCCTCTTAGGGTTGCCGTTGAAAACGGAAATGGGAACGAAAGCGATATTTTTGGAAGCGCTCGCCCCTCCTTCAGCCTCTTTTGTCACAAAGTGGGCATTGGTCTTTGCAACATGTTCGTTGATTGCAGGAAGCTTATTGATTCTAGTTGCCTCTGTATTCCTGGTAAGACCGATAAAAAAGCTGACAAAAGCGACCAAGCGGATAGCATCTGGAGATTTCAACGTCAAGTTGAATATTAAGCAAACGAGTGAGCTGGGTACTTTGGCTCGCAGCTTCGAAGAAATGATGCACGATCTGCAGCAACTTGAGCAGATGCGCAGGGAATTCGTAACGAACGTGTCGCACGAGGTTCAGTCTCCGCTCACTTCGATATCCGGTTATGCTCTAGTGCTTAAGCAAGTTGACCTTTCAGAATACGAACGAAGCCGTTATCTTGATATTATCATCGCTGAAGCGAAAAGGATGTCCAAAATGAGCGATAACCTGCTAAAGCTGAGTTTTCTTGAATCGCAGTCAAAGCAACTGCGGCTCGTCACACTCAGCCTCGATGAACAAATCCGACGGATAATCGTGGCGCTCCAGCCACAATGGTCTGCTCGCGATATACATTTCGAGCTTGATTTACAGACAGTTAAAGTAACGGCTGATCATGACCTGTTAAATCAGGTATGGACGAATATCCTCAGAAATAGCATCAAATTTTCCGAGGATGCCGGCGTGATTAACGTAAGCATCAAACAAGATATCAAAAACGTGACAATCCTAATATCCGACACTGGTATTGGTATTCACCTTGACGACCAGAAGCGTATATTCGATCGTTTTTTTAAGGCCGATCGTTCCCACAGTCGTAAGTATGACGGAAGTGGTATGGGACTCGCTATCGTTAAACAGATCGTGTCGCTTCATCAAGGTGACATCCGAGTGAAAAGTGAACTTGGTCAAGGAACGACCTTCATTGTCACCTTGCCAATCACTACACCAACAGATTAGTTAGATTCATTCTCTATGCTACGACTCATATGCAAGCTTACTTGCATATAGAGCCGTAGCATTTTTTTTGGCAGTTCATATTCAGTTCATATTGTCGTCATGGTGAGTACATCTTCATTGGTTAAGTTTTCATTACAGGCACATGAAGGAAGGCAAACAGATCAGGACAGGAGAAGATGAAAGTGACACAACAAGAGGAAAAGAAAACGCTGAGGGGAATGAAAATAAAGAAAGTGCGAAACATCTTACTTAAAATCATAGGAGCAATCGTTCTAGTCATTGTACTTTTTTTAGGTATTGTTTATATCGTAAATGTGATGAGTAGTCATTCGGAGCAAAAACGAATAGTGCCCTACGGGCAGCACGTATCTGTAGACGGGAAAAACATGAATGTGTTAATTCAAGGCGAGGGCGAGGAAACGATCGTGCTCCTGCCTGGTTATGGAACAGCTACTCCAGGGCTTGATTTTAAGCTTCTTATCGATGAATTATCTCCATTTTACAAAGTTGTTGCGGTAGAGCCTTTCGGTTATGGATTAAGTGATGAAACTGTAAAAGAGCGAACCACGGAGAATATGGTAAGTGAAGTTCATGAAGCTCTACAGCAGCTTAATATTAACAGATACATGCTCATGGGCCACTCCATTACAGGCATTTATGGAATTGATTATGTGAACAAATATCCAAACGAGGTGACTGCATTTGTCGGAATCGATAGCAGTGTTGCAACACAACCGGGTATGGATATCAATTTCCCATTAAAAACGTTTGCATATCTCAAAAAATCAGGTCTCTTAAGATTGGCTATGAAAATCAGTGCTGACCCCTATGCTGGACTGGCATTTGATGAAAAAACCGTAGAGCAAATGAAAATGATTTCGAATAAAAACATGTATAATGACACAACCTTGAATGAGATGGATCATATTTCGTCTAATTTTAAAGGGGCTCAAGGTTTAATCTTCCCTAAATATCTTCCACTTCTTCTCTTTGTACAAGCGAATAATGAAGATGTAGCAGGATGGATACCTCTGCATGAAGGGCAGATCAAAGACTCGGTACATGGAAAAGTAGTAACCATGGATGGATCACATTATTTACACCATACCAAATTCAAAGAAATCGCTGAAAACGTTAGACTATTTATGAAAGAAGTAAAGTAAGTGTTCAGAGAAAGGTTCATTCGTTATTTTATGCATTTGTCTACAGTCTGCAAGACCATCATTTCGATGGTCTTTTTTATGTCCAAACAGTTGTATATTTCCAAACCAAGATTATACTTTCGCCTGAAAGACATTGGGTTTCATTTTCATATTAACTAACGAGGCAGGTGTGCGGCCGATCCTAGGTCGTATCATATAACGGGTGGGATTCCCGTCGAGTAAGAACTAGCCATTCGCTCGTAGCGAGTCTTGGAGGGCTAAAGGTAACTTTAGTCTTTAAGCGTAGACAGTTAGGTGGCGGATTTGCTTTACTGATCGTTCTATTCATCCTGTTAATCATTATAGGATGTAGTTGTTGGGGCGGCGGTAGCGGCGGATTCGGTTACTAAAAAAAGGGGCACTCATAAGAGTGTCTTTTTTCTCAATATAAGAACTCTAAGAATATGATATTATTTTAATGCAAATTCCCTTTTGTGCAATGAGATAGTAATGCCTAACAAAAAACCCACCTATTTCCGTAGGTGGGCCTTATCTTTATTACACAATATCAAAGTATACTCTCTTTTTCTCGTGAATTTTATGTAATTATACATATTTGTAAAAATTACATAAAATAAATATTACATGTAGTAAAATATAAATTGTGGACACGTTCTATAAAGCTGATTCTCCGATTAGAAGGCGTAACACATCTCAACCATATAGGTGTGGTGTGGCGTTGCTTTAATCTAGCCAAACAAACGATCTCGATTCTCTTGTATTTGTACACTAACAATCTGTTGAAAATAAATGATTCTGTTTTATAGGACGTGTTTACTTAATGTCCAATACATATTATTAAATTAAAGTGGTTCAAGTCGGAGGAAGGCACCTTAGGGTGTCTTTTCTTTATGGGGTCTCACCACATCGGTATCTGACTTATTTTTTATGTTTATCATGCAATTTTTTGTTGTTGCATTTATTGAGGAAATCTTTTTTCGTGGATTTATGCTCAAAATGTTGTTTTCAAAGGGGATAAAAAAATCAGTTTTGATTTCAAGTTTTTTGTTTGGTATCACCCATTTATTACAACTAATTGGTGGGCAGTCTATTAAAGATACCATTTTACAAATCATATATGCATTTTTAGTTGGACTTGTCTGTCCTTACTTATCGTAAATAAGCAATCAATTATTATCACCATTACTTTCCACGCTTTTAATAATTTCTTTAATTTTATGGGGAATGTTCAAGCCTCGTCGCTTTTTGCATATATTATTATTGCAATTTTATTCTTCTACACCATATATTTATGGAAACGTGCTAATAAAAAAGAGTGTATTCGACAGGAAATAAATATAGCAGTTTGAGTTGTGATATTACCTTTTCAGTATAGAGGGCAGCCTGGTACCACAATATTACCTTTAAAGGGGCTTGCTGCATGCTCATCAACTTAAGAGATTAATTATTCCCCTAAAATGAAAAAATACGGTATTCTTTCTGTAGAATCATAGGAAAGGATGGCGTTTTTTTCATTCTAGGGGGCATTTCTTTTTTATTAGCTTGATAGCGATGTGGCGGTATCCCATTAATAGAAAACTACTGCAAGAGTTATAGTTTTATGTTTTCATTTCCCTTTTGGCATTTATCTTTTAATCAGATGAATGCTTTTTTTAGTACATAATAAAAAAATAACCAGAAAAACTGTCACAAAATCCGTTTTTCTGGTTTCTCTATAATACAGGCATCAAATTGAAAGTGAGGTTTAAACTAACATGTTAACCATAGAAAATGAAGAAAGTCATGCTTCTGATATACCTTTTGAAGATTTATTTAAGCAGTACTATGCTTATGCTGTGAAACAGATTATATGGATTGTTAAAGATCAATCTATCGCTGAAGAGTTAGCACAAGAAGTGTTTTTACAATTATATCGTAGCGACTGGAAAGTAATTGAAAACATACCTGGATGGTTGATTAAATCTTCTACTATTTATACGCGTTGTTACTATACGCTAAGGAATAGTAATAAAAAGATGATGCCGATAAAACTATATAAAAACCAAAAGAATCCTAAGATGGGGAATGTTTTATGAAAATTAAGCATGGTAAACCTCCTTGGGTATATAAAGGATTATAATACATCGTTGGTCTATTTAGAATACTAACCATGAATTGGAGGGCATTAGGCATGGTTAAACTAATAGAAATGATACATTAAACGTATTTAATGAGTCTGCTAGGTATAAAGATAATTGATAATCATACAATGATATGGAAGGGCCTTTTCTAACGTGTTAGTTACCTCAACGTATATGTATCTCTTGGCGCCTGGGCGAGGGTGCTTTTTTTATTGTACATTATAATATGGACAAGCATAATATTATGTAACAGGACGAGTTCTTCGTGTCCTATTCAATGCTCAGGATAAACCCCAATTCACATTGAGAGCACCAATAGCGAGGGTGCTCTCTTTTTATTGAATCTACATTTATTTTTATGCCTAATGAATTCGCTAAGTGGATACTATTTCATGTAAAATGGTGATTTTATTTATATTCTGGATAGATTTCTTGCGAAATATGTAACTAGAGCCGTATTTAAATTGAAATATGATACGATAGTTGTATATATACATTTAGATGGTAAGAGGGGATAAAAGTTGATGAAAAACCATATAAAAGTAAATGGAAAACTCCTTCAAACAAATATATACAATTTTAATTTTTTTGGAGGCGTTCTTCAATAAGTTTTGCTTTTTCATTCACTTTTGTTGTATATGTGAAATCACCGTAACAATATGGATATCTAAAATTTTGTTTATTTCCACCACAAGTGTATGTAGCTGGATTCTGATCAACTTTCAACTTAGAAAACTGTTTAGCTGTATCTTCCGAGTGTTGTTTAGCTTCTTGATTGGCAATAAAATCAATATAGCCTGGCCCCATATTATAGCTTTGAATAATTGTATCCATGCTAACACCTTTTTCTTCTCCATATCTATACATTTGAACAAAGTGCTTTACCCCTTGTTTAATGCTCAAGTTTATCTCTTGGATTTCATTTGGCTTTAATCCAAGTGATTCGGAAGATTGCATAGGGTCGTTGCCCTCACCCCTACTCTCGTGGTACATAATTCCTAGTAAAATTGCTGTTTTTTCTCCCAAATTATATTTTTCTAATTCTTTTTTCATGATGGGCTCATATTGCAATAAACGTTCCTCGGTAGCAAACGCTTTATTTTTTTGAGTATTGGTTTTGTCATTAAAATATAGTATCCCGATTATTGTTCCTAACCCTAAAATACTAATAAAGAATAATATAATAGTTTGTACTTTTCTCTTATTCTTCAAATATTACTCCTCCTTTTACAAGAAACCCTATTTTCAATGGTGGCTGGTTATTAAAAAAATTCAATAATTCTCTATTTCCCAGCTTTTTTAGACTCGAAAATTTTTTTCTAAATGCTAAGTTTAATAGAAAAATTTAAAGATAAGGTAAAGATAAGATAAAGATAAAATAAAGTCAATTTTTTAGGGTATCCATTATGTGTTCTAAAGGCTCCAGATTCAAGAGATATATTATCTACATAACCCATAAGAGAGAAGGAGGTAAGCAAAATGTCACTTGAAACAGACATAATTCTTTCTTTATTAGATATAAAACTGTGGATGGCCCATCATTCGGAAATTAGTCGCTTAAAAATAAAAAAAAAATTAAAATCAGAACCGTACCTCAATAAGTCTTCAAGTGTTAATAAAAGAAAACTATATAAGGTGAGGGAATAAAGATTCAACACCAATGATTATCAATAATTGAAGTGCTAATGATTATAATAAAAAGAACCTTCAATAGGTTCTTTTTTATAGTTGGTAAATATGTTATCAACAATAGATGGTAATAAAGATAGAAATTTAGACACTTTTTATTAATGGGCTAAGTTTTCTTAGGAAGAAATCTATTTCTCATGACTGATCGCTAGATATAACAGGATATATCATTTATTAATTTTGGTGGGTGATTTAGCTTTTTGAGTTTACCACACTAAAATTTAAATTTTGTTTAGGGACAAAATGTTAAAGTGTTACATTCTGAATTAACAGAAAATTAAGACGGTAAAAATCCTATTAAATCTTTTATCAGGTAACTCATATTTCTTTGGCCTTATTTTCATGGTATTACCGAACGTTTATATGTCTCTAAGGGAAAGAAATACTTTAAGTTTTATTACCATCTAATGTTTGATTAAGATGGTAACATGAAAATAAAACGTTTACAACTAGAAAATAAAGAAAAAATATAAAAATTCGACTTTTTTCGACATTATTACTATGAGAGAAAGAATCTAAATTAAGTAAATCTTATATTTAGAGGGGATATTTACCTTATACATAACGGTTAAAACATTTGCAAATGTTTCACGAGTAATTAAAAACGTCGAATATAAAATTATATTGTGACAATTTTAAACGAACATACTTTATAATTCATACTTAGACCAATAAATTAATTACTAATAAATTAAATACGCTATATTTAATAGAGTATAATACGGAATATTTAACTTTAATGTTCCAAATTATATATAATTATGAATCATTTAACATATTTGTTGCGGAAAATTTTGACATAAGATATTTTAAATATTAAGCACAGAAACATTTCAAAGAAAAAGAGCTATTTTAAAATGTACCCTAAAAACGTTTTTCCTAAAAAGTAGTAAGATTTTGCAAAACGTTTCTGTGCCTAATTAGATGAAAATAATATAATAAATTGTTTAAAAGAGATAAAAATAAGTTACTTTTATGGAGAAATATACATCTCATACTATTAGAATTATGTCAAATTGTAGTTTGCAAATTACATTTCAAAGTATAAAAGGGGCATTTATTGCAGCTCGAATATCTATTACTGATTTATTGCATAAAAAAGTAGCTGCACAAAAGTACAGCTACTTTTTTCTTGAAAACATTATTATGCAAATAGCATACTTAACGTAAACTTGCGCTTAACGGTACTTGTGAATAAATTGTGAAATTGCTGCTCTATGTTTCTAACTAACATTTTTGCACCAGAACCATATAAAAAGAGGACGAATAGTTACGTCTTCTTTTTATATGGTTATATTAGCTACAAAATAATATCATTTAAATAAATCTTCTATTATATTAGCAGGGGATAGTGATAGAGAAGTGTGTTCCTTTTCCTAGTTCACTTTCTATCTCTATATCTCCGTTTAATTCTTTAATAATACTGTACGCAATCATAGTACCAAGCCCAGTACCTTTTTCTGTTGTTGAATAAAATGGCAAGGCAATACGTTTTATTTGTTGGGAAGACATTCCTATTCCTGTATCAATAATATCAATTACAATATTATCTTTTATTTTTTGTATATTTATTTGTAATACGCCACCATTTTTCATAGCCTCAATTCCATTTTGTATGATGTTGGTTAGACATATTTTTAATTTTTCAGTATTAGCATTTATGTAAAGGGAATCTGTTGTAATATGCTGTTTTATTTCAACATTATATGAAAGAGCGAGTGGTGAAATATTATCTTTCACTTGATTTAATATGTAATTAATATCTAGTTCCTCTTTTATAATGTTTTGTGGTTTGGTTAAAGATAAATAGTTATTAATAGTAGATTGTATTTGCTGCATTTCAAGTAACATAATTTCTAAGTACTTATCTTGAGACATCTTAGCACTCTCATCTTCATTTAGTAATTGAGTGAATCCACGTACCGTGGTCAGTGGATTATGAATTTCATGCGCGATCGATGCAGCTAGTTCGCTAGCTATATAAAATTTTTCTGCTCTTTGCATTCTTTCTTTTATTTTATATTTCTCGATCATTCCTTCTATTAAATAAACTGATAATAATACTGTGAAAATATTTATGATTATATAATTGAATAAAAATTCAATGAGAGTAGAGTCAATTTTAACACCTGTATTTATTTGCGTTACAATACCGCAGATAGAAAGGGAAGTTGTACATATCAAAATAAGTAGAATACTTAATAATATCTTCTTTTCCTTGAAATAAGTAGGTGACAAGTAACGAAACATGATTGTAATAACAGAAATAATAGTAAAGATAATAAATGATGGGAAGACTCCGCTTCCACCTAAGTAAAATCTATAAGAAAGATATAAAACTCCAATACAAATAATGCTCTTTGTATTTCCATATAGAAAAACTAATATAATGGGAATAAAACGTAAATCATAAATGAACCCAGCGTGTAAATGAAAAGGAAAAGTCATACAAAAAATAATTGCAATGGAGGAAAGTACAGAAATTAATATATTATTACATGCCATTTTTTCTTTATGTTCTAGCCAAAATACTTGGTAACTAAGGATACAAATAATAATAATAAATGTATTTAATAATAGTGTAGGAATTCCCATAGTTTATACCTCTCTGAGAGTTTGTAAGTAGGATTATGTATGTGTTTAATCTAGGTGTTTGATTTTATTAGATTTTCTATCTTTAAAAAAGAAAAGGAAGGGCACTTGAAAAAGTGCTTTTTTACCATTTATATTAAAATCGATGAGGAAGATAGAAATAAAAAGTTACTTTTACTTATGAACAAAAAAATTGAAAGTAGCCCTTGTATAGGTAAAAGATAAAGCAAATTACAGAAATAGTTACGTTTCTCTGGAGTGAATATTCCGAAAAAACATTGTGTATGGCGAAATCCATTTTATAACCTTCGCCATATTAACATGTAACTTATTAAATTACAAAGAAAAAAATTAAAAATTATTATTTTTTTGTTATTTTAATTTATTTAAAAACGTAAAAGTATTCAAGAGGTTACCATTGAGATGCTAGGGTACTTAGACCAATATTCGAACTTAGTAATAACGTTGTTACTTTTTTACTAATATTCTTAATACTAATTTTAGTATAATTAATTGATTGAAAGTTCTAGTAATTATCTACGTGCCCCTTTTTTTATATCATTTTATATTAAATACAATGATATTTATTGTCACATAATAATGCAAATTTCCAGTAAACTAATAGAAAAAATCCTATAAAAACATAATTTACTATCTTTTATATAAACATTGCAGGTGTAAATGCAATAAAATTTCATTATTAATACATATATTCAATCTGAAAATATCTGTTTACATATTAAAATATCTTTGTAGTGGTCCTTCATGCCAAGAATCGTTTCCGTACTCCAACTACCGTTATTCTAGTATTTTACCAAGTTTCTTATTTTGCTAAGGTATCCTAATATTGTTACTTTTGCGAAATGTAATGTTTTAATATTGTAATTTATAGTGGTTGTTGAGAAAATAAATAATTTGTAAAAATAATATAATATTTGTAACTTTATGTCTTATAATATGAAATATCTTCGTTGTGATTATTTTAAATATTTGAATAATACATCGGATTCATTTTATCTAGGGAGGTTTTAAAATTGGGGAGAAGAGTTGTTAAAAGAGTTTTTGCATTATTATCAGTACTAGCATTATTCTTTAATGTGTTTCTACCGAAGGCAAATGCCGAGGTTATGACGCATGAAAAGTATTCAATGAACTGGAGTTATAGCAACAGTTTAGGAAAGGATATCCGAACTGAAATTATCAAAAATTCAAGCGGTCAAATTGCTTATTGTTTAACTCTTGGCTTAAAATCACCAAATGGTGAAGATCTTCCTGAAATGGGGAAAACAGATAATGTAGTATATAGGGTTCTATTAAATGGTTTCCCACAAAAAAGTATAGAACAACTGGGAGTAGCTAATAAGAATGAAGCACATTATGCAACTCAGCTTGCGGTTTGGAATGCATTAGGTCAACTTGATGTAAATGAATTAAAGCATGAAAATAAAAATGTTGAAAAAGCGGCTAAGACAATTATTAATGCTGCAAATACAAGTGAAGATACTCAAGATATTTTTATGAATGTGATTCCTGCTGAAAAGCAAAAGGCAGAATTAAAGGGTGAGTTTTTTGAAACAAACCTATACACAGTACAAACAAATGCTAAGAGTGGTTCTTATAAAGTAGTAGCGAAAAATGCACCTAATGGAGTTAAAATTGTTAGTGAAAATGGAGAAGTGAAAGATCAGCTTTCACTTGGGGAAAAATTCCGTATCCAAATTCCTAAAGATACAAAAACAGGTGAATTTAATCTAAGTGTTGCTACAAATTTAACTAAAGTTCAAGCAATTGCTTATCGCGGTACTGATACTGTTCAGAATGCTACAGTGCTACTAGAAAGAAATGAGGAAAAGCTTAGTAGTGACCTTGCAGTAAATTGGGAAGCTGCTGGTTCTTTAAAAATTAAAAAGGTTGGGGAAAATGGAGAAATATTAGCTGGTGCAGTATTTGAAGTCTTTAATGCAAATAATGAATCAGTTGGAAAAATCACGACGGGTGCTGATGGTACTGCAGAATTAAATAACCTACCAATTGGTACCTACATAGTAAAAGAAATTAAAGCACCAACAGGTTATGTTTCAGGTGATAAACCACAAACTATTGAAGTTAAGACAGGGGAAATAGGAGCTGTTCAAGTAGTAAACAACAAAGTAAAAGGTAACATCGAAATAAAAAAACTTAGTGATTCAGGTAAGATGTTACCTAATGTTGAATTCACGGTCTTTACTGAAGATGGAAAAGAAGTGAAAAAAGTAGTAACAAAAGAAAATGGAATTGCAAATGTTGATGGTCTTACGTATGGTAAATATTATTTCTTAGAGACAAAAACACCTAATGGATATATTGGAAATAAAACAAAGTATCCTTTTGAAATTAAAGAGCACAATAAAACACTTACTTTTACAGTGGAAAATACAGAAGTGAAAGGTAGTGTGAAATTACTAAAAGTAGATAATGAAGATATCAGTAAAAAATTAGAAGGTGCAGTATTCGAGCTAAAAGATGCAAGCGGGAAAGTAATTGGGGAATATAAGACAGATAAAAATGGTGAAGTTAACGTCAAAGATTTAGCGTATGGTAAATATTCATTTGTAGAAAAGGCTTCTCCAAATGGTTATGTTCTTATTACAGAACCGATTGTGTTCGAAATAAAGGAACACGGAAAAATTATTGAGCTATTAGCAGTTAATCATCTTATCAAAGGTAATCTAGAAATTACAAAAGTTGATGTAGCTGATGGAAACAATAAGCTTCCGAATGCAGAGTTTACTATTTATAATGAAGCAGGAAAAGAAGTAGTTAAAGGGAAAACAGACGATAAAGGTATCGCGAAGTTTGAAAAGTTACCATTTGGAAAATACACATATAAAGAAACTGTTGCACCAAAAGGTTATGTATTGAATGAAGAAATATTCTCTTTTGAGATCAAAGAGAATGGTCAAATCATTAAACATATTGTCAAAGATGAAAAGATTCCATCAGTAAAAACAACAGCTACTGATAAAACCGATGGTACAAAAGAAATGCACACTTCTAAGTCTGTAACAATCCAAGATAAAGTGGAATACAAAGACCTACAAGTAGGTAAAGAGTACACTTTAAAAGGTAAATTAATGGATAAAGAGACTAATAAACCATTAGTTGTAAATGGTAAAGAAGTAACTGCTGAAACTAAGTTTACACCAAAAGAAGCAAACGGTTCTATTACACTAGATTTCACTTTTGATGCAACTGGTTTAGAAGAAAAAGAAGTAGTAGTATTCGAAGAGTTACTGAAAGACGGAAAAGTTGTTACTACACATGCTGATATCAATGATAAAGGTCAAACAGTTAAGTTCGTTAAGCCATCAGTAAAAACAACTGCTACAAACAAAGCTGATGGTGGAAAAGAGATTCATTCAAAGGATTCTATCACTATTCAAGATAAAGTAGAGTATACTAACTTAGTTGTTGGTAAAGAGTACACTGTAAAAGGTAAATTAATGAACAAAGCTATTAACAAGCCATTATTAATTGATGGTAAAGAAATAACAGCAGAGACTAAGTTCATTGCAAAAGAAAAGAATGGTTTTGTAACATTAGACTTTACTTTCGTTGGTGCTGAACAGCAAGGAAGAGAAGTAGTTGTGTTTGAAGACTTATTGCATGAAGGTCAAGTAATTGCAACTCACGCTGACATTAACGATGTAGGTCAAACAGTTCGATTTGTAGAGCCTTCCATTAAAACAACAGCTACAAACAAAGCTGATGGTTCTAAAGAGTTAGACGCTTCTAAATCTGTAACAATCCAAGATAAAGTGGAATACAAAGACTTAATCGTGGGTAAAGAGTACGTTGTAAAAGGCAAACTAATGGATAAAGCAACAAACAAACCATTATTAGTTGATGATAAAGAAGTAACAGTAGAATCTAAGTTTACTGCAAAAGAAAAAAATGGTTCTATCACATTAGATTTCACATTTAATGCTTCTGCATTACAAGGTAAAGAAGTAGTAGTATTTGAAGAACTGTATCAAGATAATATTTTAGTAGCTATTCACGCTGAATTTGAAGATAAGGGACAAACAGTGAAATTCAAAGAGGTAAAACCGGAACAACCTAAACCAGAACAGCCGAATCAAGATAAAAATACTCCAACATCAGAGCAACCTAAAGAGCAAGTAAAAGAGCAACCACAACCTAAGAAAGAAATTCAATCTAAAATTGGATGGTTACCCCAAACAGGCGCTGACCTTACAAGTTGGATCTCTATGGCTGCAGGTGCATTATTGTTAATTGTTGGTGGAGTGATTTTCCTAAAACGTAAAAATGCATAAAAATTAAAAAATAAGCACATCTGTTTTTTTACAAGATGTGCTTATTTTTTATGTTAATAATTTAGTCCTATTTACAGTATTTTAATCTATTTGCTTATTTTTGAGTTGTTGTAATAATTCCAGGACAGCAAAACAGTCAGCAGCTGCTCGGTGTTTAATCGTTAATTCCGTTGCTCCAAGCCAAGTTTTCTACCATACAAAAAGCTGGGGCATCACTTCATAAACAAGCGGTAATGGCTGATGGACTAATTAATAGTGTCTCAACGCATGTTGCAGAAGCTCAACAAGCATTCCCAACCTTGCATACAGATATCATGTCTGGATTAGATGCTGCCAATAACATTATGGACTCTGCTATAAGATTTCAGGCTATAAAATAGATACGTCTAATATAGCTAAAAATGTTGGAAACATGGATGGTTTATCTACTCGCCTCAAAGATTTTGGTGTACCACCTGAAAAAATGGAAGAGTTTTTGGCAGAACAGAAGCGTACAAATGAACTTGGATCGATGTCACTTGATTTCATTCCAGTTATTGGGCAAATCAAACAAGGGCTACAACTCATTAACGGCAAAGAATATTTCACTAATAGAGAGTATGACAAAAATGACTATGTATGGGGAACCGTTTCTACTGTTTTTGGTGGGGCTCCTAAAGTTATTGGACGTGTATTCGGTAAATATGGTGAGTTAGAACAAAAAGCGAAGGATTTAGGAAAAGTATCAAAGGTAACTGAAGAGATTGGATGGAGTATGCCAAGAGGCGGAGGGGTCATTGATGGGCGTAAGTATACTGAACATGCTCTTGAAAGAATGGCACCTGATACAATTCAGGTTCGGGCAGAACTTACGAAGCGTGCACGTGAAAGAGCTGAAAGGAATGGTTACACATTCGGATCAAAAGAATATATGGAGGAATTAAAAAAAGTTGATCCGCGAGGTGTAACACCAAGCGTAGTAGAAGAAACAATTAAGCATGATACTAAAAAACCAGGAAATAAACCTGGTCTATGGCAATACGATGGGAAAGATGTTAGAGTCGTATTGAATGATAGTGGCGATGTTGTTTCCGTTGTACCTAATAAATCGTGAATATTATAAATAAAGTAGATTGAGACCATTCACGAAAGGAGTTGTTAAAATGAATATTCAATATGATGAATACGAATTATTAGAAATATTCGAGAGTGAACCAGAAGATTATTTTATTCCTGGTGCAGGTGCATATATATATAATAAAATAGATAAATTAGGATTTGAATTAGTAATGATTATGTGTTATTACGAGGAAACTGTTGAATTACAATTGTATTACAAAAATAAATGCATATTTGAAACCAAGATACATTCGGCGAAACGAATCTATACCCGTAATGACTCATTATATGTCCAAGGCGGCGTAGAAAACAAAACAATCGAAGTAAAATTCAAGCCACATTTTACAGTTCAAATAGAGAAGTTCTAGATAGATGAAATAAGAAAACACCTTATGCATATAAGGTGTTTTCTTATACAAAAAGCGCCTACATAGACGCTTTTTGTGCCACTTAAAAGGATTTAAGATACGTTTACTTGAGTTCTTTAGGTAGCTAGGGTTTGAAATACTAACTTAAAAGAAAAATGTTGAGCAGTTCATCTTTATTATTAATATATCTGAATTAAAGATGCAATTTTGCATCCCAATTTCTGCGGCATCAATTACATGCTACCCTCACAAATATAGAAAAAGGTGCGAAGTCAATTCTATGACTTTGCACCTTTTTATTTCACTTGAACTTTGTTTAAGCGCGTTTATCTACTCATTGTTACGCGTGAATTGCGTTTAAAATCGACACTTTATTCGTAGTAAATAATACATAATTTTGTTTTACAGTTTTAATTAATATACGATCAGTTGTCCCATATGCTGTTCCGATACGGATTGCACTTGGTTCTTCAACACCCGCATAGGTAGCATCTTCGGTAACCTCAATCACATCACGTAATGGAATCGTGACCTCCGCAAATTGCCATGAAATAATTAACTCTTCTTTTGTTTTTTTGACATCAATGCCTAGCATTATACCAAGACCTTTCTATAACAGAATGCTACACTTTTTATCTTATTATACAAATTTTTAGATTATTTTTCTACATGTATAAATAGAGCTGATATTTTAAGGGTATCAAAAGAACGGGAAGATATACTATCAATCTATTAAGGAATGCGTTATGAAGAAAAGTTCACAAGGAATTAATATGGATTTGATATGGTTGAAGTATGATGAATGAGTAACTGTAGGAGTTGCAGGAAGGAAATGAATGATGAGACTTAAATTAGTAGGAACCTTAACTTGTATAGTAGTAATGCTAGGTATCTTTATCATTTACACCAATATATCTATTGGTAAAGAACCATATAAGACAAACCATGAAACTAGTGAAAACTCCATAAATAAAGAAAAAAATAGTAAGCAAAATGGGACTTCAAATAAGATAGCAAGTTCCTTTGCTAGTATACAGGCTGTAGTAAATAAGGAATATGGTTTACCCGAAGACTATATGCCAGAGGATTTAGTTGTACCAAATGTACCGTTCTCATTTAGTGGAACGGTAGAAAAGAGTCATCTTCGTAAAGAAGCAGCGGAAGCGTTAGAAAAACTATTCCTTTTAGCTAAGCAAGATGGGATCCAGTTGAATGCTGTTTCAGGATTTCGTTCCTATGAGTATCAAAAAGGTCTGTATGCCAACAATGTTAAAAAGAAAGGGCAAGAGCATACGGATCGCTTCTCTGCAAAGCCAGGGCATAGCGAACATCAAACAGGGTTAACGATGGATGTTTCTTCTAAAAGTGCGAACAATGAACTAGAGCTATCCTTTGCGAATACGAAGGAAGGAAAATGGCTGAAAGAAAACGCGCATCGTGCAGGGTTTATCATTCGTTATCCTAAGGGGAAGGAAAGTATTACGGGTTATGCATATGAACCTTGGCATATTCGCTATGTAGGAGATATTGCTGAAAATATATATAAGGAAAAACTGACTTTAGAAGAATATATGAATCTGTGAAAATAGAATTGAAGAGTTAAACTGTATTCATTGTTTATGAATGCTACTTTTTCTATTAAAAAGCCTAATTTCTCAATGTTTTGTAGAGAAATTAGGTTTTTTTCATCACTTCATTAGAGTTTTTTAGGCTTCGTTCGTTGGTATACTTCACACAATATTATAAAGGAAATAGAACTTACTGAAGATAACATATGAATGTTTTATAAATGTATCAAAAAAGTGAACAAAATCGTTATTTTGCACAACAAGGTAGTCAGCTTAATGAAATAACTGCTTGTAAAAAAAGAAGCCCTACAGGAAATATTACAGGGCTTCACCAAGTTGAGTTATGTCGTATTCACAAGGGATTTTAACATGATATTTGTGTTGAATAAACTGGTAAATGTGTCCAAGTAATTTGGAGCTATTTTATAAAAAAAGAGAAGCGCTTAATCAGGACGCTCCTCTTAATGCCAATACACAATAACTATCCCATTATACTATATAAGCGTAAAATATTTAATAATTACCTTCATGGTAAATATTTCATTTTGTCTTAGTACCTTTAAATCACGAAAAAAGGTTCTGCTGTTTCCAACAGAACCTTTCCTAAAATGGCAAAGAGTAACTCTTACCTTACTCTTTGTTCATATACTACAGGAGTTTTAATGAAAATCCAAGGCTCCTTATATTGAGAAATAAAGAAGAATCATTATAAAAAATTTTATCTTTTTTCATAAATAAAAGAGCAGCTAGCAAAAACTAACTGCTCAATACAAGGAGATACAGAGAAAACTAAATGGATTTTGGCATACAGCCTATCAACATTATGGACATAATATTGATTTTTATTCGAAGGAATTCATGTTTTACAAATCAGATTATGATAGTCGATATTCTCCATATTGACCAGAAAAGAACCAAGAATTCTAGTGAAATTCCAAGTGTTCTTTTCCTAGTTTTTTGAAATTCTTTTACTAAATAGCCAATAGCGCTAATTGCTAGAAGAATGAAAAGAATAAGTTCTAGTGTAACTGGCATTTGATCTACTCCTAATCCATTATTTTAATTTAGTATATAACGATTATAAGATATTTTTTGTGGTTAGTGGTGAGAAATTAAACAAAACCATCTCTTTACGAAAAAAGGTCCTGTTGTTTCCAACAGAACCTTTCCTAAAATGGCAAAGAGTAACTCTTACCTTACTCTTTGTTCATATACTACAGGAGTTTTAATGAAAATCCAAGGCTCCTTATATTGAGAAATAAAGAAGAATCATTTAAATTGTTTTTGAGTAGAAATGAAAATAGGGGTTTGCCTTAAACATTTATTATTAATCAAGAATATGAGTATAGAAACAGGCTTAAATTTTGTAATGGTGGAGGGGATTGTTGTGGACATAACTCAAAGTGTGGTAAGAATAGTGGTTAATGGGAAAGACCTTCCGTTCACTTCAGTTCAAACCTCTGCATGGAATCATGGACCTGTAAATGATTTAATCGTTTCGACGAATCAGAGAGTGAATGAGCTTTATCAATTCATGTGGTCACAAGTACCAGTTACGATCTCGGTGTATTTTCTTCAAGGGGCGGACTTAATGAGATTCGCTAGGATCGCTGGAATTAATGAACGTGTAACGGGAGAATATATATATCATTTCATTTGGGGATAAGAAGAATTCAAAGTAGCTTAACAGCTGCTTTTTTATTTTGCATAGAAAAAGGAACCATAATAGGCTCCTTAATTTGATTCAGAAGTTGTGTAGTTTTTCTTGATGATATCTTTTATGTTGATAATTAAGGATATAAGGAATCCAGCAGCTAGGATACCGTTTACCCAGTAATATGTATTCCCGGATGTAAATTTATTATAAAAGGAATCGATATTATAATACACTAAGCCTGCTGAAATGACGGTAGAGATTACTAACGTACCAAAACTTTTCATGACGCTGCCCTCCGATTCTGAAATTTTAGACTTTTAATACAATTATACATTTAAATAAAAAGGTTTACAAAGGAATTACCATAAGGAGGAGTTATAACGAGTTTCTTCCAATTGATGGTTTTTATTTTTGAAAAAATAACTATTTTATAAAAAATATTTTTTTGACCCCCATAAAATTATTTGTTCCTTCGAATATATATAAGTAGAAGAAAAAGCTAAAATTACCAAAAATATAGCGAAGAGTTATTCGAAGATTGCAGCTAAAATAGAAAAGAGCAAGAAGAACAAGTGGTATTGCAAAAGAAAACAAGAAAGTAATACAAAATACAGACTTCACTTTAGTACAAGTGGAAAAAATAGTCATATAAAAAATCGGCCTCGAAAAATATGAGCACCAGCAAGAAGACAAGCCCAAAGAAAAGTACTAAGAAAATGTGGTTAAATGGTCACTTGTTTAGTGGCCATTTTGCTATTTGAAGCAGAAGGAGGCAGGGAGATTACTAGTGTTGAGTTTAGTAATGAAAATCTTAAAAAAAACGAAAATAGAAGATATCGTATTTAACATACAAAACAACGGAGGAGATAAGGAAGCTTTTATCGTACAGTATCAGCCGTTTATTAGAAAATCAATCTCGTCTGTCTGCCGCAGGTACATTACAGAACAGGATGATGAATATAGTATTGGATTGTTTGCGTTTAACGAAGCAATTGAACAGTATTCATATAAAAAAGGAAAATCTTTTCTAGCGTTTGCTGATCTTCTTATAAAAAGAGATGTAATTGACTATATACGCAAGGAGTCTAAGCATAATCTTGTCTTTTTAAAAGAAGATAAGCAAGAGGAAATATTAGAAATACAAGTATCGCTTACGGAGTATATGAAAGAGATGGAAAATAGTAACCGTAAGGAGGAAATTCTTCATTTTCAAAGTGTGCTAGCTGAGTTTAAAATCACATTTTCAGAGCTTGCTAAGGAATCCCCTAAGCATCGTGATACGCGTGAGCACTTAATAGAAATTGTAAAGATTATTATAAAAGACGAGAAAATGATGGAAGAGCTGTTCCGAAAGAAAAAGTTACCCCTTAAACATATTGAACCACGTGTTAGGGTAAGTCGTAAAACGTTGGAGCGACATCGAAAATACATTATTGCGATGTGTATTATCTTTGCAAACAACTATACATATATTCTGGATTATATAAGAGGGGAGAAGCATGATGAATAAAGGAATTGTGATGGATATAAAGAAACATAACGTAGTTGTTTTAACTCCAAATGGAGAGTTTATTACGTTTAAAAGAAAAGTACACTCTTACATGATTGGAGAGGAAATCTCGTTTAACGAACAAGAGCAAAGAGCACCGCGTTTTTCAATCCCTTCTTTCTTAAAGCCTGCATCATTACTTGTTACTTGTTTTCTATGTGTGTTGCTGTTTTTCTACAACCAACCGGAAGAAAAAGTATTTGCTTATGTCTCAGTTGATATAAATCCAAGTTTAGAGGTGAGCGTAACAAAGGATCTTCGTGTTATAGATTTGCGAGCTTGTAATGATGATGGAAGGCGTATTTTAAAAGAAATGAAAGGGTGGGAAAATAAGTATCTGCAAGACGTAATACGTACTATTATAAAGCAGAGTCAAGGGGATAAGTACTTAACGAATGATAAGCAAGTTATGCTAACAGCTGTTACAAAGGACAAGTCGTTAGAACCACAGTTGGAAAAGGTTATGCAGGAATTAAAGAAAGAGTATGAGATAAAACATATTACAGTTGAATATCAAAGCAGTACGATGCAAATGCGGGAGGATGCCAAGAAAGCAGGGGTTGGAACGGGCGTTTATATAAAACAAGAGAATGAGAAGCAAAAATCGCTTACTCCACCTGCACCTCCGTCTAATCAAGAACAACAAAAGTCATCTTCTGATGCATCATCGGACGCATCTCCTGTAAAAGAAGAAAGCAACGAGAAGAAAGAGCATATAGAACAAAAGCAATCTAAGGAACAACAACCGAAGCAAATAAAAGAAAATAATGGGAATCAGCAAGAGAACAACGGAAGAGGATCACAAGGAAATAATGGGAATGGGCAAGGAAACAACGGCAGAGGGTCACAAGGAAATAATGGAAAGGAAACAACGGCAGAGAGTCACAAGGAAATAATGGAAATGGGCAAGGAAACAACGGCAGAGAGTCACAAGGAAATAATGGAAATGGGCAAGGAAACAAAGGAGAAACAACGGAAGAGAATCGCAAGGGAATAATGGGAATGGTCAAGGAAACAACGGAAGAGAATCGCAAGGGAATAATGGGAATGGTCAAGGGAACAACGGAAGAGAATCGCAAGGGAATAATGGGCATCAGCAAGAAAACAACGGTAGAGGATCGCAAGGGAATAATGGGCACCAGCAAGGGAACAATGGTAGAGGGTCTCAGTAAGGAAAGCTCCTACCACATAATATCGAGTGAAAGAAAAATCTATAGAATATTGAACAGAGGGATTCCTTCCATCTGAAGGAATTTCTTAATATTTTTTAAAATGACGGACATAAAATCGTATATCCTTTCGAATTATATATATGGATATCATTAATATTTATATAAAAGGGGAGAAAAAATATGAAAGAAATGTATGAAGAAATCACTGAAGTATTAAAGGTGTTGGCGCATCCTGTCCGTTTATCATTAGTAAAAATAATGCTTGCAAAAGGTCCTATTAACGTAACGACAATGTATGAAACATTACAAATGCCTCAAAGTACAATTAGTCAACATTTATCTAAACTAAAAGCTACTAAAGTCGTTACAGGTACTCGGAAAGGATTAGAAATTTATTATGAGGTAACAGATAATCGTACAAAAGCGATATTATTAAGCTTGGCTTAAAGGGTAACTGTTTAGATTTCAAAATTAAGTAAGCAATTCAGCGACTATAATTTTCTTATTAACATTAGTCGTATGTGTTGTTGTTTTTAATTTGTTTAATACATTTCTTTATTAGGGTCTTGCCGTATCACTATCAAGCTAAAGTTTAAATGGATTATAAAAATGAAAGTTTTCTTATTAGGGTCTTTTTGTTAGCTTGATAGTGATGTGCCATTCCCACTAGTATGTAAAGAATTTGGTAGTTTTTTTAGTCATGTAATCTTTTGATCTGATGGTCTTTTCCCCATTCAAATAGTTCATCCATAATTTGCATTAAAGATTTTCCATGTTCGCTTATTGTGTACTCAACCTTTGGTGGTACTTCTTGATATACAGTACGATGGATAATCCCATCAGCCTCAAGTTGCCGAAGTTGCTGTGTGAGAACTTTTTGTGTAATGTTTGGAATTTCTCGTTTTATTTCATTTGTTCGCATTTTTCCATCCGCCAAAACACATAAAATATGAATTTTCCATTTTCCACCGATCACGTCGAGTGTCGTTGCGATTGGGCAATTATCATTTTGATTCATATAACACCTCCAAAGGTACTTTAAGGTTCCTATAGCACTTTAAAGTACGTACTTTTCAATTATATGTGACTCACTCATACTAATACGTAAAGGATTGAATAATTTAAAAAGGGGATGGAAGATGATGAGAACACTTGTAATTGTAGCACACCCTGATATTGAAAAATCAAAAATTAATAAAAGATGGATCGAAGAACTTGAGAAACATTCGGATGAAATAACGGTGCATGAATTATATAAAGCGGCACCAAATTGGGAGTTTAATATTGAAGAAGAGCAAAAGCTATTAGTAGAACATGACAGATATATATTTCAATTTCCGCTTTATTGGTACAGTTCACCACCATTATTAAAAAAATGGTTCGATGATGTATTAACATATGGATTTGCCTACGGATCAAAAGGGGATAAAGTGAAGGGGAAAGAATTTGGTGTAGCTATTTCTATAGGTGGGTTAGAAAAAGACTATAAAAATAGCGGAATTACAATGGATGAATTAACGAAACCATTCCACGCTACGAGCTTATATACAGGAATGGAATTTATACCATCATTTTATTTATATGGTGCGGAATATGAAATCAGTGATGAAGAGATTGACAAAAGTGCACCTGAGTATGTGAAATATGTGATGAATAAGGAGTTTTCTAATATATAAGGAGAAATAGCCATTTACTTGTTAAGTAGATGGCTATTTTTGTTTATCCCGCATTAACCGTCCGTAAGGTGTGGACTAATAATCAGTGGGGATGAACACCTCACATCGACTAAAGATTCACTTCATTTAAATTCACTAAGTTTAATCTTTAGTAAATTAATAATTAATCTGGTAAAATAAAAACCCTAACACATATAAAGGGGAGTTTTACTTGAGAACGATGCGACAATTATTACAAAAAAGAGCAATGCAGTCACCAAATTTGGAAGCGCTTATCGGTGGAGAGAAAAGGTATTCGTTTCAGCAGTATAATGAACGAGTAAATCAGCTTGCACATTATTTGTTACATACCGGTATGGAAAGAGGGGATCGTATAGGAATTCTATGCAAAAATAATCATCCGTTTCCAAGCGTTATGATGGCAAGCTTAAAAATTGGAGCGGTATTTATTCCGCTTAATCATCAGCTTACTGCTTATGAATTAGAATCGATTGTAAAAGAAGCGAGATTAAAAGTATTAGTTATTGATGATGAATTTAGTGAAGTTGTATTAAAGATTAATGGAGTTAAAGAAATTCCTTATGTAATTGAGACGACAAAAGAAGGATTTGGCTCATTTGAATTAAAATTAAAGGAACAGCCAATAACAGAGCCGAATGTGGAAGTTCATGAAGATGATGATGCCATTTACTTATTTACTTCAGGAACGACTGGACAGGCAAAAGCATGTGTAATTGGTCATAAAAACTTACACCATTATTTTACTGAAATTGCGGGGCAAAGAGAAATTCCAGCAGGTGAACGCTTTTTATCAGTGCACCCATTGTTTCATATGAGTGGCGTGCTTTCTATTTTAAATTGTATTTATCATGGCGTTACGATGGTCTTTTTAGCTGATTCGAATCCTACTCTTATTTGGGATAAGATTGAAGAAGAGAAAATTACTACGATGCTTGCGTTCCCAGCTGTTTATAGTTACATGCTTGATGAATTAGATAAAAAAGAGCGCAACATTTCGGCCTTTAAAGTAGCGCAAAGTGGTGGTACAAAGGTGCCAGAAACACTCATTCAAAAATATATGGAAAAAGGCATTTATATGGTGCAAGGTTATGGGAGTACAGAAGGTTGGGTAGTAACTTCTTGGCATCCAAATATGGGAAAAGAAAAAATGTCTTCTGTAGGGAAAACTTTGAAACATGTAGAGCTGAAAATTGTTCATCCAGAAACAGGTGATGAGCTAACAACAAATAAAGTTGGAGAGATTCACGTGAAAAGCCCGTACATGTTTAAAGGATATTGGAATAATGAAGAGGCAACAAAGAAGGTAGTAAAAGATAATTGGTTTAACATGGGTGATGCCGGTATGATAGATGATGATGGATTTCTACATATTATGGGAAGATATAAAGACGTTATCGTACGCGGTGGTGACAACGTATATCCAGATCAAGTAGAAGATGTAATTCATGAAATAAATGGCGTTTTAGAAGTTGCAGTAGTTGGGATTCCAAATGACTTTTGGGGGGAGGTTCCAACAGCTTACATTGTAAAGGACATTCAAACGTCTTTAACAGAAGAAGAGATTATTCAGCATTGTAAAGAAAAACTAGCAAGCTATAAAATACCAGAAGTTGTATTTATGGACGAATTACCGAAAAACGCTTTAGGGAAAGTGTTGAAGAGGGAATTAAGGGATGTTTTTCTTGTGAAATAAAAGGTTATTAAATAATGAAGAATCCAGTTATGTAAAAAGCATAACTGGATTTTTGTTTATAAAAAACATAATGATTTACTAGATTTTGTATTTTGTGTAAGATAATAAAGAATATTCAATTAACAATTAAAGGAAGAGATATAAATGAAGCTGCCACTATTACAAGTAGAGACAGAGAGACTGATTATTCGTCCATTTCAAAAAGAGGATTATGAAAGTTGGTTAGATGGATTCAATAAGAGGTTACCATCTCAATATAAATACGATGATGGCTATCATGACATGTCGTCTTCAACGAAAGAATGGTTTACGGAATGGATAAGAGGATTTGATGAGGCGGCAAGACGGGATGAAATGTACGTTCTAGGTATTTTTCAGAAAGAAGATGGCGCCAATATTGGAAAGCTAGAACTTATAAAAATTTTACGTATGGACTATCAATGGGCGATGATGGGTTACTCTATTCATAATCAACATTGGAAAAATGGATACGGAGCAGAAAGTGTAATAGCTGCGCTGCCGTTATTTTTTAATGGCCTTCAATTTCATAGAATCGAATTACATATACATATCGATAATGAGCCATCTATTCGTCTTGCAGAAAGAGCTGGTTTTTCATTTGAATGTACGAGAGAGGCATTTTCTATGGGGAATGGTAAGTGGGTAGATTTTCTTATTTATTATAAAAATAATGAAACGAACAAATAAGGGGATAAAAAATGAAGACTATAAACGTATTTCATTACGACGCATTTACGAATAAACCAAATATGGGAAATCCAGCAGGTATTGTATTAGAGGCGGATGGATTAACGGAAGAGGACATGCAGCGTATTGCTGAAAAAGTTGGATTTAACGAAACATCTTTCGTTCTTTCTTCAGAAGTAGCAGATATAAGAATGCGCTATTTTACACCAGGGTTTGAAATGGATTTATGTGGTCATGGGACAGTTGGAACTATATATGCCTTGCGTGAAAGAGGTTTATTAGAAGAAAAAACAAACCTTACGATTGAGACGAAGGCAGGTATTTTACCAATACAAATAGGTGCAAATGAAAATGGAGAAACCTTTATTAAAATGAGGCAGGCAGCACCTCAGTTTAAAGATTTTGCAGGTTCAAAAGAAGAATTAGCTCATAGTATCGGGTTAGAAGTAACTGATTTAGATGCAAGTGTACCAATTGTATATGGAAGTACGGGGAACTGGACTGTAATTGTACCGATTAAAAATCTAGATGCATGTGAAAGAATGAAACCTAAAAATGAGGCGTTTCCATCGGTATTAAAAGAAATACCTAAGGCTTCTATCCATCCAGTTTGTCTAGAAACTTATGATGAACAGGTGCAAATGCACGGTCGTCATTTTTCATCACCTTATTCTGGAATGATTGAAGATCCAGTGACAGGAACAGCTTCAGGGGTAATGGGAGCGTATTATGCGACGTATTTGGAGAAAGATTTTGACCGTGAATTGGAGTTAATCGTTGAGCAAGGACAGGAAATAAATAAAGATGGTCGTGTAACGGTTTATGTAACGAAAGATGTAGAAAATGATAACTTACAAATTGATATTGCTGGAACAGCGGTGTATGTAAAAGAGTTTGAAATTTCAATATAAAAGAATGAAGCCCAGTATATAAACTGGACTTCTTCTTACCTGTTCAACACTTCAATATACGAAGCATCCCCAGCTGTTCTAATAGTAGAGCGGAAATTATTGTTTTCTAACGTTTCAGCAACTTGTTTTAATTGCTGTGCATCATCGTGATGAATAATTAAACTATCTGCACCACTTTCTTCTATATGAATATGCTCAACATTTCCAATCGCTTCATGTATAGCTTTTAAAAATTCAGGTTTCATATTGTCCTCCTATATGTATGTAACGTCGTTAAATAGTATTTCCTTATTTTTGAAATATAAAAGTAAATGAAAGGAGAAATGAAAATGAATATAACGCAGTTCAAAGAACATATTACATCACTTTTTGAAGAGCATCTTAATAAATACGGTGATGACGAGTATGGCTTCACTCACATTAGTAAAGAGGAATTTCACAAAATAGGTTACACGACAAATTTGACGCTAGAAACAATTGAAGAAGCGTATAGAAATGGTGTCGATATGATAGTTACACATCATGCACCGTGGAGTTTTCTATTCGGCATGGAAGAGGCTTGTATTGAGAAATTAAAAGAATATGAAATGAATCATTTTTGGATTCATTTGCCGTTAGATTTTGTAAAGTTTGGCACGTGTACGTCGTTATTTAATGAAATTGGGATAGATACAATACTGGAATATTCCACGTATGAGGAAGAAGAGCTACCGGGAATAGGAGAATATAAAGAAGCGATTCCGTTTTCAAATTTAGTTGAAAAACTTGAAGAGAGAATGGAAGAGAAAGTGAAGAGCTGGAAAAATCATGACAGGCCAGTAAAACGGATTGCGATATTAACAGGTGCAGGAAACAATACAAACCTTATTGAGCGTGCGCTAGAAAAAGGTTGTGATACGTACATAACGGGAGAAAAAACATTATATACAGTGCAACATGCGAAATTTAAAGGCATCAATTTGATTGTAGGAAGCCACACATTTACAGAAGTATTTGGTGTAGAAAGTTTGGCTCGTAAGTTAAAAGAAAGAGATCGTGCAATAGAGATTATTAGATTAAATGAAGAGCATTTGGAGTGAGGGAAATGGTAACTATATGCGCAAATTATGGGGAATCAAAAGTGAGGTTAACGTGGAAAAAAGATTGTATATTGCCAGAATACGAAAGAATCACGAGTGTTCACGGTTTTTGTTTTCATAATAATAAGGTTTTACTGATAGACCATGAGCAGCGTGGTTGGGACTTTCCTGGTGGGCATATAGAAGAAGGGGAACTACCAGAAGAATGTTTTAAAAGAGAAGCGTGGGAAGAAGGTTATGTAAAAGGAGAATGTACTTTATTTGGATATATTATCGTTGACCATAGTGATAATCCAAATTGGAATGAAAATAGTCCGTATCCAAAAGTAGGGTATCAGCCGTTCTACCGGATGGAGATTAATGAAGTGCATAAGTTTGACGGTGAGTATGAATCCGATAAAAGGATGTTTGTTAGAGTAGAAGAGAGTGCAGCGTATCATTATAAATGGAATGAATTATATGATGAAATCTTGAAGGAAGCCGTTTTGATAAAATGAAAATTAATTTCTGCAATATTAAGATGTTAGAAGGGATTCTCTTGCGATTGTCAAATAATAGTAAAGTTGTCTTTTGAATTGAGGCAATCTTCGGAATTAAAGGGTGAGAGAATGGACATTTCAATAATTGCTGCACAACTAGTTAAGGAGAAAGTTATTTCAAATTATCCAAATAGCGTAAAAGCGTTGAACGGAGGAACGACAAGTACTGTATATTTGTTGGACGAAAAATATGTAGTAAAGTTGAATGAAGCGGAAGTAATACGTGAAGAAGCTAATTTTCTCTCATTTTATGAGGAGAATAGTTTATTTTCAAAGCTTTTGTATAAGGAACCTTTACATACATATTTCGTGTATTCTTTCCTTGAAGGTAATACTTCGTGTAAACAAGGATATAAACGAAGTACGCTTCGTACACTTGTAAAAGAAGTTATCAATAAGTATAAAATGGTTCCAGAGGCAGAAGGCTGGGGATGGAAAGAAAGTCCGGTTCAATGTTGGAATGAATTTTTAACGGCAAATGTGATGGAAGCTTATGAAAATGTAAGACGTTACATAAGTGAGGAAGATTATAGAATTGTTCTTAAACTAGCAAATAGGGATGCCGGAGTAAATCAGCCATTTTTATTACATGGTGATTTCGGATTTCATAATTTTATATTTCGGCAGAATAGGTTACATGGGGTAATTGATCCGTTACCTATTTTAGGAGATCCTTTATATGATTTAATTTATGCGTTCTGTTCAACTCCGGAAGATGTAACGAAAGAAACGATTGATTATGTGATGAAGCAATGTATATTTCATAAAACAGAACGAGATTTATACGAAGAAATAGTAATAGGATTATATTTGCGTATAGATACATGTGTAAGACACCACCCGAAAGATTTAGAAGATTACTTAATAGCTTGGCGTTATTGGATGGGCGAAATTGAGCCGGCTTTATAGTACAAATAGTTTGGGGGAGATAGTGAAATGAACATAGCAGAAGCAAAACGAGATTTAGCACAAAGAACGAAAAAAGGATTTCCAGTTATAATAGCTGGTATTTTATTTTGGGTTGTAGCGAGTATAACGGGTGTTCTTCTTTCAGAAAAGCAAGTTGTGTGGGTGTATTTAATTGGTATGGGGTGTGTGTTTCCTTGCGGCCTAATGATAGCTGCCATATTAAAAATTGATATGTTTGCGAAAGAAAATCCGCTCGGGACTTTAGCAGGAGTAATTGGCGGGATAAATGTATTAAATATTCCGTTTGTGTTACTTGCCTATTTTCAATTTCCAGAGTGGTTACCTTTTGTAGTAGCGATGTTAATAGGTGTTCATTTTGTACCGTACGTATGGATTTATGAAAGTAAAAGTTATGGTTTACTGTCAGTAGGGACCGTATTCGTAACGTCAGTTTGCGGGATTCTTTTTGCTGACAATGGATTTACTGTAATTCCATTGTCAGTTACAGCTGTCTACTTACTAACTCTAATAGGTTTATTAATTGAAAATAAAAAAATAGATCATTATCAACAAAAATCAGCTTAATAAAAATATATGGATAGGGGGAATTATTATGAAAAATTTCGTTTGTACAACGTGCGGCGTACAGTATGCAGCGAGTGTGGAAGAACCGGTAAGTTGTGTTATTTGTGATGAGGAGAGACAATATGTGAATCCGAAAGGGCAGTCTTGGACGACTTTAGAAAACTTGCGAACGAGTGATACATATAAAAATGAAATAATAGAAGAAGAGCATAGACTTTATAGCATTACGACAAAACCTAAATTTGCGATCGGTCAAACAGCATTTGTCATAAAAACAGATTCCTATCGTTTATTATGGGATTGTATTACTTATTTAGATGAAACGACAATTGGGAAGATAAAAGAGTGGGGCGGGTTAGATGCGATTGCACTATCTCATCCTCATTATTATTCGATACAAGTAGAATGGGCAGAAACGTTTGATGTACCAATTTATATACATGAAGACGATAAAGAGTGGGTAGTACGCCCGAGTAGTCGTATTATTTATTGGTCTGGTGAGTCTTTACAATTAGCGGACGGAATTACTATTCATCGTCTCGGAGGACATTTTAGCGGCGGTTCTGTATTACATTGGGAAGAAGGAAATGATGGGAAAGGTATTTTATTAACAGGTGATATTATTCAAGTCGTAGCGGATCAGCAGTGGGTGAGTTTCATGTACAGCTATCCAAACTTAATTCCATTGCCAGCGAGAAAAGTGGAGGAAATGGCGAATCGAGTGAAGCCATTACAGTTTAATCGTTTATATAATGCTTTTCACGGAGTAGTGAAAGAGAATGCAAATGAGGCAGTGGAACGTTCTGCTGAAAGATATATTAAGGCGGTAGAAGGAAAGTTATTTCGTACGTGAAAGGAGAATTAGCTCTATGAAAACGTTAGTATGCTTCGGTGATAGTATTACAGCTGATGAAACGTTTTTTGATGGAACGCCAAGGTTAACACCGCGTCTGCAAGAGATGTTTCCAAATTGGAAGGTGGTAAATGCGGGGGGTCCGGGCGATAATACGTTCGATGCGTTACATAGGGTTGAAGATGATGTACTATCACATAAACCAGACTTTGTAACAGTTTTTCTTGGTACGAATGATTCGGTGTTATTTGATCCAGTGCCATTACAATCTTACAAAGAAAATTTAGAGAAAATTGTAAGTGCGATTTCATAAGAAAAAGTATTACTTATTAGTCCTGCACCAGTTGATGAAGCAAGGCAACATAATAGAACGAATGAAGTACTCGGTCAATATGCAAATGTGGTTGAGGAAGTGGCGAAAGAAACAGGAAGTCATTTTCTAAATTTGTACGCTGAAATGATTCAAGAAAAGGATTATAAGAGATTTGTAGAAGATGATGAAAAGGACGGTTTACACTTCGGACCACAAGGTTATGAATATTTAGCGAAGTTAATTTGTGAAAAGTTAAAAGGGATTTTGTAGGAAGCAAAGCGTGGGCGCTTTGTTTTTTTGTTCGCGTATTTCCTCCTACAATGCAGTAGCTTTTATTATGCTAATTATATTTCATAGTAGCACATGTAAGAATGAAATGAATAAAGTGAAATATAATTAGACCTTACCAATTGGGTTATTAAGGGGAGCCCGACTTCGACCTAACTTTTTTGCTCTTGCCAAATTTTGAGGCGGTGCACTCAAATAGCGGGATAAAATGTACTTTAAAGAGGTGGTTAGCCGTAACACTATGAGACATTCGTACAAAAGAAAATGATTTGTTCCGCTAATGGAATGTATCCAAGACTTAACAGTTGATTAATTGAACTGTTAAGTTTAAAATTACAGTATAGTTTTTAGAAGTGAGTTGCTATTTTTTGTGAAAAACAGATAAATTAAATATTCTCGAATGAATAATATAACGTGTATTTCATTCTGAACTGTAATTTTTTTTAATACATTTCAATAATCTATATAATAATTTAAAAAGTAAAGGAGTGTGTAAAATATGGTGATTTTATATACGACAGCAAGCTGTAGTTCATGCCGAAAAGCAAAAGCATGGCTTGAAGAACATCAAATTGATTATACCGAAAAAAATATCGTATCAAATTCTCTTACAGTCGATGAACTTAAATCCATTCTTCGTTTAACTGAAGATGGTGCTACTGAAATTATTTCAACTAGATCTAAAACTTTTCAGGAATTAAATATAAATATTGAGGCGCTTTCGCTTAATGAGTTTTATAAATTAATAATTGAGTATCCTCAAATGTTACGTCGTCCAATTATGCTGGATGAAAAAAGATTACAGGTTGGTTTTAATGAGGAAGAAATTCGCAAATTTTTACCGCGTAGCGTTCGAACATTTTTGAATATAGAATTGCAAAAAATGGCTAATTAATAAGTAATATTTTGAAAGGAGGAAACAGAAGTGATTGAAGTATGTGTTACAGTTAATTATAAAGATAGAAACTATCACACAAATGTTATTGTGAGTAAAGATACGATTTGGACAAAAATTAATCAATTGGCAGAAGAACAAGTTAAGAAACAGTGGACTGTTTAAATTTATTTGCAACTTAAAAAGCTAAATGAAGTTAGGAGATATAGGGGAGTTCTGATAGAATATAAAGGAATTTATTTTTTCATGCTAAGCATGCTTCTTATATATTTTAACGTTTGACTAACCTATCTGTAATATTTATGGCTACAGTATGTTACTAAACGAGAAATCATATTTTTTATCGTAGGAGGACAACAATGAACAGCGACTTTACCTTGGCCATTCACAGTTTAACTTATTTAGCTTTACAGCCAGATCGGATGTCAACAAGTAATGCTATTTCCGAAAGTGCAGGTGTTCATCCAGTACGCATTCGCAAAGTGCTAAGTTTGTTAAAAAAACATAAGTTTATACAATCAAAAGAGGGAACGGGTGGAGGTTTTATTTTTGCCCGTGATTTAAGTGAAATTAATCTTTGGAATATGTATCAAATAACCTCTGAAGGGGCATTGCAGCCGAAGTGTCCAGAATCAAATGATCAGTGTATTGTAGGTTCGAACATGCGGAAAGTTCTTTTTGCTATTTTCTTAGGTGCGGAAGAACATCTAGGTGAATATTTAAAGAATTATACAATGAAAGAAGTTGTTGATCTTATTAATCAAGAACGTTAAGCGGCTTAATTATTATGTAGCCGTGAGTTCTTAAAAAATAAATGTAATAAAAAACATTACAGTTTAAATTGGTTTTTATATCTTTTTTATCGTTACAAAAAATATTTATAAGCAGGTGAAAAAGTATGATGTCAAATAATAATCATGTTTTAAAAGTGGGAGATTGGGTTCGTGGAATATCAAATGAGGGTGAATTCATAGTTGGTTACATTGTATCACTTGATGAAGTGGAAGGTGTAGTTACAGTTAGCATTGTGAAACGTGACGACAAGTACACAATGAACGAAGCGATTTTACTCTTTAGTAAACATGTTAATAAACTCCCTGAATCAAAGGTAATAAATAAGGAGCAAATCCTTTATCTTATAGACCTTGCATTATTAACAGGGGATGAAGAATGGTTTATTGAGCTCTCTGCAAAATTAAAATTGATAAAAGAGCTAGTTAATGAGGGGTTTTAAAGATTACATTATTCGTTTTTAATAGGTTGGATCGTGCAATAAGCAATAATATCATCTAAAAGGAAATGAAATAAAACCCATTCAATACAAACATAGAAATATCCCTGAAGAAGAGTTGAAAAAACTAAAATTAAGATGACATTGAAGTGATTCGTTTGCCCACTCCTAACAATGATAATGATGTAAATAAGCTGTCCATATGGGCAGCTTATTTTATTTTTTCGTTTAGCGAAGATTTTTGCAAAATGTTAGCGGTTCTCTTATTGTCATCAAGTTAAAATATGTATTTTCCTAAAAATGTATATGAATGCAATATTGATAATATATAACCTAAAAATTGGTTTATGTATTTAAAAAGAAATTTCTTTTTAACCACGTTAATTATTTATTAGAATATCTTTTTTAAGTCAAAATAAAATTTTTAGATAAAGAAGAATATAAATATTTTTAAAATGAGTAGCTTGAATAAACAATATTTTACTGTGTTTTTTGCTGATTAATTCCGTTATAAGCGATAGGAACAAGGGTTGCATGCTAACTGTAAGTTATTATCCATGTAAAATTATATCCATTAAATATTTCTGGAAATATAAAAATGTTAATTTTATAAATATACACGTTATAATGAGGGCGTCGAGAGAAATTTTATGATCTCTGGAGAAAATATAAAAAATGCGATTAATAGAAAGAAAGGCGTGTGATTAGAGGCGAAATGTATGTAAAGTGCTTCAGTGGCTTGTGTAATCAATACCATAAATGCTGCCGAAGTTATGAAAGTGATGTATAGAATTGAGAAAGAAATGCCTCATAAATGAAGAGAGGCCGGTTTATCTAAAATTACTGTTACAAGTAAGTAAGAGAAACCATTAAAGTAACACACTGTTATTAGAAATGTTGCAACGTATTTATGAAGTCTATTCAATATTGTTCTCTTAAGCGGTCTTTATATAAAGAGCGGATAGTACGAGTAAACTTTTTTGTGAACGCTAACATTTATGTTAGGACGCTAACTAGCGAATGTTTCAATTTGGATTCATTATGATGAAGGACATACAATGTGGGGCAACTTGTAAGGAATTTATTTTCCGAAAAAAGGGAATGTTCGTTAGCTATAAAGAGATACGCAAGAATAGGATACAAGGGGGAGTTATTATATGAACGGGAATACTGCAAAGAAAATAGAAGTTCAAGCTGAAAATATCGCACTAGAAAATGAGCAATATGCAGATCCGAAAAAGTGGCATAAGCAGGATACTACATGGGCATTGAGCCTATTTGGAACTGCAATTGGAGCAGGGGTGCTCTTTTTACCGATTAATGCAGGTTCAGGTGGTTTATTATCATTACTACTAATTACATTGCTTGCATATCCAGTTATGTATTACTCACATAGGGCACTTGCTAAAATGATATACGCTTCTAATTCTGCTGATGAGGGGATCACAGGTACAATTAGAGAGTATTTCGGAAATAAAGCAAGTATCATTTTTAACATCGTATATTTCGGTTCAATTTATACAATCGTGCTAATGTATTCGGTTGCGCTTACAAATACTGCAAGTAGTTTTATCGTGCATCAATTGCACATGCCAGAGCCTCCAAGGGCCATTTTATCGCTTGTATTAGTGCTTGGTCTTATCGCTATACTAAATTTTGGTCAAGATATTACTGTAAAGATCATGAGTATGCTAGTGTATCCTTTCATAGCTTCTCTACTTTTTATCGCAATATCTTTAATTCCACAGTGGAATACGTCAATGCTTAGCTTTTCAACTGTTTCTACTGCTTCAACAGGAACAGGATATTTTGGAACGATACTGTTGATTCTACCAATCATCGTATTCTCATTTAATCATTCACCTATGATTTCATCATTTGTTGTAAAACAGAGAGCTACGTATGGAATAGAAGCTACTGATGCTAAATGTGCGCAAATACAAAAAGTTTGTTATATCATGACATTCGTGGTTGTTATGTTCTTCGTCTGGAGCAGTACATTGAGTTTGACTCCAGAGGATTTAAAAATGGCAAAAGAGCAAAACTTATCAATCCTTTCATATCTTGCTAATGAGCTTAATTCGCCTGTAATCACTATTGCAGCTCCAATCATTGCTTTTGTGGCTATTACAAAGTCTTTCCTTGGCCATTATATAGGAGTATTTGAGGTAATGCGTGACGTGATTATGAAGTTCGGTAAAACACGTGGAAAAGTTATTGAAGAAAAAACAATTAAGACAATGATCCTTACTTTTGTTGTATTAACATGTTGGTTTGTTGCTTATACAAATCCAAGTATTCTTGGAATTATTGATTCTCTGAGCGGTCCATTAGTTGCTGCTATCTTATGTCTATTACCGATGTATGCAATCAATAAAGTACCAGTACTAGCTAAATACAAAGGGAAAATGAGTAACGTATTTGTTATTATTGTAGGTGTACTTACTGTTTTAGCAAGTATTAAATCATTATTCTAATTCACGATTGTTAGTTCTAATGCAAAATAAAATAGAACGATTTTGGGACAGACTTCTCCGTTTGGAGAGTTTGTCCTTTTTTAATGCGTAACAATTTTATCTTATTGATTTTATGAGATATTTCCGCATAATTGTAACTAAGGGAGATGATTCCAAGTTGAGTAAGCTGAATATAAGCACAACAGTTTCAGGAGATATAATTGTTACCCATCTTATTGGCAAGATTAAAACAGATGATGTTTATGAATGGTTTAATGGCTTCGAGCAGGTTTGTCAGCAATTCATTTCCGAGGGTCGGAAATACAAATTGCTGGTAGATAGAAAAGGGTACACGCCAGATCATTTTTCTGTTCAAAAAGCATGGAAAGATAAGTTTTTCAATGAAACGATTTTGAATCACAGTAAGGCAATTGCTTTTCTCCTTGAAGAAGGGGAGATACTGAATTATTTACAACAGTCCAATACAAAAGAATCTGTGAAATTTTTTGATGATTATGAACAAGCATTAGTTTGGTTGAATGGATATCCCATATGAAATTGTTAGCGAACCAGTTGCCTAAGTAACTGGTTTTTTTATGCTTGTAAGAAATATCCGGAAGAAAACTTCTATACGAGATGTTTAGTACGAAAGGACATACTTTTTTAAGGCGTTAAATATAATTCATAATAGCACCAAGAAGAAAAGAATACGCTTTACGGTATTAGTTATATGGAAAGGCCGTACGATAGAGTCACAGAAATTCAAAAATATCAATGTGGCATAAAGTGAGTAAGGGGGATAAACATATGAGCGCTTCAAATTTGAATGAAATAAGTAAGCAAATTTTAATAGAGGAGGAAACACTTCAATTTTCCTCTTTTACAAATGAAGATGCACTGCAAATAGGTTTATTTATCGTTGAAACGGCGAGGCAAGAAGGGAAATTGATTGCTGTTGATATAGCGAAAAATGGTGTGCAACTATTTCATTTCAAGATGACAGGGACAACTGCGGAAAATACGCAATGGATTGAGCGTAAAAAACGAGTTGTTTCTTTGCATAATCATAGCTCGTATTATATGCAGATACAAAGTGAAATAACGGGCGTTCCATATAATGAAAAGTATCTTTTAGATAGGTCGGATTATGCTGCGTTTGGTGGCTGTGTTCCTGTCCAAATAAAAGATGTAGGAGTTATTGGAATGATAACAGTTTCAGGATTACCACCAGAAGAGGATCATGAATTAGTTATAAGGGCAGTTAAAAATCATTTGAAACAATAGTAAAAAGGCAAAATCGAACAAGAATATGTTCGGTCTTGCCTTTTTATTATTCAGTTCATGAACATATTTCTAATAAGATGTTACGGAATTAAAATTTTTAATTCGAGACACTTTTCTTGACGATTATAATCTATGTAGTTAATATGATAGACGTAACGTAATTAAATTACTAAAAGTAATTAAGTTATTTTATATAAGTTAAAATAAGTAAGTAGCATGTGGTAAAAATGCTTTGAATTGCCACTATTAATATTGGGGACAATTAGAAAGCGACAAATATAAAAAATTAGAAGTTAAGAAGTAAGGTTGGATCAAAAATAATAGTAGCTTCTGTACAATGCATTTTTACTAAGGTGACAATGACTATACATCACGAGGGGGACTGAAATTGGAATCAATGACCTTTGTTTTATTTGGAGCAACAGGAGATTTAGCTAAAAGAAAAATTTACCCCGCGCTATATAACTTATATAGAGATCAAAAGATTCCAAAGCCAATATCCGTTATTGGGCTTGGAAGACGTGAAGTATCTCATTTAGATTTTCAAAAAAGAGTAAAAGAATCCATAGACACTTTTTCTCGTCGCAAAGATGAAGGTACTCCGAAAATAGAAGATTTTTTAGAGTATTTTCGTTATTGTCCCTTAGATGTGAATAAGCCAGAAGATTATAAAAGGTTATTACAAGTAGTTCGTGAAAGGGAAGAAGAACAAAATATACAAGGGAATAGAATGTTCTACCTTTCAGTTACTCCTGACTTCTTTGAGACCATTGCTTTAAATATTAAGGAAAGTGGACTCGATGGAACGGATGGATGGAAGCGCCTGATGATTGAGAAACCGTTTGGTCATGATCTTACATCTGCCCGAGAGCTGAATGATAAGCTTAGTCGAACGTTTGAAGAAGACGAAATATACCGTATTGATCATTATTTAGGTAAACCGATGATTCAAAACATTGAAGCACTTGAATTTGCAAATCCTGTTCTCCAATCGATTTGGAATAAAGAACATATAGCGAATGTACAAATAACAGCTAGTGAAACGGTTGGGGTAGAAGAAAGGGCAGCATATTATGATCATGCAGGAGCCATTCGCGATATGGTTCAAAATCATATGTTGCAAATATTAATGATGACTGCTATGAATCTGCCGGAAAAGATAAATGCATGTGAAATTCGTGAGGAAAAACGAAAGGTAATGGAAACTCTTCGTAAAGTGAAAAAAGAAGACGTTCAGAACCATATCATTCGCGGACAGTATGCTTCAGGAGAGATAAAAGGACAACAAGTTGTAGCGTATAGAGAGGAACCAGGAGTAAATCCTTCTTCTCAAACAGATACATATGTTGCGGCTCGCTTATGGATTGATAACCCATTTTGGACTGATGTTCCTTTTTACATACGAACAGGAAAAAGAATGAAAGAAAAGTCTACTCGTATTGTAATTGAGTTTAAAAATACATTAAAACAGCAATATCAAGATAGTAATCCAAATGCAGAGTCTAATTTGTTAATCATTGAAATTAGCCCAAATGAAAATGTTTCACTCCAATTAAATAGTAAAAATCCATTGAACAATGGAGAGCTAGAACCGATCCGTATTCATTTTACTTGTGAGCAAACAGGAGTGGGAATACCTGAAGCCTACGAAAGGCTTATCTATGATGCTGTATGTGGAGATTCTACATTCTTTGCACACTGGAGAGAGGTTGAATTGTCATGGGAATGGGTGCAGCCAATCCTTGAAGCGTTCGAAGAAAACTTGTTACCTTTTCATGAATATGAGTCTGGCTCGTATGGTCCGGATGCTGCTCATGCTCTATTACAAGAAAGTGAATTTAAATGGTGGTTAGATGAGGGATTGAAAAAATAAGTACATTCTTATAAGTAAAGCAATATGACAAAAGATATTCATCATTTTATTAACATGTATTTATGATGAAAGGTAATTCAAGGAGGAATTGTATTATGAGAGTAGGATTAATTGGTTTAGGTAAAATGGGATTAAATTTAGGGAAGAATTTAATTGATCATAAACATGAAGTAGCTGCATTCGATTTAAATACGAGTGCAGTGGAAGAAATGAAAGCGTATGGGGCTACAGGTACGTCTAGTTTAAACGAACTTGTTCAATCATTAGAATCACCAAGAATTCTATGGGTTATGGTTCCGCACGCTGTTGTTGATTCTGTTATTAATGAGGTTACACCGCTGTTATCAAAAGGAGATATTTTAATTGAAGCTGGGAATTCACATTATAAAGAGTCTATTCGCCGATATGAGCAACTAAAGACAGATGGCATTCACTTTATGGATGCAGGAACTTCTGGCGGAATGGAAGGTGCTCGTAATGGTGCTTGTTACATGATCGGAGGAGATCAAGAAGCTTGGGACATCGTTGAACCTATTTTCCGAGATACAGCTGTAGAAAATGGATTCTTATATGCAGGAAAAGCTGGTAGTGGTCACTTTTTAAAAATGATTCACAACGGAATTGAATACGGAATGATGGCTGCCATTGGTGAAGGATTTGAGGTTTTAGAGAAGAGTGAATTTGACTACGATTATGAAAAAGTATCAAGAGTATGGAACAACGGTTCAGTCATTCGTTCATGGTTAATGGAATTAACTGAAAATGCATTTTCTAAAGATGCAAAACTGGATGAAATTAAGGGCGTTATGCATTCTTCTGGTGAAGGAAAATGGACAGTAGAAACAGCATTAGACCTTCAAACAGCAACTCCTGTTATCGCAATGTCTCTATTAATGCGCTACCGCTCATTAGACAATGATACATTTACAGGAAAAGTTGTAGCAGCACTGCGCAATGAATTTGGCGGACATGCAGTAGAAAAGAAATAAAAATTTTAAAATTATAACTCGTTAGCGTTTAAAAAATGGAGGGAATGAATCATGAAGTTTTTTATTGATACTGCAAATCTTGAGGACATAAAAAAGGCATATAAACTAGGGGTTTTAGCTGGCGTTACAACGAATCCTTCTTTAGTAGCGAAAGAGGGCATTAAGTTTGAAGACCGTATTGCAGAAATTTGTCAGGCAGTACCTAACGTTGAATCTGTTTCGGCAGAAGTAACTCCAGATGTTGTTGCAGCTGAAGAAATGATCTCTCAAGCAGAAGAACTAATTAAAATTAACGGTGGTGATAAAAACATCACGATAAAACTTCCGATGACACTAGCAGGATTAGAAGCTTGCCGCTACCTTACTGAAAAAGGTGTGAAAACGAACGTTACACTTATTTTCACTGTGAACCAAGCTCTTTTAGCTGCTCGAGCAGGTGCAACGTACGTCTCTCCATTTTTAGGACGCTTAGATGATATTTCTGAAGATGGCGTATTATTAGTTGCTAAAATTGCTGAATTATTCGATGTTCATCAATTAGATACACAAATTATTGCGGCTTCTGTCAGACACCCAGACCATGTCACTCGTGTAGCGATGGCAGGTGCTCACATTGCAACAATTCCTTATAAAGTCATTGAACAACTTGCTATGCACCCATTAACAGATCAAGGTATTGAAAAGTTTGCTGCGGATTGGGCGAAAGCGCCTAAGTTATAATGAAATGAAGATTTCACTTTTCAAAATAGCACTATAGTTATGAAAAGGACCTCCTTATGAGAGAGAAGTTTATTAAAACGTAGCTCTCATAAGGGAGCGTCTTTTTTGTATACATCATGGTGCTCTTTTGTTATAGGAATAATTTGAAAGGGGTTACATAGTGAGCTCGAAATATATGATTGGTGTAGATATTGGGACAACTAGTACAAAATCAGTTTTGTTTTCGATTGATGGATCAGTTATTGCAAGTCATGGGATTGAATATCCTTTATATTCTCCCGCACCAGAAACAGCAGAACAAGATCCAGAAGAGATTTTTCAAGCGGTCATACATACGATTAAAGAAACTATACAATCAAGTAATGTGCAGCCAGTTGATATTCTTTGTATTTCTTTTAGTTCGGCAATGCATAGTGTCATTGCTGTAGACGAAGCAGGGAAGCCGTTAACGAGATGTATCACTTGGGCAGATAATAGAAGCGCAAGCTGGGCAGAAAAAATAAAGAATGATATGAATGGTCATGAAATTTACCTTCGTACTGGAACACCAATCCATCCTATGTCACCACTTTCGAAATTAGTTTGGCTTAAGAATGAACATGATGAGTTGTTTGCAAAAAGCTATAAATTCATCTCTATTAAAGAGTATGTTTTCTATAAGTTATTTAAGGAATATGTAATTGATTATTCTATTGCATCAGCAACAGGAATGTTCAATTTGAAATTTTTAAAATGGGATGAGGCAGCTCTTCGTGTCGCAGGAATTACCGATAAAAAGCTATCTACAGTTGTTCCAACGACGCACAGTTTAATAGGGATAAATGAAGAACTTGCAAGAGAGATGAATGTACTTGTTACTACTCCTTTTATAATCGGTGCGAGTGATGGGGTACTATCGAATTTAGGTGTAAATGCAATAGAACCTGGAGTAGTTGCTATTACAATTGGTACGAGCGGTGCAGTGCGAGTTGTCACAAATCATCCTGTAACGGATCCGAAAGGTAGGACTTTTTGTTATGCGTTAACTGAGGACCTTTGGGTAATTGGTGGACCGGTTAATAATGGTGGTATGATTTTTAGGTGGGTTCGCGACCAATTATGTACGTTAGAAGTTGAGCATGGGAAGCGTTTAGGAAAAGATCCATATGAAGTGCTTACGGAAATAGCGGCAAAAGTGAATCCTGGATCTGATGGTTTATTATTTCATCCGTATTTAGCAGGCGAAAGAGCTCCTTTATGGAATGCAAATGCGCGGGGATCTTTCTTTGGGCTTGGACTACATCATAAGAAAGAGCATCTTATACGTGCTGTTTTAGAGGGAATCATTTATAACTTGTATACAGTTCTTCTTGCGTTAAAAGAACTAATTGGCGAACCGAAAAAAATTCAAGCGACAGGTGGTTTTGCAAGGTCAGAACTTTGGAGACAGATGATGGCAGATATTTTTCATCAAGACGTATACGTTCCTGAAAGTTTCGAAAGCTCTTGCCTAGGAGCGGCAATCCTCGGTTTATATAGCTTAGGTGAAGTAGATACATTACATGTAGTTTCTAATATGGTAGGTGCCAATTTTTATCATGAGCCAAACATGGAAAGTGTGGAGAAATATAAAGATTTAACACCGATCTATATTCGTTTGGCCCGTCACTTGGAAGAAGAATATGAAAGTATAGCAGCTTTTCAGAAAAAGTGGGTTTAGAGGCTATTTGGCAGAAAAATATGGTAGCGTATAAAGAGGTACTCCGATTTTTTAGGATATTCTTTCAATGAATAATAGTTTTAGGTTGCTTAGTAAGAAGTGTGATGAACAAAAACTATAGGGAGAGGGTTATGAAAATGACGGATAACAAAGAGTTTATTGGATATGTTGGAACTTACACGAAAGAAAATAGTGAAGGAATATATACTTTTACTTTACATACGGAAGCGCAAAAAGTTAGTAATGTAACACTTGCGGCTAAGCTGGATAACCCTACATATGTAACGATTAGCAAAAATAATCAATATCTCTATTCTGTTGTAAAAGAAGGAGAAGCTGGTGGTGTAGCTGCTTATTTGATTAATAGTCATACTGGAGAGCTAGAGGAACAAAATAGACAAGTAGTAGAAGGGGCTTCTCCTTGTCATATTAGTGTGGATAGTGGAAATCAAACGGTAGTTACAGCGAATTACCATAAAGGAACGATTGAGTCTTTTGAAGTAGATGAAGAAAATGGAACTGTAAATCCTGCTTCATCTATTATGGCACATGAAGGTTTAGGTCCAAATAAAGAAAGACAAGAAAAACCACATGCACATTACGCGGGATATACTCCTGATGAAAAATATGTGGTAGGTGTTGATTTAGGGATTGATAAAATAATTACATATGGAATAAAAGATAGTACATTAAAAGAAGTGAATAGCTTGTCTGTGAACCCAGGAAGCGGTCCGAGACATATTGCTTTTCATCCAAATGGAAAGTACGCTTATGTGATGACTGAACTTAGTTCGGAAGTCATTGTGTTAACATATTATCCGGAAGAAGGATCCTTTACAGAGTTGCAGTATATTTCTACAGTTCCAAAAGAATTTGATGGAAATAGTCAAGGAAGTGCTATTCATATTTCTTCTGATGGCCGTTTTGTATATGCGGCGAATCGTGGGTATAATAGTATCGCTGTTTTCAGTGTAAATCAAAACTCAGGTGAACTTACATTTGTTGCACATACATCTACAGAAGGAAATTGGCCGAGGGACTTTGTGTTAGATCCTACTGGAAAATTTCTTATTGCTACAAATGAAAAGTCACATAATCTTGTGCTATTTTCAAGAAATGAAACGACAGGGAAGTTAACACTGTTACAATCTGATGTTGTTGTACCAGAGCCTGTTTGTGTTAAGTTTTTAAATGTTTAATTTGTGATTGGTAGAATTTCTATATACCCCAGAAACAGAAAAAAGCAAAGCGATATCGCTTTGCTTTTTTCTATTTCTTCTTCGGTCTACGTACTAACTCGCCGCCACAATTTGGGCAAACGTTTTGTCTTTCCTCTGTACATGGTGCACAAAATGTACATTCATACACGCATATGTATGCTTCAGAATCAGGCTGAAGGGAATGGTCGCAAATTTGACAGTTTGTTTTCATTTCTAATGCCATCGTAATCCTCCTCGTTATTTGAAAGTTCTTAATTTAATTATAATTAATGTTGTAGTGGGTGTCCTTTTTAAATGAAAAGAAATAGACGGATTATGTTGTTGTTTGAAATGAAATAGGTCCATTTGTTTTAAAATTGATTATTTAGTGCAGTTGGAATATTATGAAATAGTCAAAAGACAACAGGGGGTATATATTTTGACTAATCATAACGACTATTTTCGTGTAGAAGAGGATGTAAATTACAATAGTTTAAAAGCGGATTGTGAAAAATGTTTTGGATTATGTTGTGTAGCATTACCGTTTGCAGCATCAATAGATTTTGCGGTGAATAAAGATGGTGGTAAACCTTGTACAAATTTACAATCAGATTATAAATGTAGTATACATAGAGATCTTAGAGGAAAAGGGTATAAAGGTTGTACAGTATTTGAATGTTTCGGTGCTGGACAAAAGATTTCTCAAGTTACGTTTAAAGGAATTGATTGGCGGAAAGATGCTCAGCATGCGAGAAAAATGTATGATGCTTTTCCAGTTATGCATCAGCTTCATGAAATGCTGTGGTATTTGAATGAGGCTATTCTATTAAAGTCGACGCAAACAATTCATAAAGAGCTGAAGGAAGCAATTGAAGAGACAGAGCGTCTTTCTAATTTAAGTCCAGATGAGTTAATGGAAGTAAATGTGCCATTACACCGTGCAGAAGTGAACATTCTCCTTTTAGAGACGAGTGAATTAGTATGGAAGGAAATGAATGTTGCACGTAAAAAACGAATCAGTCACCGCGGAGCAGACCTTATGGGAGCGAATCTGAAAAAGAAAGATTTACAAGGAGCAAATTTAAGAGGGGCGTACCTTATTGCGGCTAATTTACGAGATGCAAATTTAAGGGGAGCGGATCTCATCGGAGCAGACTTGCGAGATGCAGACATTCGCGGGACAGATTTTACAAATAGTGTTTTTCTTACGCAAGTTCAAATTAATGCGGCGAGAGGGGACAAACATACGAAATTGCCGAAAGTGTTGTCTCGTCCAGCACATTGGACTGCGTAAATTGCATGTAGTGGAGTACAAAGTAATATACCAATTTGTATAGGGTTCCATGATCAAGACCCAATTATACGAACAGGCAGAGACTAAGTCTCTGCCTGTTTTTTATACTATTTTCGCTTTTCAAAAGTAGTAATTATAACACTACATATAATAAGGATACCACCAATAAAAAAGTTACTGCTTAACGTCTCATTTAATAAGAACCAACCAAGTAATGATCCAACGATAGGTTGAAAGAAGAAAAATAATGAGCCGATGCTAGCATCCATTAATTCTAATCCTTTATTCCAAAGAAAAAATGCACCTGCGGTTGAGATGATTCCTAAATAGAGTACGCCTAATACTACATACATGTTCATATGTTCAATAGGATTTGTTTGGAATTCCCATACCATAAAAGGTGTAATGAAAAAGAGTGAAAAAAATATTGCGTACGTTGTAATAACTAAAGATGAAAATCGAGCGGAAGCGATTTTTACATAAATGGACAGTAAAGCCCACGTAATAGCGGCCCCAACTAAAATGATTGTACCGATAAAATAGGAGCCGATTTCAAAATCCCATCCGATAACGATAACGACACCGATTGTCGCTATTATAGTTGATAAAAGTCTACGAGCAGTTAGTTTCTCTTTTAAAATGAGCGCTGCAAATATAACCATAAATGCAGGTGTAGCTGATGTCACTAAGGAGCCTGTATGAGCATCGGATAATTTCGTTCCGATAAATTGACATGTGATCGAAATGAAATAACCTACGAATCCGATCCAAGCGAATAATAGCCAATCTTTTTTGTGTATGGTTACGTTTTTCTTTTGCTTTTTTTCAGTTGTTTTCAAAATCACATATAAAACAACAAAAGCGATAATAAAGCGTAGCCAAACGAGTGTAAGCGGCGGGATAAAGTCGAGTACGTATTTACTAACGACGTACATACCGCCCCAAATACTTGCTGCTAGTGATAAACATATAGCTCCTAAAATGGTTTGTTTCATTTGAATGACCTCCGTCTATTTTTAGGGTTATGATTTATTCCCTAAGACGAGGCATGGTGCACTTGTTATATGAATGCCCGTCTTAGATTATAGACGGACTACAGGTTGATCGTTTTCGAATGAAGTGTTGTAGTACATGAGCGCATTCCTCCTTCATAATTTTATAATGATATTATAACTTAATTTTCAGTTTATTGGGATGTTAATTGTACGGAGTTGATTCTTTAGAAAATGGTGGTTGTCGAAGAAAGCATAGTATATGGTAGAAAAACATATTTTAAAAATAAAAGAAACCAATTACATAACTGATAAGTATATTAAGAGTAGGATGAAAAAGTAGATTAATAGAGAAAGAGGAGGAGATTATTATAACTACAACCGTTATTTCTCATTTTTACAATGAAGAGTATTTATTACCGTGGTGGCTTATGCATCATACGAAACTGTTTGATCATGGTATTTTAATTAATAAAGGTTCTACAGATCGCTCTGTGGAAATTTGCAAAAAGTTCGCACCGCATTGGGAAGTGCGAGATTCTGAAAATCCAGAATTTGATGCACTAGCAACAGATCGTGAAGTAATGGGGGTTGAACAAGAGGTAGAAGGGTGGAAAATAATTTTAAATACGACTGAGTTTCTTTGTGTACAAGATAAAGAGCAGTTCTGGAAATCACTAAAAGACTTAGGAGGGAGGATGTACTGGTTAGAAGGCCTTATAATGGTAGAAAATCCAAACTATAATTATCCAAAACTTAGGTATAGTATTTCTCTAATGAAACAGCGATTTCACGGTTACTTGCCTGGAGATTGGGAGCTGTGGAGAAGAGGGAGGTTCATTCACAATCACGAATATGGAAGTTATACGGCTGGAAGACATTTAACTATGCATGAGTCTATGAATTACCCACCTCTTGCATGTATTGTATGGTTTGGATTTAGTCCGTGGAATGATGCGATCAAAAGGCGCAAATTACAAATCGGGCCAACTCTTTCTCAAGGTAGTATACATGCGGGAATGGGGACGCATCATATTATTACACCTGAAAGATTAGAAACATGGTATAGAGAACTAGCGGGAGGAACAAAGGATCTGCGTTTCAGTGATGCATATCGTTATGCTTTTTTATAAATGATTCCCACCAAAAAATAGTTTCCTCAATTCCTGTGTTTAGATCGTAAGTTGGTAGCCACTTTACTTCAGTTTTTAAACGTTCCACATTAACGCCGACAAATAAAGGTTCATCTTTAGGAAAAGGGATAGCACCTAGTTTAATTAAATTTTCTTTTCCTATCTTTTTGGCAATGATAGAAGCTAATTCTTTAATTTGTACAGAGTGACCAGAAGCGATATTTATCGTACCTGTAACGTTACACTGTAATAAGGTCACAAGAGCGTCAGCGACATCACTCACATGGAGAAAATCTCGAGATTGATTTCCATGTGTACATAGTGCTTCCTCGTTTTTTAATAATGAAGTGATAATGTTAGATACAAGTCGATTACCATGTTCGTAAGGGCCATACATATGAAAAATTCGGCCCCAACACATGCTGAGGCCGGTTTGTTTTGCGTACGATTGTAACCAGGAGTGCAATGCATTTTTACATAATGAATAAGGTGTTTTATAGGAAAGAAGCGGTGAATCTTCAAATAATACACCGTTAAACCACTCGTACTCAGCACCGGTACCTGCTACAACTACTCGTTTTCCACCACATGTTGTGAAGTGTTGGATTAAAGAAATACTGGACTGGAGCCAATAATAATTATTGATGGATACATAGCATTTGGGCGGCACTGCTTCCCAAGCTAAATGAAAAAGGTAAGTAGGTTTAATTTCGTAAATGAGTTTTTTTATTTCTTCATCGCGAAGTAAGTTTACTTTATGCCAATGGCAGGAAAGGTGAGAAGGCTTATTTTTATTGTAAGTGGCGTGAACTTCATAACCCTTTTGTATAAGTGAATGTACAACATATTTACCAATCCATCCACTACCGCCTGTTACAAGGATTTTTTTCATGGTTCGATCACGTCTACTTCTGGGATCATCACTAAAAATTTGCCGCCCCATTCACGGATGAAGGAGCATTCTTTCATAATTTCCTCCTTTAAATTCCAAGGTAATATGAGAATATAATCAGGTTTTGTCCGTTTAATTTCTTCTGGGGATTTTATAGGAATACGAGTTCCTGGCAAAAGGAGATTTTGTTTATAAGGATTTTTGTCTACCGTATAAGATAGAAATTCTTTTCCGATTCCACAATAATTTAAAAGGGTGTTTCCTTTAGCGGGAGCGCCGTAACCGATAATTTGTTTGTTTAAAGCTTTTGTTTCGATAAAAAACTTTAAAATACTTATTTTCAATTGTTCTATGCGTTCAGAAAAAAGGAGATAGCAATCTAATGTATCTAGCCCGTGATCTACTTCTTTTTGGATTAATTTTGTAACATTGCAATGGATAGTGGATGAGGCATTATGATGGTTTATAAAAATACGCAAGGAACCACCGTGCGTTGAAAGCTCTTCTACATCAACAATTTTCAAATGATGATAAGCTAAAACTTTTTGAAGACTTATAAGAGAGAAGTAAGAGAAGTGCTCATGATAGATTGTGTCAAACTGTTTAAAGGATATGAGGTTTAATAAGTGAGGGAATTCAATTGTTATCGTGCCATCTTGCTTTAATAACGTTTTTAAACCGGCGACAAAATCATGCAAGTTTGGAACATGTGCTAATACGTTATTTGCGACGATTAAATCAGCTTGTGGTAACTTTTTTGCTAAGTCATTGCTGAAAAAATTCACTTCAGTAGGAATTCCTTTTTGGATAGCGATTTCTGCTACGTTTTTCGCTGGTTCAATTCCAGTAGTATTGATGTTTTCTTTTTGGAAGTATTGTAATAAGTATCCATCGTTACTTGCGATTTCAATCACTTTCGAATGGTTTGTTAAGTTGAAACGCTTAATCGCCATTTCTACATATTGCTTAGCGTGTAGTAGCCAACTGGAGGAATAAGAGCTAAAGTATAAATAGTCATGAAAAATATTGTGCGGAGATTCAAATTCATCTAATTGTACAAGTAAACAAGAGTTACAAACAAACGTGTGCAGCGGATAAAATGGCTCCATTTTATATGAGTGTTCTGGAGCTACAAATGAGTTAGCGAGAGGAGAAACGCCTAAATCTAAAAAAGTATTTGTGAGTAATGAATGGCAAAAACGGCATTTTTTCTGTTCCATTTTATAGCCCCCTTATAAATTTTTGAATGCATCGATTTGTTGTCGTGTGAATGATTCTATATTTTCACCGGATGCATATTTTTCGTACCATTCAACGGTCCAAGCGATAGCATTTTCTGTGGATAGCTTAGGAGTCCAGTCCAGTTTATTTACTGCTTTTGTACTATCGAGTGTTAAAATAGGTGATTCATAAGGAGTATTTATAGTGGGAGAAAGTATTGTTAATGGTTTATTCCATAATTTTATTACAGATTGAATGACATCATGGACGGTTCTGTTAGCCTCGTTAATTGGTCCGAAATTCCATGCTTCTGCATACTCTTTATGCTTCCAAAGTTTCTCAGCTAAAAGGATATATCCATGTAAAGGATCCAAAACATGTTGCCACGGTCGGATAGCATTTTTGTTTCGAATACTTAAAGGACGGTCTTGTAAATATGCACGAATGATATCTGGGAATAAGCGATTTTCTGCCCAATCACCACCACCGATGACATTGCCTGCTCTTACTGAGGCGAGTGAAAGGGTGTTCGTGTGAAAAAAAGATTTTTGATATGATGTTGCAACTAATTCAGCGCAAGCCTTACTAGCACTGTATGGATCATAGCCCCCTAAACGGTCGGATTCTACAAATGCTCGATTACCGCTCCCATCATTCGCATAACATTTATCACTCGTAACATTAATAATGAGACGTACGCTTTCGACGTACTTTGCTGCTTCTAATACGTGAACAGTGCCTAAGACGTTTGTTTTAAATGTATCAATAGGATCTTTGTATGAAGTGGTGACGATTGGTTGAGCTGCTAAATGAAATATCATATCAGGTTTGTGCTGTTTTATGGCATGGAATAAAGAATCGTAATCTGTAATGTCTCCTTCAATTGTAATGCACTCTTTTGCTGCGTTACATTGTTCAAAAAGGTTAGGAGTTGAGGGAGGGTGAGAAGAGTAGCCGATTACTTCTACACCTAAAGAAGTTAAAAAAAGGGTGAGCCATGAGCCTTTAAAGCCAGTATGTCCTGTAATAAATACTTTTTTCTTATTCCAAAAAGATGATGAAGTCATATTACCAGACCTTCCATGGAGCGTCATTATTTTCCCATAGCTCGACTAATTTATTTTTATCGCGCAATGTATCCATGGGATGCCAAAAACCAGTATGCTGAAATGCTGCCAGTTCATTTTTGTTTACTAACTGAACTAAAGTTTCGGTTTCCAAAACAGACTTATCTCCACTAATGTAATTGAAAATATCATGATTTAAAACAAAAAATCCACCGTTAACCCATCCACCATCACCTAGTGGTTTTTCTTGAAAGGATGTGACAGATTGTTTATCTAAAACGAGAGAACCAAATCTACCAGGAGGTTGTACGGCTGTAACAGTAGCCATTTTTCCGTGTTTTTTATGAAATGCAATAAGTTCTTTTATATTTACATTACTTAATCCATCACCATAAGTGAGACAGAAAGGTTCGTCTCCAACATAATTTTTTATCTTTTTAACTCGTCCACCTGTTTCGGTATTTAGACCAGTATCAATTAATGTAACTTTCCATGGTTCTATAGGATGAGAATGGCTAGTAATTGTGTTATCGCTTAAATGTATTGTGAAATCTGACATGTGTAAGTTGTAATTTAGAAAAAACTCTTTAATTGCATATCCTTTATAGCCTAAGCAAATAATAAACTCAGTGATCCCATAATGGCTAAACAAACTCATAATGTGCCATAGAATAGGTTTTGTTCCAATCTCAATCATAGGTTTTGGTTTTAAATGTGTTTCTTCCCCAATTCTTGTACCGTATCCACCAGCAAGAATAACAGCTTTCATTTTTTCCTCCTAAAATAAAAATTTATAATATATACAGTATTCATATTTTATGCAAATGAGATTGTTTTTGATTAAGCGGATGAAATGGTGTGAGGTGATGACCATGCAAAAAACATTATGGTTTAAACTTTGGAAATAATTCTTGATATTCAGGATTATTACGGAGGTCTTGAGTTACGTTACTAAGCTCTAAAAAACGTGTTTCCAGTTCTTCAGGAGATTGACCGTAATGTGTTTGGAGTCCCATTTGAACACCTATTTTTGAAAGGGTAGGTGTAATTTGTAATTTTCTTGCCTTTGACTGTTCATTCCAAGGGCTAAAATAAAATTTTAAAATAAATGAAGGATAGTCATAAACTATATTCCCGTGCCGCGAATAATGTCTACCAGGTAAATATGCACCATCTAGATGATTGTGAATAAATCTCCAGGCACATCCGAGTTTTGGGTTATAAGGGAAGACGCCGTGGTATCGTTGTTCTACTAATGGGATAGAGTATCTTGGCTTTGAATAATTGTACTTATGGCTATCTATCATTAAAATCATTCTAATCGCATACATATTTTGTCCTAGTGCATGAAGAGATGAGAAAAACTCTTCTGTATTATTACAACAAAAGAATTCAGTAGTATTTAAAACGATTTTCCAACCTGAAATTTCTCTTTCAATTCCCATCACTTCAATATCAGTATTTGTTGGATCAAACTCAAGAAATCTGGAATCTCGCACTTCCCAGTGGGGTGCGAATAATTTACAAATCTCTACGGAACGATCAGTAGAACCTCTATTAATTAATATGCCGTGATCAAATATTTTTGTATGATGCATAAGCCACCATGGAAGTAGGTATTCTTCATTATAAAAATGAGAAATGATAGTTTTTTTAATATTAATCTCCTCCTATACAAGCAATCGTTATTAGTAAGGTATGCTGTTAAATAAGAAAGGTTGAAAGGAAAAAGCTGTATAGTTATAGATTAATTGTTTTTATTAATAAAGGATGAAATTTAGAAATTTGTGAATGATAACCATCACGTTTGACTGTACAGTTTATGTATTGTATGATAATAGTAATATAAACAAGGGGGGAAGATCGTTGGGAAGGTGTATCGAATCGGACAGTTGGCTCTCATGGCTCACGTGTCGAAACGAACGATTGATTATTATACGAATCTAGGTATCTTAAAAGCGGAGCGATCTCAATCTAATTATCGCTATTACGACGAAACAGCATTTGAGACATTACAATTTATTGAGAAGTGCAAAGAAATGCATATGCCGCTTTGTGAGATTAAAGAGAAGATCGAGGAGAAGAAGCTGCTCGGTATCAATGAACACGTTTCGAAACATGTGAATGAAGTGACAGACCATATTCATAGATTAGAAGCAGAACTAACAGAGTTAAAGCCTCTTTTAGATGAATTGACTGATTCACAACGTGAAAAAATATCGAAATCTTTATCTGGTCAAACGACAGCTTTAATACAGACACTTGCTCTATTATTATAGAATAAGTGAAATCCGACCTCTTTAATTTTTGTATCGGGCTATGTTTTCTAACGAACAAATAAGAAAACATTATAGTATACAGGAGGTGGACACCTTAGTTTTTTAACTAAGGGGATTCATTGGAAATATTTAATTTAGTCATGGTTGCGATTTTAATCGCATTTACTGGATTTTTCGTAGCAGCAGAGTTTGCGATTGTTAAGATACGTTCAAGTCGCATTGATCAGCTTGTTGCGGAAGGGAAACGCGGTGCGTTAGCAGCGAAAAAGGTAACAACAAATTTAGATGAATATTTATCTGCTTGTCAATTAGGTATTACAGTTACAGCTATGGGATTAGGTTGGTTAGGTGAACCGACAATCGAAAAGTTATTACACCCGTTATTTGAGAAATGGAACATAAATCCTTCTATTTCATCAGTATTAACTTTTGGTCTTGCTTTTATGCTAATGACATATTTACACGTTGTAGTAGGGGAATTAGCTCCGAAAACGCTGGCAATTCAAAAGGCTGAAAAAGTAACGTTGTTATTGGCAACTCCGTTAATGATGTTCTATAAAATCATGTATCCATTTATTTGGGTATTGAACGGTTCAGCTCGTGTTATAACTGGTTTATTCGGTTTGAAACCAGCTTCTGAACATGAAGTAGCTCATACAGAAGAAGAATTACGTCTTATTCTTTCGGATAGCTATGAAAGTGGCGAAATTAATCAAGCTGAATACAAGTATGTAAATAATATCTTTGAATTTGATAATCGCATTGCGAAAGAAATCATGGTACCGCGTACAGAAATCGTTGGTTTCTATCTTGAAGATTCAGTAGAAGAACACATGAAAGTAATCCAAAATGAACGATACACACGTTATCCGATTTTTGGAGAAGATAAAGATGATATTATCGGTATGGTCAACGTAAAAGATTTCTTTATTCGATATATGAACAACGATCAAGAAGATTTATCATCGATTCGCACGTATATGCGTCCGATTATTGAAGTTATGGAAACGACTCCAATTCATGATTTATTACTGCAAATGCAGAAGAAGCGAATTCCAATGGCTGTTTTATATGATGAGTACGGAGGAACAGCTGGAATTGTAACGCTTGAAGATATATTGGAGGAAATCGTCGGCGAAATTCGTGATGAATATGATGAAGATGAAGCACCACCAATTCAACATGTGAACGAGTATCATAAAATTGTTGATGGAAAAGTGCTTATCTCAGAAGTAAAAGATTTGTTTGGATTACACATTGAAGAAGACGATGTGGATACAATCGGTGGATGGATTATGATGCAAAATCATGAAATCGAAGAAGGACAATACGTTGAAGCAGAAGGCTATGAATTTAAAGTGTTAGAAAAAGATGCTTATCAAATTAAACGTGTTGAAATTCAAAAAATGGAACAAGAACAAGAGAAAGCAGCAACTGTGTAAGTTGCTGCTTTTCTTCTGACACATAATAAAATGTGAAATTAGGAGCGGATATTTTGATTCAAGTAGCCTTACGTGTATATCGATTACAATTGTATACGATCTTTAGTGGTTTACTACTAATGTGGGCGGTTACTCCGTTTGGGAAACAAGTGACAGGGTTCGGTATCGGTTTAGCAGTTAGCGCATATTGTCTTTGGCTATTAGCTCGCAGAGTGGAGAAATTAGGAAGAAGTATCGTGATGAAAGAAAAGGCTCCTGGATTAGGAGTTCTAAACCGATTTGCAGCCGCAATATTAGGGGCTATCATTATGTTTGAAATTGAGCATGAAATGGAAATGTGGGCATTCGGTACTGGAATATTGGGTGGACACTTTTTAATGATTGCGAATTTAGCCTATGCAAATATGCAGCTAGTAAAAGAAGAAGAGAAGCAAAAGGAAAATGCTTCGAAAAACATAGAACTCTGATGAAAGGGACCTAATCAGGTTCCTTTTTTGCTTTTAAAAATAAATGATATAATACGAATGATTTACTGGTACTTATCGAATTTATGCCAAACATAATACGCTTATTTTTGGGGCATTTCAATAGTATGAAAAAAAATTAAAAAAAATTAAAAAACCCATCGATTTCTAAAGCTTATGTATGTTATCATGACAAAAGAATTTGCGAAAGAGGTGGATACCAATGTTACAAGCTTTACTTATTTTTGTGCTTCAAATTATTTACGTTCCAACTTTAACAATCCGTACGATTTTGCTTGTAAAGAATCAAACAAGATCCGCTGCAGGTGTAGGATTGTTAGAAGGGGCTATTTACATTGTCAGTTTAGGTATTGTGTTTCAAGATTTATCAAATTGGATGAACATTGTTGCCTATGTCATCGGCTTTAGTGCGGGACTATTATTAGGCGGTTATATAGAAAATAAATTAGCAATTGGATATATTACGTATCAAGTTAGTTTGCTAGACCGTTGTAATGAATTAGTAAATGAATTACGCCATTTTGGATTTGGCGTTACAGTATTTGAAGGTGAAGGAATAAATTCTATACGTTATCGCTTAGATATCGTTGCAAAGCGTTCTAGAGAAAAAGAACTGTTAGAAATTATTAATGAAATTGCACCGAAAGCGTTTATGTCTTCTTATGAAATCCGTTCGTTTAAAGGTGGATATTTAACGAAGGCGATGAAAAAGAGAGCATTGTTGAAGAAGAAGAAAGATGAACATGCATCGTAAAGAAAAGGGAGTAGTGCAGCTTTAAAAGCACGGCATAATCCCCATAGAAAAAAGAGAGGAATCTATATTGAAAAAGATTCCTCTCTTTTTTCTGCTTTTTCTCAGATTAACAATTAACCATACAACTTGAATAATTAGTGGTAATATAAATGCAATTAATAAAACGATAAATGCCACTAATTTAAGCTCTGGTGTTTGAGTAACAGCAGCACCATCAACCTCTCTTAGCCAAATGATAGCTGCCAATATCCCAAAAATGGTAATCCAAAATATGTTACCAATCCACCAAAAAATCCATCGTCTTTTCATATTAGCACCTCTTATATTTACCCTCTGTTAAAAGTATATTTTCGGTTGTTATATTTAAATGAAATAACTATAAAACTACTTTTTTTCAACTGTATATCTAACTTGTTTAAAGGTTGCCATGTCTCCATCTTCGTTATCATCTTTCGTTTGCAAAAGTTGAACTCTTGGCTTGTAGTCTGTCCTATGAGCGTGCTCGATATCTTTAATGTTAAGTTTGTAGGATTCACCATTATTTATTTTTTTTTCCAATACTTTTTTATTGGCAACATAAATAAAAGTTACTTTATTTTCATCAATACCTTCAGTCTTAATTTCTAATTCATTATCTTTTGTTGTAATCGTTGGTGTTAATAATTCAATACTGCCGCTTCCGGTTTCTAAAGAATTTTCTACTATAGTTGAACATCCGGATAAAATGATTCCGATGAATAGAAGAACAATTAATTTTTTTTTCATAACATCCCCCAATTTCAAGTGATTTTTGATTTTGGTATTGCTAGACTGCTAGTGTGGAACGTAAATGTTTAGCTAGCACTTTTTATTGTACCATAATATGTAAATTAATATAGGTTATATATCCAATTTAAGGGAGATTGAAAAGTTTACTTATTGTTGAGAATCAGTATTTTTACAGTAGGTATTTATTTTCTTTACAAAGCGGTGTTGATAAAATCATTACGAATTGGATATCCAAATATATGATGAAATGTAGACAGGAGAAAGAGCTTAATACGAAGCAATCTTATTTTTATAGAAATTACAATTTTTACATATTAAAATAATGATAGGGAATAGATGAATTCATTCACTTCGGAGGTAGTTACTTGAACATTAACAAGAAGGCAATTGAAATGTTTGAACAAAATGAATATGAGGAAGCAATGGAAGAGGAAGTGGATATTCCGAAAGGGTATTTTGATATTGTATATTCCATTTATGCATTAGGTTGGACTTCAGATTTAGGAAAAACGTTGGAACTGATTCATTCATATGTAAAGCCAGGAGGAAGCTTTGTTTTTAGTTGGGAGCATCCGGTATATTCAAATTTACAATATGGTACAGAAGAAATTGCTTTTAAGTCTTCTTATCATGAGGAAACTCCTATTACGTTTGAAACATTTAAAGGAGAAAATGTACAAGCGACATTATATAAGAGAAAAATAAGTACATACATAAATGAGTTAAATAGAGTGGGATTTACAATTGAGAGAATAGAAGAGCCTGAACCGTCTCGTGTATTTGATGAAGAAGTAGCTACACCTTCTACGAAATATTATTCTTTATATAAAGCTAGAATGGTACCAACTACTTTTATTATTAAGGCGAGGAAGTAAAATGCTTTATAAAAAGAAGCCTATCATTTCAAATAAATGAAATGATAGGCTTCTTTATTTTTAAAAAATGAGGTCAAAGATGTACTTTTCATATAAAAATGCATTTCATATAAAAAGTGTAATTATTTTGGGGAAGGGGGATTGTTGTGCGTCATCATAGAAAGTGCAAAAAATTTGGAGTGGCACTGCCTCTTCCGCTTGAAGGAGCAACTGGCCCTACTGGTAACAGTGGTCCAACAGGCCCAACTGGAGGGCATGAAGGTCCGGTCGGGCCTCCGGGAATCACTGGACCTAGAGGAGCAACTGGTCCACAAGGTCCTCAAGGTATTCAAGGAATCCAAGGTCCACAAGGGATAACGGGGCAGGCAGGAGCAACTGGATCGACGGGAGTAACAGGTCCACAAGGAATTCAAGGTCCACAAGGTGCCACGGGAGCAACCGGAACAACCGGGGCAACTGGAGTAACAGGTTCTCAAGGAATTCAAGGAGTGCAAGGTCCACAAGGAGTGACCGGATCGACTGGAGCAACTGGATCGACTGGTTCAACAGGTGCGACTGGACCGACAGGGATACAAGGAATAAGAGGAGTAACCGGAGTAACCGGTGCAACCGGTTCAACCGGAGTAACGGGTCCAACAGGTGCGACTGGCCTAACGGGCTCAACCGGAGCAACTGGATCATCTGCTATATCAACAGGTGGTGGGTATTTCTTTTCTACATCAACAAGTACAATTGTAGCAAATGCCAACATTCCAATTAATTCAGGATCTACTGTATATGGAACTGGTGTATCTTTAACTAGTGCTACAACTGTCACAGTATCCACACCAGGAATATATTTAGTAAGCTACTATTTCCAAGGGGATGCAAGTGGTGGGAATGAGACAGTATCTGTCAGATTGCTATTAAATGGAACTCAAGTAACAGGGAGTTTTATACAAAATGTAACGACATCAACTGTAGTAATCGAACCAGCTATTTCAAATACACTTCTTGTGAATGTCGCGAGCGCAAATTCAACGTTAATATTACAAAATGGCCCATTAGGTGTTGGGCATGTGACCACTATAGCAGGCACGATTACAGCAAGTTTAAATGTAGTGAGGATATTATAAAAAGTATAGGGAATATAAAAAACACAAGGAATGTCTTTATAGACACACCTTGTGTTTTTTAATATTAAATAAACATTTTCTTTATCTTTTCGGTTGAAAAATATGCTGAAAGAAGTATTTGTGATGTAAGTTATCTACAACTTTATTTGCTTGATATGTGCGGTGTTGTTCGAGTCGAAGTCTTTGCTCCATCATTTTTATTGCGTGATCTGATAAACGTAACATTGTACCAGTCTCCTTTTCTATAAATATAGTTTTCTGATTGATATCGATTCCATATTTATAACTAAGGAGGCAAAGTGTGTAACATAGGCAAAAAGCACCTTCCTCTCCCATTACGCTTACGAGGTTAGCTGTCGGACTCGGGAAGTGAGAGTTTCCCTACTTAAAAAAGATTCGCCCCAAGTAGCATAGCTACAAAAATGGTTCCCCCGCTCCAAAATTTGGATTCAGCAAAAGGTTGTATAAAGTAAAAAATAACATAAATAAATAATTAAGTCAAACTATTTTGTGTTTTCTGTCTTTTTAGTTGCGTAAGGATCATGCCATCAGGTAGTGTTGTATCTGTTACTTCAATGAAGCTGTGTTTTTTATATAATGCGAGAGCTGGAGTATTGGCTTTACCTGTTTGTACAATGTATGTCATTGAAGACGAGAACATGTTAAATATATAAAGTAGCAGTTTCGTTGCGATTCCTTTTTGAAAAAAATTGGGCGATACAACTAATCTGTGGATATCGATTAGTTCTTCTTCTTGTATAAAAGAAATAAAGCCGACGAGTTTATTTTCAGAGAAATATCCATAGAATGTTTCATCACAATTTTGAATATCGTTTACAGTATCATATAAACGAGGTATTGCAGTACTGTTTAAAAAGTCTGCTTCAATTTTATAAGCTGGAAGTTGAACATTTAAAATGGATGTTGCTACTTCATAAGAAGTGGGAAGTAATTTATGAATCATAGATAATAACGCCTCCTTTAAATATGATATATTAATATAATTGATTTGTGGGTAAGTTTGACAATTTTTTTCTTTTTTGCATATAATATATGTATCTCCATACATAAAATGTTCGTAGGTATATTTCTATAGTAGGATATGGTTAGCGTAGATAAATACGTAATCTTATATAAGAGTTTAGCTACTCTTGTATTTGATAATACAAACTATAATAGAAATGAGGGACTAAAAATGGGATGGATTATTACATTAATAGTTGGTGCTATTATAGGTATAATTGCTAGTTCTATAACGGGTAAAAATTTTCCGGCTGGTATGTTTGGAAATATAATTGCTGGTTTACTAGGAGCTTGGTTAGGTAGTAGATTATTTGGATCTTTTGGGCCATCATTTGGTGGGATTCATGTCGTGCCAGCATTATTAGGTGCAATTGTGTTAATTCTTATTGTATCATTTGTAGTAAAAGTTGCAAGAAAATAAAGGTTATTACTGATTGTTTTATAAAGCCCTTTTAGGGCTTTTCCTAATTAGAGAGGTGGTACATTTGGAGAAAGTAAATATAAGAAAAAGAGATAAGTTGAAAAAGTTTTTTAAAGAACAAAATTATTTAGCTGTACTACTTGGATTCGCGTTGCTGTTTGTAAATATATTATTACTTACAAAAATATCATTCGTCTTTACACCGTTCGTCGTATTTTTAAAAACAATCTTTTTCCCAGTATTATTAGCGGGAGTACTATTTTATATATTGCATCCATTCGTTTCTCTTTTAGAAAGAAAAGGTGTGTCGAGAATTGTGTCAATTGCCTCGATATATATAATTGTTCTTGGATTATTTGTTTTTCTTGCGGTCACGGTTATTCCAATTATTAAAGATCAAGTAAATGCTTTAATAGATAACTTGCCATATTTCGGGCATGAAATCGAAAGGGCAGCACGTAAATTTGGAGAAAGTAATGTAATTGGTAGAATGCAGGAAAGTTTAAATGTTGATTTTGCTAATATTGTAAAAGATTCTACAATGAACTTTACAAAATCATTATCATCAGTAACAGGAAATGTAACTGGATTTTTAAGTACAATTACTGAAGTTGTTTTAACATTTGTAATGGTTCCATTTATTTTGTTCTATCTTTTAAAAGATGGTGAGCAATTACCGAATCATTTTTTAAAGTTTATATCTGAGCAAAGACAACCAGCTGCGAAGAGAATACTAGATGATATGCATTATGCGATTAGTTCGTATATTAGAGGACAAATTATTGTTAGTTTATTTATCGGTATTATGCTATTAATCGGTTATCTTATTATTGGTATTAAATATGCGGTACTACTTGCTATTTTAGCGATGATTGTAAATATCGTTCCGTACGTAGGACCAATCATTGCAATTACACCAGCTTTAATTATCGCATTTATCGACTCGCCATCAATGGTGTTAAAAGTAATTATCGTTATGATGATTGTACAATTAGCAGAAGGTAAATTTATTTCTCCGCAAGTCATGGGGAAAAAGTTAGATATTCACCCGATTACTATTATATTTATCATTTTAACTGCGGGGAATTTATTTGGAATTATGGGGATTATTTTAGCAATTCCAGGGTATGCGATATTAAAAGTTTTAGTTACGCACGGTTATAGATTTGTGAAGTTGAATACGTGAAAAAAGAGCTAAAACAGAGAAACCTGTTTTAGCTCTTTTTCATTAACAATTGATTTGTGTATTGGCGTGCCCATTGATCAGCTTCTAATATATCATCGAGTGAAGGATCTTTTACGTTATGATGAGCTTCAACTGTATTGTAAATTGTTTTTTCGATATCGAAAAATGCAATTTCATTTTTAAGAAATAGTGCATTTGCAATTTCGTTCGCTGCATTTAATACGGCTGGAGTTGTACCGCCGATTTTTCCACATTCAAATGCATATTGTAGACAGGGGAACTTCTCTAAATTTGGTTTTTCAAAATGCAAACTACCAATTTCTAATAAATTTAATTTTTCATAGGATGAAGGTAGTCGAGTAGGGTAGTGAAACGCATATTGAATCGGCATTCTCATATCAGGAGCACCGAGCTGTGCCATGACTGATCCATCAATAAATTCCACTAAAGAGTGAATGATGCTTTCTTTATGAATCATAACATCAATTTTTTCATAAGGAATATCGAATAGCCACTTAGCTTCCATCACTTCAAACCCTTTATTCATTAACGTGGCAGAATCTATCGTTAGTTTTGCGCCCATTAACCAGTTTGGGTGTTTTAAAGCATCCTTCGCTTGTAATATTTTCATTTCTTCACGTGTTTTATCACGAAAAGCGCCGCCAGAAGCTGTAACAATTAATTTTTCGATTTCCTTATTATTTTCCCCATTTAAACATTGGAAAATGGCTGAATGTTCACTATCAACTGGAATTAGGCGGCATCCGTTTTGTTTCGCTAGTTCGGTGACGATATGTCCAGCTGCAACTAAAGTTTCTTTGTTAGCGATAGCGATATCTTTCTTCGCCTTTAATGCTTCAATTGTTGGGAGTAAACCTGAAACACCGACAACTGAAATTAATACAAGATTTGTATCAGGATGGGTAGATACTTCAAGTAAACCATCAGTTCCATATGTAATTTTTGTATTTGTTGAAATACGAGAACGTAATGTGTCCGCTAATTCTTTTGTCGCTACGCTTACAATACGAGGCTGAAAAGATTCGATTTGTTTTTCGAGAAGATCGATATTATAATTTGCGGTTAAACCGACGATTTTAAAATGTTCAGGATGAGCGGAAACGACATCTAATGCAGATGTGCCAATGGATCCTGTTGAACCTAAAATGGATATATATTTTACCATGAAAAAACCTCCAAAGTTGTTTCGAGTATTTCTGCAAACCTATATATTATTAGACAATTAAGGTGGAAATTCCTGCTATATAAAACAGAAAATTAGGGTTTAATTGGAAAGGAAATGTGATAAACTGTAAAAAAAACTAAAAAGCAATGAAAGAGAAGAGTACATATTCAAAACTTTTCAGAGAGCTGATATTTGGTGGGAATCAGTAAGTGATGAATATGGAATGGGCTCTGGAGCTTCTAGCTTAAATGAGTAGGCGAAGACGGTTACTTCACGTTAAGAAGTTGAAGTGAGCTATAATATAGCTAATTAAGGTGGTACCGCGGGAGTCTCTCGTCCTTTTTTTAGGATGAGGTGCTCTTTTTATTTTGAGAAAGGAGGAGTTAGGATGAGCGAGAAAATTATGTTAACAGGAATTAAACCAACAGGTTACCCGCATTTAGGCAATTATATTGGTGCGATTAAACCTGCATTACAAATGTCAAAAAACAAAGAAGGAAAAGCGTTATATTTCATAGCAGACTATCATGCGTTAAATGCTGTGCATGATCCAGCAAAGTTCAGTAGTTACACGAAAGAGGTAGCAGCTACATGGTTATCACTCGGACTTGGAGAAGATGTTATTTTCTATCGACAAACAGAAGTGCCAGAGATTCTAGAATTAGCTTGGATATTAGCTTGTCTAACTCCGAAAGGACTTATGAATCGTGCCCATGCATATAAAGCGAAGGTAGAGCAAAATAAAGAAGCGGGATTAGAAATTGATGCAGGTGTGAATATGGGATTATATACGTACCCGATTTTAATGGCGGCTGATATATTATTATTTCAAGCTACTCATGTACCTGTCGGAAAAGATCAAATTCAGCATATTGAAATTGCTCGTGACATTGCGACGTACTTTAATCATACATTTTGTATGACATTTACGCTTCCAGAGTATGTCATACAAGAAGAAGGGGCAATTTTACCGGGACTTGATGGAAGAAAGATGAGTAAAAGTTACGGAAATGTTATCCCATTATTTGCAGAGCAAGAAAAACTTAGAAAGTTAATATTTAAAATAAAAACAGATTCCTCACTTCCGAATGTACCGAAAGAACTAGAAACGTTATTTATGATATATAAAGAATTTGCGAAGGAAGACGAAATTCAGGCGTTACGCGAAAAGTATGAGACTGGAATCGGATGGGGCGATGTGAAAAAAGAGTTATTCCGCGTTGTAAATCGTGAACTCTCAGGACCTAGGGGAAAATACGGAAATTATATGAATGATCCACATTTACTATATGAAGCATTAGAAAAAGGTGCTGAGAGGGCGCGGGCTATTGCGAAGGTGAATTTGGTGGAAATTAAAAAACAGATTGGATTTGAGAGGGGACGCTGAGCGCTCCCTTGTTTTTTTCTATGTGAATCTTAATTATTTATTCGTTTTATCTGCATGTAAAATGAGGGATTCGCATTTTTTACTGAATTTATTAATTGCATATTAATAAAAATATGTTAATATAGGGTTACTTATTAAACATGTTTAATAAGTAACATTAAAGTCACTTATTAAACTAATTTAATAAGTTTGATTCATTCGATAACGAAGGAGATGATTAGATGAAAACTGAGAAAGAAAAGATGTTGGCGGGAGAAATGTATATTGCGGATGACGAAGAATTAGTAGCTGATAGGATTGAGGCAAAACGTTTAACACGCCTTTATAACGAGGCGATGGAGACTGGTGATGAAAGCCGCTTTACCTTGTTAGAGCAGCTTTTAGGTTCTTCAGCTGACGGAAAAACCCACATTAATCCTGATTTTCGTTGTGATTACGGCTACAATATCCACATTGGAAAGAGCTTTTTCGCAAATTTCAATTGTGTTATTTTGGACGTTTGTGAAGTTCGAATCGGTGATAATTGTATGTTTGCACCTGGTGTCCATATTTATACGGCCACTCATCCTTTACATCCGGTAGAGCGGAATTCTGGAAAAGAATATGGAAAGCCTGTAAAGATTGGTAACAATGTTTGGGTTGGTGGGGGAGCTATTATTAACCCTGGTATTTCAATTGGAGACAACGCTGTAATTGCTTCAGGGGCAGTTGTGACAAAAGATGTACCTAATAATGTAGTAGTTGGTGGTAATCCAGCCAAAGTTATGAAAATGATAGACTTATAGAAATCATTTTTCACGGATGCATGAATAAACTGGTGTCGTATCGTATAGACAATGTGAAAGGTGTTTCATATGAAGAAAAATAGTGCGTATAATCATACAAAGACATTACTTGCCTCTCGAAATGCTCTTTTTCTCTTATTTGCTTTGCCAGGTGTCGCGTTTGCTACATGGATTTCAAGAACAGCAGCTACTCGAGATATGTTAGCAGTGTCAAATGCAGAAATGGGCTGGATTTTATTCGGACTATCTGTCGGTTCAATAATTGGTTTACTGAGTGCAAGCCGCTTTATTGACTGTAAGGGAGCTAGAGACGTTATTATAGGCAGTATGTTTTTTATGATTGTTGGATTGATTTGTTTAGGTATAAATATTTATTTTGTTTCTAGTATGGGGGCTTTTAGTAGCTTACTAGTATTTGGAGTAGGCTACGGATTGGCGGAAGTCGCATTGAATGTAGAAGGTTCTTCCATTGAGCAGAAAGTAGGAACAACTCTTCTTCCGAAATTCCATGGCTTTTTTAGTGTAGGAACTTTAGTAGGCGCGCTCAGTGGTTCTGTCGCAGCGTCGCTTCACATCCCGATTCTGTATCAGTTTCTTGCGATTTCGGTCGTGTTTGTATTACTTGTATGTATGGTGTATCGTTTTCTTCCGCATGGAACAGGAAAGAAGGAGAAATCGTGGAACAAAAGGAGAGAGAAGCATACGACCTTACGTATGGAAAAAAAGGTGCTTTTAATTGGTCTTTTTGTACTCGGAATGGCATTTGCAGAAGGTAGTGCAAATGATTGGCTACCTATCGTGATGGTAGATGGACACGAGCAAAGTATAGTGGCAGGTTCTATTATGTACACAATTTTTGTATTAGCAATGACGTTAACTCGTATGTGTAGCAGCTATTTCCTTGATCGATTCGGTCGTGTCGCTGTCGTACGTGCCACCATTATGATGGCGATTCTAGGAATTTCAATCGTAATATTTGGGAGTAATTCGTATTTTCTAGCATTTGGTGTAGTACTGTGGGGGATTGGTGCAGCGCTAGGGTTCCCAATTGGTCTGTCAGCTGCTGGAGATGACCGTGAAAATGCGACTTCTAATGTTGCTGCAGTTTCTATAATCGGTTATACAGCATTTTTAGTCGGACCACCATTCTTAGGTATACTGGGGGAAGCATTCGGGATACGCAATGCCTTGTTAGCTGTTTTATTATTTGTTCTCTTGTCTGGAATTGTATCGTCTGTTACGAGAGAGAATAAATCGAGCTAAATAAGGAGTGCATGCCAGCGGAAATGTATCATCTCTATTGCTTTAGAAAATGATGTATGATATATTGTCAACGCAACTTATTAAAAGTGTTTAATAAGTATGTTGATTAAGGTGGTGAGCGATTTGAGTGAACAATTTGTTACTCAAAAATCGATTAAAGAGACGATCCTTCGCGGCATTCGTACAGCTCTTCTAGAGCAAGGTAGTGCAACGAAAGTTGAACTTAGTAATACATTAGAAATCAGTTTTCCAACTGTGAGTAAATTTATAGAAAAAATGAAACAAGACGGAGAAATCACTCTAGTCGGTTTAGATGATTCAAGTGGCGGAAGAAGAGCGAAACGATATGCGTATAATCCGGAATATATGTTAGGTCTAGCGATATTTTTAGAAAAAAATGAGACAAACTATACAATTTTCAACTGTTTAGGGGAAGTAAAAGAACAAGGAAGTACTTCAAGTGTATTAATTGATACTGGCGTAAATCTATTATCTAAACATATTGAAAGTCTTATAGCTACATTCCCGAAAATAAGCTCTATATCAATTGGTGTGCCTGGTTCGGTTGATAATGGTCGTATTTTTTATATACCTGGTTATGAAAAGTTCCAAAATTTTAATTTGAAAAGTCATTTGGAGGATCTGTTTTCTATACCTGTAGTAATAGAAAATGATATGAATGCCGCAGTCCTTGGCTATTATAAAAATACTGGAAATAATGATAAATCATCTCTTGTATATTTGTATTCAGGTCAAAACGGCCCAGGGGCGGGAATTATGATAAATGGAGATGTGGTACGAGGGAGTACCTTTTTCTCAGGGGAGATATCTTTCGTTCCACAGTATGATAATAAAAACTTCTTACAATCTTTGAGAAGTGAAGATGCAGTAAGAGATTCAAATAATCCAGAGCAATATAATATAGATGCCATTACTCGTTTAATAGCTACATGTATAGCTATTATTAACCCTCATGCCTTTATCTTCTGTGATGATGAATTGAATCAATTCGTAATAGATCAAATTGTAAAAACTTGTCCGAAGTACATTCCGGCAGAACATATTCCGAAAATAACAGTGAGCGATTGGAAAGAAGATTATTTATATGGATTAAAAAGTCTTGGACTTGATCTGATGATAACAAGAACAAGCAAAGAAAATTAAATATCAAATTGTTGGTTGAATACTGTAAAAGAAAAGGTGTCGATTATGAAAATTGAACATGTAGCAATTTGGGTAAATGATTTAGAAGGAATGCGTGATTTCTATAAACAGTACTTTGGTGGTGAAGAAAATAGCTTATATCACAATTCGAAAAAGCAGTTTGAATCTTATTTTATAACTTTTGAAGGTGGAGCGCGTCTAGAACTTATGAGACAAGTAGGGATAGACGGTAAAACACAAGTACAAACAATAGGATATGTGCATATTGCTTTTTCTGTAGGTAGTAAAGAAAAAGTGAACGAATTAACTAATACATTAAGAGAAGCAGGATACCCTGTGTTAAACGGCCCGCGTACTACAGGGGATGGTTACTATGAAAGTGTAGTAAGTGATCCTGAAGGAAATCAGATTGAGATAACAATCTAACATTATATTTATTAATAACTGATAAAAAATAAAACTTTGTTGTTCCCCAAAATGTTTACGAGAAACCTATTATTTCTTCAGAAAGGGGGACATAACAGTGAGTAAATTCATTTTTATTTTCTGTATATATCCATTGCTTATTTTTATTTTTTCAATAGCTGGGACATATAAATTAGGTGCATTTTATGTGATGCCAATGGTAATATTTCTTATTTTTCTTATGTTAAATGTTACATTGTATGATCCATCATTTTTCTTTTGGGTGGGCATGTATACTATTTTTTCATTCATTACTTCTTATATAACACTCTTATTTGTAAGGGGATATACAGCTGTAGAAAGTGAACGTTAATATCATTTGGTTATTTTTGGGGGAATAGGGATTTATGCTGAACGATAACAACCTCATTTCGCGTTATCATGACGGGAAATGAGGTTGTTTTATTTCTATATACAATATGTAATGTTTTTTAATTGGAGTGCTGAAACTCCCTAATAATACGTTCAATAACTGGATGAAGAGTAATAGGTAACTCATCAAGCGGAAAGAAGCGTAATTCTTTTGACTCAGTTTGATCACATATAAGCTGACCGTGGAATTCTCGGCAAATATAAACAACGAGTACACCATGTACTTGATCGCCGTTTGGATAGATTTGAAAGAAATCAGGTCCTGAGTATGTACGGAATAGTTCTGGATTTTTAATGATAAGTCCAGTTTCTTCATATACTTCTCGTTGTAAAGCGTCTTCTAACGTTTCGTTATATTCTAAGGCGCCACCAATAATGCCCCAGCGATTAAAATCTGTACGGAGCTGCAATAATATTTCATTTTTCTCATTTAATATAATGGCGTGTGATCCGATTAAAATGAGTGGATGATTTCCTACTAGATTTCTCATGTCTTCAATATAGCCCATAATTCTTCTCCTTATATTTAATAATAATTAGGCAGTTCTTTTAACATTTTTTCTGTTTTACGTGCTGTAAATGCTAAGTTATGATCATCTTTTGTTCTAAAAAATAATGTGCGTAAAAAGATTTTAATGTTTGCGCATAAAATACAATACTCATTAAGGGAAAGGCGTTTTCTAATTTGAGGAAGCCTTTTTATTTTTTTATAAATAATTGAAATTAACTCATCTTGCGGGAAGTCATGATATAGCATAGATAGTAACGGTGTAACAATTCGTTCATCTTCATTATTATGAAAAAGATCCGATGGGATGAAAATTTTATTTAATAAACAATGAATTAATTCCTCGTACCATTCAAAGGTCGTATAGGAATTGTGAACAATTTCAGAAAAGGCATCAGATACGTGGGCAAGACAATGAGCCCATCCTTTATTTTCAATATAGCCTCGAAAATCCATTTCTAAGTTTGTGTATGTAATGAGTTTGTTTTTTATTTCTTCGATATCCTCCTCTGTAAAAAAGTAGTGCGAGTTAGCGAATTGGAGTATTAATGCAAGTAACGAAACAGTATAAGAACGTGTGAAAACCCCATCTGTAAGTGGGGAGTGAATGTCACAATATAAATACTCATCACTTAAACAAGTTTGTAGAAGTAATTTCAACTGATCATCCATAAGGAATTCATGATGAATGAAATGTGCAAAACATTTATATATAAGTTGGTAACGAACGTAACTATCAGTTGTTCCGATATACTGAAGCATATTGAGCGTTAACTCATTAATATCTATATGTTGCAGTTGCGTATAGTCATTTTGTTGTATAAGCTCTAACTGTTGTTGCAGCGCTGTAATATCCAATGGAGAACCTCCTCCGCACTTTAAAGATGCGATGTTTTCTAGTATTCTATATATTCAAGGACAATCCTGCTCATGCAAGGAGAACAAGTAGAAATTCGAGTATGACATAGATGAGGGAAGTATATGATGACTATAGAACAGTTAGAAAAACATTTTAAAATAAGAAAAAATGCTTCTTCTATAATGATAAAAGAAAATGATGCAGAGGTTTTTACAGAAGAGCAATTAGAAGAGATAATGCAATATTGCGTTGCTGAAGCTGAAAAAGATGGAATAGAAGAATTTCAATTTGAGATTTCTTCAAAAAGCCCAAATTATGATGTGTATAAGAAATGTTTCGAAACGTATTCATTTGAATATATTACTGAAAACATGATTGTATTTAAGGATATATATGAAGTGGAAGATATAAAAAGTGATATTGATTTTAAGCTTATTGAAGAGATGGGCGAAGACGCTTTTTATTCACTGTGGAATGAAGTGACGGGAGAACAAATCGATTATGATCAATTTGTAAATACGATGCTACAAGAAATAGGTGGGCAATGGAAAGAACATTGTTTAACAGCAAGTATCGATGAAGAGCCAATAGGAATTGTAATCCCGCATATTGAAAGAGGTACGTTAGAAGAAGGAAAACTTATGTATTTCGCAGTCGCTCCAAATATGCGAAATAAAGGGTATGAAGCAGCATTCTTTACAGGGGCAATGTTTGTCTTAAAAGAAATAGGCGCATCTTATTATATTGGCGAGACAAATGTACAAAACGAGTGGATGAAGGATGTCTTTGAAAAGAACGGATGTCAGCAGCTGAGCTCTACTGAGCGATATGTGAGAAGGTTTTAGAAGGATGGATGGCTTACTCTCTCGAACTCATTTAGCGGGAATCCGTGTACAACTTATGAACAAGTAAAAGAACTTTTTGCATGTTTGTAAGATAAAAAGAAAAATCGAAACGACAAAGTAAGCGTTCCTATAATACAATAGAGAAGGATTAGACTATACGAAGAAAGCGTTGGTGAAAGTATGAAGCAACAAAGAAATTGGCTACAAGCAACTGTAGAACGAAATGAAGATAATACGTTACATATAAAGTGGGAAAATAATATAGAAGAAGTTCGTATTTATTGGAGTACTTCACCAAATCATATTGAAGAAAATGGAGAATTACTTGTAACAGTAAGTGGGGATTCAGCATGTACAATTGAAAACCCGAGTGAAAATGAGCGTCCATATTTTAGGTTAGTAGGAAGTAATGGACAAGCAGTGACAGTAGCTGAGCGTAGATTACCATTACAAGGTGCGTTTAACTTCCGTGATATGGGAGGATATGAAACGACTGAAGGCCGTAAAGTAAAATGGGGTAAATTGTATCGTTCTGAAGAATTAGCAGGATTAACAGAATGGGATATCGAGTATTTACAGAAGTCTAGCTTAAAATTAATTTGTGACTACCGTACAGATTTTGAAGTGAAGCATAAGCCGAACCCAAGTGTTACAGGTGCTCGTCAAGTGTGCTTACCAGTTATGCAAGACTTGGCGAAAGACTTGAATATAAATGAATTTTTCCAAGTTGGTGACCTTTCTATGTTAGGGAAACCAGGCGAGTATCTTGTGAAAATGAATCAAGATTTCGTAAGTGGTAATGAAGCATTCGTGAGCTTCTTAAAACTGGCGCAAAACCCGGAAAACTTACCGTTAGTAAACCACTGTACAGCTGGAAAAGACCGTACAGGATTTGGCTCTGCATTATTATTACTTTTACTAGGTGTACCGGAAAAAACAGTAATGGAAGACTACTTACTAAGTAACGGTTTCCGTGAAAAGTTAAATGAAAAAATGATGGCCTTTTTAGGTGCGAAATTACAGAACGACGAAAGTAGAGCAATATTAGGTGCAATGTTTGAAGCACGTGCTGAGTATTTACAAGCTGCGATTGATGAAGTTAAAAAGCAATATGGATCAGTGGAAGCATACGCTGAAAAAGCTCTTGGCTTTACGAAAGAATCGTTAGAGGAAATGAAAGTGTTATTGCTAGAAGATAAAGTGAAACTTTAATCAGTGTGGGGGCATCCCCACTGATTATTAGCCTTCACCAATCGGACTGCCCGTTAATGCGGGATAAATAATGAGGAGGGAGGCTGATTGGATTAGCCTCCTTTTATTATTGTTGCTATAATTAAGCTATGAGAATATAGGAATTGAGGCGAACATCATGAAATACAAAGTAATACTATTCGACGTAGACGATACATTATTAGATTTCCCTGAAACAGAAAGAAACGCATTACATAACGCGTTTGTACAATTTGGCATGCCTACAGGATATAATGATTATCTTGCAAGTTATAAAGAGATTAGTAATGGATTATGGAGAGATTTAGAGAATAAAATGATTACGCTAAGTGAATTAGCGGTAGATCGATTTAGACAATTATTTGCTCTTCATAATATAGAAGTAGACGCGCAGCATTTTAGTGACGTATACCTTGAAAACTTAGGAAAAGAAGTACATCTTATAGATGGTGCAGTGAAACTATGTGAGAATCTTCAAGATTGTAAGTTAGGTATCATTACGAATGGATATACAAAAGTGCAACAATCTAGAATTGGAAATTCGCCTTTATGTAACTTCTTTGATCATATTATTATTTCTGAAGAAGTCGGCCATCAAAAACCAGCGCGTGAGATTTTTGATTATGCTTTTGAGAAGTTTGGGATTACTGATAAATCAAGTGTACTAATGGTTGGAGATTCGCTAACTTCTGATATGAAAGGCGGAGAAGATTACGGTATTGATACGTGTTGGTATAATCCGAGTCTGAAAGAAAATACGGCAGGTGTTAAGCCGACCTATGAAGTGGAGAGCCTGCTACAAATTTTAGAAATTGCGGAAGTGGCGGAAGAAAAGGTAGCTTCATTTTAATAGAGTTAAGATTTTTCGATTAATTGATATATATTAAGTTACGGTAGATATATTTGAAAAATCGTTCATATAATTTCATATACTAAGGTATGGAACAAAAAAAGATGGTACCAAGTCAAAAAAATTTTACTGAAAGAAAACAGAAATAACACTAAATAATATATTTAGCTGTTTGTAATTGGTCATTACAAACAGCTAAAAAAAACGATTGCCTCTTAGGATCCAAGCAATCGTTTTTTTATTTTTTTCGGAGATGAAATTTGTATTTTTATACCCTATCTCCATCAAGTTTAAAAAATGCTTGTTCCCCAGTAATGAAAAAAATGAATTTAATTCTCATAAATAACTGTAAAGTGGTAAAAATTTCGTTTTGGGTGTAATTCAAAATCTTAAGTTAATGGGCATGGGGTGGAACCCTTTCCTTGTTTAGACCGGATATCCGCCTGTTGGCGGTGGCCAAGCACTAAATAATCTGCGAATCAGCACAATTTCTCCTAAATGGTAGGAGTTATGAGATGCAATATTCCGTAGAACACCGCCAGGGGTTTCACCAGGCCATTCCTCCAATGTTTTGTCCAATTGAACAGTTTGGGCGATCGTGCATGCCTGTTCAATCCCTTGAAGAAAATACTGAATAATCTGTTGCCACTCTTCCTCACTGCCAGGGCATTCTTCTTCAGGCCAGCTCTCTTTTACATGGGCAGGCAATGCAGGCTTCTTCCCCTGAGCGGATAATAAGAGAAAATCTTGCCAATAGGTCATGTGTTTCACTAATTGATAAATAGAATAAGGCAGTACCTCTCTGCGTTTTCCCGCAAGCGCCACGTCTATATCCGACAAAGCATTCTTGATGGGAAGATGTCCTCGTTCTCCTCTTAACGATTTTACTAATGCCTGGCTAAACGCTTTATTTGATTGCTCCATAATAACTGACTCCCATCTTGTTTTATTTTCTAATTTGCTGATTTTATGATTCCGTCTTTTTTATATGTACTAAATAAATTATAGAAGCTTTACGACTATTAAGAGAAAGTAAAATAAGGCAAGAATCACTGACTTCTTAACGTACAGGAAATCGTAGGTTTTTATTTGATTAGTACCTTAATGTACAATTGTATTAACAGATAAATCAAAGGTTCGAATGACAACATTCAGGTCTGCGTTAATGTCAGCCACTTTTGATTTTAGCTTTTCCGATCCCTCCTGAATTTTATCCAATTGATTTTATTGTGAATGAACTATGAGTTGATTATAATAATTAGAGTGAACTCTAAGTCAAGAAAAAAATAATAAAAGGATAGTTATTCTATTATGAGGGAGTTCGCGAAGCAAAAATAGCGCTACTATACTAAGGTCTTTCACGTGTTATAATGCGATAATTAAATGTTCATATATACATAGTTTCTCAGAGTGATGCGATGTCATGTATGAGCTGTGTAACAACTAGAGGTGAGTGAAAGGTGTTAACGTTTTTATTTGAGTTAGACAAGGCTATCCCGCAGAAGGATGAGCCACGGTATGCCGCTTATGCAAATGGCTTTATTGAAGGGGATTTAACAATTCGCGTGAGTGACAGCGTATTTTTTCAGAAGTCATGCATGAAGGTTGCAGAGCTTGGCATTTATTTAGGACAGTGGATGGAACAAGTGCAACATGGGCAGAAAGAACAATTGAATTATGAAACGAGTGACCGTGAGGAAGTAATTCTCGGATTCGTATATGAAGAGGAAGATCAGTGGAGAGTTTTTTCCAGTTGGCAGCAATTTGAACTTCAAGAGCGTATATCAACTACAACATTAGTAGAGAGCGTTCAACGCTATTTATATGAGCTAAATAAGGAACTGCGCGCGATAGGATATCCTGTGACGTTTGATCAGTACTTAAGAGGAGAGCGAATGATGCAGCTTTCTTATAAACGACTGTGTGATAGTAAAGCGGATACGACTTCGATAGAGGTTTACAATGGAAGCGAAGGAGTAGGCGCAGTACGGGGCTATTATAAAAATACGTTGATGAAAGTGCTAGACTTCATTCCGAAAGTCGGTAGTAATATCATTTATGAAATAAAGGATAGTAAGAACAATATTCGCGTCATTGCAAAGGATGTAAGTAGGCAGCGTCAAAGAAGGATTTTAGTAACGTACATCGATAATAATGATGCAGAGCATGAAATACTTGTATGTGACGGAAAGTTATTAGATGCAAATTTCTTATTTACTTTTACATATAAGACAGAAGAATATGTTGTTCACAAAACTTCAATTGGGCTTGGAAAATTATTACGAAACGGCTATGTAATCGCAGATTGGAATATTCGTCTTGAGGAAGATATGTATTATATCGAGATGGATGTATATGATGAGGATTATATAGAGGATCAATACTTACTGTTAGGTGTATTTCATGCTGTTTTATATGGGTGATAAATGAAAAGTACTGGTATTCTTCATGGGAAGGATACCGGTATTTTTTATGTGGTTCTGGTGTGAAGATTGCATTTTGTCGCTTTTCTTTTTTTAGGAATTTACAGTTATAACATCTCATATTTTGTTTATAATTGTAAATAGTTATTAAAATGTATAAATGTTATTTCTTTTTTAATAAATAAAAAATATAAAAAGGAAAAATAATGCAACTTTATAACACGCTTATTCGTGTTATATATGAAAGGAGGAGGGGATGGAAATTGAAGAAATATATAAGGTTTATATAAACGATGTGTACCGGTATTTATTTTCCCTTTCTCGTAGCCATCACGTAGCGGAGGACTTGATGCAGGAGACTTTTTATCGGGCGTATCTTTATCTAGAAGACTATGAAAACCAAAAGGTAAAATCATGGCTTTTTAAAGTGGCATATCATACGTTTATTGATTTTGTAAGGAAAGAGAAAAAAGTAGCTTTTGTAGGAACGGAGGAATTAGAGACAATACAAGCAGGGGAATCTACAGAAGAGTATGTAGTCGCAAAAAATAGTTATGAAAAATTAATTCAGATTATTCATACTTTACCAGTGGTAGAGGCACAAGCTATTTTATTATGTGACGTACATCAATTAACGTACGAAGAGGGTGCTACTGTATTAGATTTAAAGGTAAATACTTATAAAAGTCACATATTTCGTGGGAGAAAGAGATTAAAAGAATTGTTAAAGGAGGAAAAGAGTCAAAATGACAAATGATAAACCTCATTCTGAACAAGATGATTATAAAGAATTGTTACAAGAAGCTCTTCATCAAAGACCAGATTCACTTCCTGATGGAAAACAGCAGCAAGTGTTGAAAATAGGTAAAAAAAGAGCTCGAATTACGAATGTGTTGATTGTATTTACTTTTTTATTACTTATTCAACCTATTTTATATATATCTACACTTTTATATTATACATTGGCACCTACAAACGCGATGGAGATACGGAATGTAGTAAATCAAACATTAAGTGTAACAGAACCTAATGTATTTATGAAAGAAAGGGACATGGAGCAAACATTGTTACCGCTTAGTTTACAATTGCATTTTGATTTGTATAAAAGGGTAGGAAAGAAAGATATTCGAATAGGAGAAGAGAAAACAGATTATTTATTAAGTAAAGCAACGAAAGTAAGCCGTGAATATACAACAGATGAAAAAATCCCAGAAATCCCGTATATAGATAACGAAGTGTTGTCTCATCCTAATAATTATAATGCGTCCTATAATAGTGGCGAAGAAGCGCAGATATTAAAGGGTCTTCCACAAGAATCTGTTGTAGAAGCATTTGTATCTTTTAGGGAATTATTAAGTGTGCAAGAGGTAACGGATACGTTTCCTACTATTGATATCGTTTGGTATGCAGTTAATACAGGATTAGAGGAGAAGCAAATGAATGATGAGGGTATGTATGTTGCCCCGATTGGCTTTCCAGCAGATATGATTTCAAGTCCAAGTGGTCCTTTTTTAAGTGATTCACCTCATGAGGAACAATTTATTGATGTTTTAAAGTCATTACAGAAGCATGAAAATTTAGCAGTGAAGCTATCTAGAGCAAAAGTATTAGAGTTGTCAAAGCGTATATCTTTCCTTGAAAAAAATGGGGTAAAAACATACGGGATGGTTGTAACTGGGCCTAAAGTAGAAGTTGAAAAATTGATGAGACACGAAAAAGTTAGAAAATTGAAAGTAGGTGAAGCGAGGTTATGGAATTGGCATTCTTAAAAAAAAGAAAGAATCGTATTTATAAACAGGAAACGTGGATGGGTATTATTTCATTAATTATTGCCTTTCTAGCGTTATTGTATTTGAACATTACATTGCTTATTCAAGAAACATTTATAGGCGAAGGTTTTCGAGAAATAGTTGGAGCTGGATTGATGTGTTCAGTCGTAGGCATGCTCACAAAAAGCAAAAGTCGAAAATATGCATTGTGGGCATGTAGTTTATTTGTTTTTATGTTACTGTTTGCTGTATTTGGATTTATGTTAGGTTGGATGATAAGCTTTACGCCATAAATATGTGGAAAAGAGCGAATGTAGATTCGCTCTTTTTTAATGTGTAAAAAGTAAACTAGATAAGAGAAGAACCTATCAAATTTGAAAGGAGAGCACTATGCATCTAGGCTGTGGTTTTGTTGATATGTTTTCCGCTCACGATTCAGTATTATATATTAAACTTGGTGCCCTTTATTAATCCTCAAAAATAAAAACCTCATCAATCGTACTATGTAGTGCCCTCGCTATATCATGAGCAAGCTGTAAAGAAGGGTTATACTTTCCTTTTTCAAGATGGCTAATCGTTTCACGACGTACACCAACCTTTTTCGCTAAATCTTCCTGCGTCATATGTACTTTGGCACGGTATTCTTTTATCTTCGTTACGAACGCCATGGTCCATCTTCCATTTCATCAACTGGTTTATCGTAAAAGAAGGTAGAGAATCCGAATGTAAGAATGAGTGTGCTGAAAATAAGAGCAATATCAATCTCTTGTAGTGTAGGATTCGGAAATAACATTTCAATAAAGATAATGATAGCGGTAGTTAATAACGTAATGATAAAGGCGTTGCGGCAAGATTTATTGACGATTTGTTCAAATAGTTCATCGTGTTGAACTTTTCTATACGTCGTGAAAAAGGAGAAGAAACAAAACATAGTAAACAATCCTTTTTCATAAAAAAATCCGAGAAACCCAAAGAAACCGAGAAATCCTAAATATTTTATCCAAGTCGTTTTCATGATAGATTCTCCTTTCGATGTTAGAAATAAAGTGAAACTTTAATCAGTGGGGGGTGTTCATCCCCCACTGATTATTAGCCTTCACCAATCGGGCGTTTACGGGCAGCAGGGCTCCCACCTAACTTCTTTGCTCCAGCCGAAATTTGAGGTGGGAGTCTTACTGCCAGTTAATGCGGGATAAATCACTATATGTTATAAATATATCACATATGGAAATTCATAGTAATAATAGTTTTGCAATTTATTTCATAATAATAGTAAAAAAGGTTAAATATTCTGTAAAATAAAAAGGGAAATATCGTAAAATGGATGTAAGGAGGGGGAGGACGAAATGTTAACTGGGATAATGATCGTTATATTACTTGTAGTTATTACTGTAATTGGAACGGTGTTAATTGGGCGAAATGGTGATGCGAATTATAGTAAAGCGACAAAAGGAAATATTAAACGACTTACGATGATTTATATAATACTAGCTGTTGTTTTAATTGTTGGATTAGGAGTTTATATTTATTTTAAAGGTTAAAAAAACTGAAAAATGTAAAAATCTATAAATATAAGTATGCTATAATGTTAATATAGTTAATTGGTAATTAAGGAAAGGATTGGATGTAATGATCGAAATTTTGAATGTGTCAAAAAGTTATAATGGATCTACCTATGCAGTAAAAGATTTAAGTTTATCTGTACCGAGCGGAGAAATCTTTGGGTTTTTAGGACCGAATGGTGCGGGTAAATCAACGACAATTAAGATGATTACTGGTATTCATGGGGTGGACAAAGGAACCATTACAATCAACGGTAAAGATATTATGAAAAATCCGATGGAAGCGAAGAAAACATTTGGCTATGTTCCAGATAGCCCGGATATGTTTTTACGATTAAAAGGGATTGAATATTTAAACTTTATGGCTGATATGTATGAAGTACCGAAGGAAGTAAGACAAGAACGAATAGAGTCATTAGCGAAGAAGTTTGATCTGTACAATGCTTTATCTGATCAAATTCAAAGTTATTCACACGGTATGAGACAAAAGATTGTTATTATCGGTGTGCTCGTACATGAACCAGATGTATGGATTTTAGATGAACCGTTAACAGGTCTTGATCCGAAATCTGCATATATTTTAAAAGAAATGATGAGAGAACATGCTGATAAAGGGAAGATTGTATTTTTCTCGACACACGTATTAGAAGTAGCTGAAAAAATATGTGACCGCGTCGCGATTATTAATAAGGGAAATCTTCAGTTTAAAGGGAATTTAAATGAAATGAGAGATCATTTTGAATCCAATGAATCACTTGAAAAAATGTTCTTGGAGATGACGGGCAATGAGTAAAATTTGGACGTTAACGAAAGTATTATTGAAATTAAATTATGCAGATTTCATAACAGATAAAAAGAAAAGATGGGCGTATTTATTTTCATTTGCAGCCATTTTATTTGTAGGTTTTTTAATATTTGGTTCGATGACCCATGGAATATATGAAGGAATGATACACCTCGGACAGGATCCAGGAATTGTTATTGCGATGGGATTAGCAGTTGCTAGTATATGGGTATTTTTGATGAGTATTATGAACATTTTAACAGTGTTTTACTATAGTAATGATGTTGAAATGTTGCTACCGTTACCGTTAAAACCAGCGCAAATTATTTCGGCAAAGTTCTTTACAGTGTTAATTACACAATACGTAATGAGCTCGTTTATTTTATTGCCTATCTTTATTACTTACGGTTTAAAGAGTGGGGCTTTCATTACATATTACATTTATATGATTGTCATTTACTTATTCTTCCCGATCATTCCGCTAGTTTTAGCTTCGTTAATTATGACAATTATTATGAGGTATACGAATATAGCGAAAAATAAAGATCGAGGAAGTATATTTATTGGAATCGTAAGTATACTATTTATCGTCGGAATCAATGTATTTATGCAATGGAGAAATAAAAGTGCAGTATCTGGAGCTGGAGATTCGGTTGCGAATTATCTTACAAATAATCAATCCTCCCTTTTTATACAAATGACAAATTATTTTCCGACTACATATTTTGGTGCAATGGGATTAGTAGAAAATGCATCGTGGAAAGGAATATTATACGTACTAATATATATTCTTATTTCTATCGCATTTTTCGGTTTGTTTTATTACATTGCAGAGCGTACATATTTAAAAGGGGTTATTGGACTTTCAACGAGTACAGCAAAGAAAGAGGTAATTTCAGCAGAAGGTTTACAGAAATCAACAGTACAAAGTTCTCATTTAAAAGCATATGTGAAAAAAGAATTTAAAACGTTATTCCGTACGCCACAATTTTTCTTAAATTGTATTGTGCAAACTTTCGTTATGCCAATTATGCTGTTCTTTGTGTTGTTTGTACAAGATGGAAATTTAAAATGGATTACAGGGTATATTGATAATCCAGAATCAGCAGGTTTCGCAATTGGTGTGGGCCTTTGTGCATCCTTATTTTTAATGGGGAGTAACGTTATTGCAACAACGTCATTCTCACGAGATGGAAGCTCTTGGTTTGTGAATCGTTACTTACCAGTAAAGGCTTCGGATATCTTTTTTGCGAAAGCGATAACGGCCTGGTTAATTAATGTAGTCATTTTAGGAGTATTCGGTATTACAATGGCATTTGTAGCAGGTATTTCGCCAGTCTTCATGATACTTTGGTTCTTACTAAGTGCGAACGGTTTATTGTTAATCAATTTAATCGGTACACGCTGGGATGCACAAACTGCAGATATTCATTGGGATACAGAACAGAAATTATTTAAAAGTCGATATACAACTTTGTGGAATTTTTTAGCTAATATTTTAATAGCTTTAGTTATTGTAGCGGGTGTAAGTGTATTATACTTCTTCCTTCAAGTAGGACTTTGGATTATGTTTATCGTTTTATTTGTAATGTTTACGATTGTAAATTATATCTTTATTAAAATTTTAAAATTAGGCGCTGAGCGTATATTGTCAAATATTAATTAAAAAGGTAGATCCTCTGTATTCGTGCAGGGGATTTATCCATAGATGGAGGAGAAAAGGTGAAGAAAATAGCAATTGTAACAGGGGCAACTCGTCTGAATGGAATTGGTGCAGCTGTATGCAAGGTGCTTGCTCAAAATGGGATAGACATTTTTTTCACGTATTGGCCTCGGTATGATAAAGCGATGCCATGGGGAATGAATGATCAAGAGCCCTTTTTGTTGAAAAAGGAAATTGAAAGTTACGGCGTTCGATGTGAAATGGCAGAAATAAACTTATCGCAGTCTTATTCGCCTAATCGTGTATTGTATATGGTATCAGAACGTTTAGGGGATCCATCTATTCTTATTAATAATGCGGCGTATTCTACTCCTACGAAAATTGAAGAGTTAGATGTAGAACAGCTAGATAAACATTATACGGTTAATGTTCGTGCTCCTATGCTATTAAGTTCATTATTTATTAAACATTTTTCACTTAAAACGAGTGGAAGTATTATAAATCTTACTTCTGGGCAGTCATTAGGTCCGATGCCAGATGAACTAGCATACGTAGCAACGAAAGGAGCAATAGAAGCATTTACAAAGTCAGTTGCACCAGTTGCTATGGAGAAGGGGATTACAGTCAATGCTGTTGATCCAGGACCGACGAATACAGGATGGATTACAGAGGAATTACAGCATCATTTAGTATGGAAATTCCCGCAAGGAAGAGTTGGAGAACCGGTGGATGCGGCACGCTTAATTGCTTTTTTAGTAAGTGAAGAAGCGAAGTGGGTTACTGGGCAAGTCATTCATTCGAACGGTGGTTATTCATAAAAATATTATGTTAACAATTGTTGAGAAATAAAAAAATTAGTAATTATTTTGTTTTTTGTATAAATAAAATGTCAAGAAAGATAAAAAATTGATAGGGGAGTATGTTGTCATTTGTAGATTGTAAATCTTCATGTGACAACATACTCTTTTTCTTTTGCTACAGAGGAGGAAAATGTAGTAGAAAAAACTCGAATATTAAAATGAATTTATCGTTTTTTGTACGTATTATTATGAAGATTACTGTCGGAAAGATGGTGATTCGTATGAAAAGGGATTTTTTAAGGGGAAATAGAATCGTAAAGAGAAGGATAAAATTGTAAACATAGGGGGATTTTTATGAAAATGAAAAAGGTCGCTATCGCATCAGTAGCAATTGGTACAATGCTTACAATGGCAGCTTGTAGTACCTCCACAGATAAAGATGCAGCGAAGAAGGATCAGGCAACTGCACAAAATGAAGAGCAATCGAAAACGACAAGTGCAGATGAAGCGTCAAAAACAACGAAAGATACTGAAAAAGACACAAATACTTCTTCGAATGAAAAAACAGATAAGGATGCAAAAAATACAAAGGAATCATCAGGAACAGAAAGTAACGGTAAAACAACAAAAGAAAAAGAAACGACAGGAAAAACGAATGATCAAACTACTAGCGGGAAAACAACAGATCAAAGTACAAGTACAAACAACAACGGAAAAACAACAGATCAAAGTACAAGTACAAACAATAACGGAAAAACAACGAAAGATCCGAAGAAAAGCGTCGCTGTGAAAACAAATGTAAAAGAAGTCGTTACATTAATTGAAAGCTTGGACAAGCAATTAGCTGCAAATCCTAAATTAGAAACAGTTAATAAACTTGGAAAACAAATTAATGAGAAGTGGGATGTCATTGAAAAAGAGTTAGAAGCATCACATCCGACTGAATATAAAACAATTGGCCAAAGTATGTATCCGTTAATTGTAGGAGCGGAGAAAGAAAAGATCGATATTAATAAAATGAAGTCATTAACGACGAAAACGAAAAAAGATTTAAATCAATTATTAACGAAGCTTTCATAGTTTCAAAAGCCTACTCGTGTGAGTAGGCCTTTTTAGTTTGTTGTACATTCTTGTTGGGTGTTAAGAAATAAAGACTTCATTTAAAAGGAACATCACAATGATAAAAAAGAGTGATAACTATTAAAGATATTTTTTGATAGGAAGTCATATAAAACGCTCCCTTGTATTTATATTTGCAATTTAGTAGTTTTTAAAGTTCATTATTTTCTACAAAAATTTCATTTTGTAGAAAAGGGGAATGGATTGATATGTACGATAAAGAGGAAGTTTATGATGAAGAAATTGCACCAGTATCGCAGAAAATCCTAGAAATATGTAAAACGAGAAGAACTTCCAATGGTCGCACAATTTTATTTAGCGGAAGAGTCTCCATACAGTGGCTGTTCAACCATTATATTGTTCGTCAGCAATTGTTCAGGGAGAACATAATGAAGAAGAAGGCATTCAGCAGTTACAATCAATTGCTCAAATTATGAAATACGGAACAAATGGACCACCAGTAGTAATGACGGCAATGATTCGAAAATAAAAAAGCAGCTAACAAAAGCTAGCTGCCCGACTCTCCAAGGGGGAACAAGGAGAAAATCTAATGTCATGTATAGCATTGACGGAATATTGAATTTTATTCAAGGGGGGCTTATTTTTAAATGTAATTTAGGGTTGGTTCCAGAAAAGTGACATACCACAAAAATATAAAATTATTAAAAGGACAATTACTATGAAAGCAATTAAAGAAACTTTCTTCCATAAATTTTTCATCAGTAGACCTCCTTTATGAAGAATATTAACACTTTTCCAGAATCTGACCCAAATAATCCTTTTACTCAAAAAAAAATCGCCTGTATACTAAGAGGCAATCTTTTTTGAGTTGTTTGTAATGGCTAATTACAGGTTTTAAATACTATTTAGTGTTATTTCTACTTTCCAAAACCTGCTCCATATTATTAGTCGCCCATTCCATCATTAAAAGGATAATTGGACGTAATGACTCGCCAAGTTCAGTTAACGAATATTCTACTTTAGGGGGCACTTCACGATATACCTCCCGATGTACGATGCCATCTGCTTCAAGTTCTCTAAGTTGAAGTGTTAACATTCTTTGGGTGATATTAGGTTTTAATCTTTTTAATTCATTAAATCGTTTCTTACCATCTAATAAATGATAAAGAATAACACCTTTCCATTTTCCGCCAATAACCTCGACCATAGCTTCTACTGGACAAGAATATTTATTTAAAAATGGATAATTTACATCATCTTCTTTTGAACTAATCATAAAAAGACTCTCCCTTAACAATAGTATCTTTTTTGATACTATAGCACATAAATGTGCGTACTTGTATCATTGTTACTTTAAAAATATAATTTGGTTAAATAATAATTTAATGAAAAGGGGATCTTTTATGACTAACATAAAACAAAATACAAAACAAAAAATTATTGAGGCTTTTAACTTTAGACATGCATGTAAAGAATTTGATCCTATGAAGAAAATTTCAGAAGATGATTTTAAATTTATTTTAGAAACAGGAAGATTATCTCCTTCTTCTTTTGGATATGAGCCTTGGAAATTTATTGTGGTACAAAATAAAGAATTAAGAGAAAAACTATTACCATATTCATGGGGAGCAGGTGGGCAACTTTCAACAGCAAGTCATTTTGTCATTGTTCTTTCAAGAAACATCAAAGATATGCACTATGATGCAGAATATATTCAGCACATGATGAAAGATATTATTGGATTGCCTGAAGAAGCCCAACAAATGAGATATGAATTCTTCAAAAAATTCCAAGAATCGGATTTTAAATTGTTAGACTCCGAACGTGCTGTATTTGATTGGTCATCAAAGCAATCTTATATTGCTTTAGCTAATATGATGACTAGTGCAGCTCAAATCGGTATTGATTCTTGTCCAATGGAAGGATTCGATAAAGAAAAAGTAGATTCTTTACTTCGTCAAGAAGGAATTTTAAAAGATGATAATCTTGAGGTATCAGTTATGGTTGCATTTGGATACCGTAAAGGAGAACCAAAATTTAATAAAACAAGACAAACTATGGATACTATTGTTGAATGGATTTAATAAGATAAATTTGTATCCATATAACGAAAAAAACGCTACCCTTTCTATAGAAAGGATAGCGTTTTTTTATGTCTGTTTTTAAATTTAGCGAGAATGCTTTGTGAATAGTTGAAGTGCTTTTTCAGGTACATAGAATTTCTCGTTGCTTTCTACAACGATGCCTCCTAATTCATAATCTTTCCCACCAATATATATAATGCTTTTATTAACAAACAATTTGGCCTCCGTATTATTGCGTTTTACTACAAGCACCGGGTTTCGTGCATCTTTTTTGTCAATCGTTACAGTTGCACCAATTTGTTTAAAGGATGTTTCAGCATCTAAGAATAATTTCTTAGATAATTCTCCTAATTGAAAGCCCATTGCTTTGGCCATTATTTTCGCAATGTCTGTATTTTGGACTAAACCGTATGGCTTTTGAGGACCGTAAGAGTATAAGAATACATCTTCACCCGTATGACCACCAGTTGTAAAACCGATGTTCGCACGGTTGGCCAATAATTTAGTAAGGATTGGACCTACATCAGTTTTCTTTTGTGCAGCTTTTAACAGCTCTTTTTCATTATCAGTTAGGTCGTCTAAACCGTAAAGTGCAGCGACCTCTTTTATATTAGATAAATCATCTTTTAGTTTATTTGTAGCACCTTCAAGTGTCATTTTCGCCTTTTTCAGTGGGGCAATGTAAGCTGATACTGGTGTAGTATCATAGCCTTTTGTGGTATTGCTGTTACCAATGGAAATACCGCTATTACCATGATCCGCTAAAGCAATGACCATAGTGTTACCGTCTTTCTTCGCAAATTCTAATGCTTCTGTAACTGCAACATCAAATGCCAATACATCGCTAATCATCCCGATTGGATCATTTGCATGTGCTGCCCAATCTGCCTTACTACCTTCTACAAATAAGAAGAAACCATCTTTATCTTTTGATAATGTTTGAATTGCTTTTCTCGTCATCTGGGAAAGAGTTGGCTGCTTAGGATTGGTTATTCTACGATCCATATCGAACGCAAGGGCAGTATTAGAGAAAGAACCCCAGATTTTATTTGATTTGGAGTTTAATAACGCATCTTTTGTTTCGACAAAGTCGTACCCTTTGTCTTGAATCACTTTTACTAAATCTTCGTTGTCTTTACGAATTCCGTTGCTTGTCATAGGCTGAAGTGCTGCTTTTCCACCACCTAATACAACTTCTATATTTTGATACACTTGCTGTTCACCAAGTACTTCGAAATCTTTACGGTTAACGTGGTGGGCAGAGAAACTAGCCGGAGTAGCATGTTGAATTTCTGATGTAGCAATGATTCCTGTCGCGCGGCCGGAACGTTTTGCGCCTTCTAAGACGTTGGCAACTGGACGAAACTTGCATTCTTCTTTCACTGGTTCTAAGCCAGGTGAATTCACAACAGAAGGTAATACGCCCACGTAGCCTGAATTTGATTTATTTCCTGTCGCTAAAGCTGTGGCTGCTGGTGCAGAGTCCGTAATAGCCGATTCTGCTGAGTATGTACGAACACCTCCGGATACAATTTGATCTAGCGCAAGAGGTGAACCTTTGTACCACCGGGCTAATGTTGTAGCAGAAGAACTTGTCCCATCTATAACCATGAAAATCACATTTTTAGGTTGCTTTCCTGCTTTTTTTACCTCAGCTTTTACCTCATTATCGTTCATTATGATTCCTGTTGCTAATGTAAATAGTGCTACCGTTCCCGCTAATGTTAGTCCCATTATTTTTTTTCGAAGAGTATTCATTGTGGTTCCTCCATAGGTCGTTTTCGATATCCCAATCTAACGTTCGTATGTAAACAAGATTTATTATTAGTAGTACCCCATTGCAACGAAACTAACAATAACGATTGAGTCAAAATGTTGGGCACAAAAAGTTAAATTAAAGCTATTTCTTCAGCAAAATATTCTCTTCATATAAAACCTCTTTGCACCCTTAGTTACACGGTCTTTCCTATAAAAAGAATCTTCTCTTTATTTTATGGGAAACATTTAAAAAAGGATGGTGGGGACATGACAATTGATCGAGTTTGTACAATTGGGCCAGCGAGTAATAATGAAGAAACGTTAGCGCAGTTAATAAACAATGGTATGAAAATTGTTCGGTTAAATTTATCACATGGTACGCATGAAAGTCATAAAGACATCATTCGTTTAGTAAAATCGTTAGACGATTCTATTAAAATTCTAGGGGATGTACAAGGTCCTAAAATAAGATTGGGTGAAATGAAAGAAGAACAAATTACACTTGAAGCAGGGGAGTTATTTACTTTATATACCAATCCAGTGCAAGGGAATAAAGAAGAAGCAAGTGTTGATTATGTGGGGATTGCGAATGACGTAAAAGTTGGAAGTAGAATTCTTATTAATGATGGAGAAGTTGAGTTAATCGTTGAAAAGATAAGTTCGGAAAAAATAGAAACGAGAATAAAAACAGGTGGCAATATTTCCTCTCATAAAGGGGTGAACTTACCAGGTACAATTGTTAGTTTGCCAGCTATTACGGAGAAAGATAAAAAAGATATTCAATTTCTTCTAGAAGAGGAAGTTGATTTTATTGCGTGTTCTTTCGTTCGAAAACCTAGTCATATAAAGGAAATACGAAGTTTTATACATGAACATAAAGAAACTTCCCCAAATTTAATTGCAAAAATAGAAACGATGGAAGCAATCGAGAATTTTCAAGACATATGCAAAGAAGCGGATGGCATTATGATCGCAAGGGGAGATTTAGGTGTGGAATTGCCGTATCAATTTATTCCACTGTTACAAAAAATGATGATTCGTGAGTGCAATCGAACGAATACATATGTCATTACAGCGACACAAATGCTTCAATCTATGGTAGATCATTCTATTCCTACAAGAGCTGAGGTGACAGATGTATTTCAAGCTGTATTGGACGGGACGAATGCTGTTATGCTTTCTGCTGAAAGTGCGTCAGGAGATCATCCAATCGAAAGTGTGAAAACGTTACGTCTCGTTTCTGAATTCGCTGAGCATGTAAAAAAAGACGGTCCTTTTGCGATGAAAGATGTATTGGAATTGCTGCATAAGTCTCTTTAGTTTATATAGAAGGATTTATCTCTCATCCTAAAAACGTACGGAAAGGAATCAGGATAGGAGGTGCTATTTTAGTATTTACTTACAGATTGAAAGGTGGCATTCCAGCTGCCTATATGAAAGAACCATTATGGAACATGGAGGTCTTTCGGAAATCTAAAGAAGGATTTTAAATTAATTAATCCAATTATCTCATTTAAAATATGTTCATTCCTATTCATAAATGATATCCTTATAGTTGAATACTTTTGCTGAATCAGCAAGAATTTGTTGTTCTTTCTGTATGAATTCAACTTTTTTATGGAAAGATATGTTAGTAAGTGTGCAATTTGAACGTTTTATTTTTTAGAGTATGATAGGAGGAGAATGAATATGGAAGCAATTGAAGTAGGCGAAATTTTTAGTCTTACCGATGAGAATAATGAAGAACAGGAAGTTGAAGTACTTGGAGCGATGGATGTCGAAGGTGCAGAATACATTGCGGTTGCCTTTGTAGAAGACATTCAAACAGAAACTGAGGAAGACATTGATATCTTCTTTTTAAAAGTAGAAGAAGATAATGAATTCTCATACATAGAGAATGACGAGGAATTTGAAAAAGTATCTGCGGCGTTCGAGAAGATTATGGACGAGCAAGAACAAGAATAATAATAAAAAGAGTTAGAAAAAAGAGGGAGATGCATATCTGCCCTCTTTTTTTTATATGGTTGAAAATTACATTTATAGAAATCAATAATTATATTATGTAAACTGAATGACGCTTTATTTATGCACTAGAAAAACCACCCGAATGAGGGTGGCGCTTATTATATATAGTTATTAAATGTGTTATTTTCCAAGGAAGAGAGGGGAATCTTCACTTCAGTACCTTCCTTCATATTACGCAATACAACTGTTTCTGTAGATAGTTCCTCTTCACCAATTATTAGCACATACGGGATATTTTCTTTATTTGCATAATTAAGGGCACGTTTCAATTTACGTCCGGCTAGTTCAAGTTCGACTTTTAAAGAAGTAGTAGAGCGCAATTGCTGGGCAATTTGTAAGCATTGTAATTCTGTCCCGAGTGGGATGATAAATAAATCCGCTGTAGATGATATGGTTTCTTTCTGTGATAGTGCTGTATAAATAACGTCTAAACCGAATGAAATACCGACTGTTGGATAGTTCATATTATCACCACGGAATGCTCCGATAATATTATCGTATCGACCACCGCTACCGATGCTAGATGTAATCGTGCCATCTTTTAGAAAGATTTCATACACAGTGCCTGTATACATTGTGAGTCCTCTTGCTAAAAACGGATTGAATATCGTATTTTCATTTATTCCGAGAGCGAGTAAGTATTGCTGTAGTTGTTGTAGTTCCTCTACTCCATCGGCGACAAGTGTATTATTGAAAGTGTCTTTAAAGTCGGCTATAGGGAGCTTTAGGCAAGATAAAACAGTATTACATATTGTATCGGCCATTTCTACAGTAATCCCGCGCTCCAATACATCTTTTCGTACACCATCAATCCCAATCTTTTCGATTTTATCCAATGATAAAATTACGTCACTCGTTAGTTCAGTAGGGATGTTAATAGACTGGAGAATACCGTTTAACAATTTTCGGTTATTATATTGGATCGTTACTTCTAAGTTTAACGTTCGGAACAGCTCAAACGCCATGCTCATGAGTTCAGCTTCCGCCATGACTGATTCTACACCGACTATATCAACGTCACATTGAATGAACTCACGGAATCTTCCTTGTTTAATTGGCCCATCTCGAAATACTTTCCCAATTTCATAGCGTTTAAAGGGTAGGCGGATGTTCGGATTCATCGCCACGACTTTTGCGAATGGAATTGTTAAATCATAACGTAAGGCAAGATCGCGTTTTCCTTGATCCTTAAGTGTATATATTTCTTTTAAAATTTCATCGCCACCACCGTACTTGTAAGACATAAGCTCATACATATTTAACGTTGGTGTCTCTAACGGTTTACAGCCATAACGTTCAAACGTATCTTCACAAGCTCTTTTAATTTTATTTCGTAGTACTTGTTCCTCTGGTAAATAGTCTTTTGTCCCTTTTACATTTTTCATTTCCACCATAATCACTCCTCTTTTAAATTAAAAAAAGCTATGCGGGTATAAAAATACCCACATAGCTTTATGAACGCTTCGTGGGTCAACAGGAAAAGCCCTGTACCCACGAAGAAAAATTTTTCTTCGGATACACGGCGTTACGTATGATGATGAAGTTGGAAAGACGTATTAAAAGTTCGCATTAAAATCTCTCCTTAACATAAGTTTTTCCAAATTATATCAGATGAATTTGGAAATATCAATATTTTCAGTTTTGAAGAATACGTGAAGTTATGTAGGAGAAATTGAAAAGAGTGTATAATAAAAGAAAATTTAATAATATGAAATAACTTTTTAAGGAGAACACTATGAAAAAAGATAAAACAAATGCGATGCGAATATTAAAAAAAGAAAAAATTGAATATTCGATGATGTCATATGATCCGGACGATGGGAAAATTGATGGCGTATCAGTTGCTGGGAAAATTGGTAGAGAAGTGAGAGAAGTATATAAAACACTTGTCGCTCAAGGGAATAGTAAGGATTATCATGTGTTCATTATCCCAGTAGATGAGGAACTAAATTTAAAAGCAGCCGCAAAGGCGGTCGGTGAAAAGAAGATAGAAATGATTCCTGTTAAAGATATTACGAAAGTTTCAGGGTATATTCGCGGTGGTTGTTCACCAGTAGGAATGAAGAAATTATTTTCTACATGTATTGATGAAAGTGCCCAATCACTTGAAACAATCATTGTAAGCGGCGGGAAAATCGGCGTGCAAATTGAGCTTAAAGTTGAAGATTTGATGAAAGTGACGAGAGCGCAGTTTGGTGAGATAACGAAATAAGTATACATAGGAAAAGAAGTTCTAATTTTATTAAATTTAGATAAAGATTTATAGGATAATTAGTCCATTATGAGGGCGGATTATCCTTTTTTATTTACATAATGAATGAAATAAAAAGAGATTGAATTTTTAGTTTAATAAGTATAATATGGATGTGTAATTTTAATCATTTGTTTGGCTTTAGGAGGAGTACAATGCCTCGTTTCAAGGACTTTAAATAAACAAGCAGAGTTACTTTTAAAGATAGACAAAGGACGGGAAAGTGTTTTAATGAGGGTTCAAGAAATACCCATAAGAAAGCACATATTGGGGGATGCCAGTATTTTGGAAAACCCCACGCTAAGAGTATGCAAGATTTTATACAGTTTTTTGGCTAATCCAGTAACAAACAAGAACCCTAAAACCGTGCCAGGATAGGAATGTATAAAAAAATGTATAGATTCATAGAACTAAAAAAGAAGGTTCCCTTGTGAGAGCAGGGTTCTTCTTTTTCCTTGCTACTGATAATGAGACGTTATGTTAACCAAGTATGCATACAATATACAACCAAAATCAAACAATATATCACTTCTCTCATATGGTAAAATAGGGAAAAAGGAGATGGAAGAAAAAATAAGGGAGGGGTATAAATGAAATATATTAATGGATTATACATATCACTTATATTAATAATGTTTATTAATTTACTTAATACTACAATATTTGAAAATAAATATTCAGGGATAACAATGTATCTTTCTTCCATTATATTCATAATTGGGAGCGCATTTTTCGGAAGTGCAAAACGGCTTAAAATTAGTGAGAAAAAATAAACCATTTAGGAGGTGACAATCATTAATGAAACAACAAGAACAAGTTATCTTTCGTGAGGTTCAGCGATCCCAAATTTGGGTATGGATACTCATATTAGGGATTTCCATACTGATGTGGTATGGATTTATTCAACAAATTATTCTTGATATCCCGTTTGGAGATAAACCGGCTCCTAATGGTGTATTAATTGTTATGTGGTTGTTTTTCGGGATTGCCTTTCCTGTATTAATGCTTGGAGTATTGAAACTGATCATTGAGGTCCGTGAAAAAGGTCTTTATGTTCGTTTTGTTCCTTTTCATTTTCAATATAAGCAGTACCTTTTCAAAAATATACATCATTATGAATGCATTACTTACAGTCCACTAAAACGATTTGGGGGATGGGGAATTCGTTTTAACCTTAAGAATGAAAAAGCCTATAACATGAATGGAAATAAAGGTATAGAGTTAAAGTTGCAATATAACACAGTAGTAATCGGCACTCAAAAACCAGACGAATTAAAAAAAGCACTGGACTCAGTACAAAAAGTATAATGAAAATTAATATTCAACAAACGGGCGCAATTCAAGAATTTGTACTAGGTATACCTACTTTAAAAATAACTTAAATTTACTTCCACTTTCGAAAACTATGCAAATAAGTTGTTCACTGGATTCTCATAGAAAACTGTGGTGAGATGAAATTTTTGATTTTGAAGCACTTCAAAATCTTAGCTAGATGGCTATGTATCGGTACCCCACAATAAAAAGGCAGGAACATATCAAATATGTTCCTGCCTTTGATTTTATTAAGTTTAATATCTATGACCTAAATATAATAAAATTTGGAGCTTCTTTTATTTTAGAGAGATGTTTCCTAACAGTTGATTTTGTTAACGAAAGTCGACTTTAAATCTATATTTTGTGTGAAATAAAGTACATATAATAAAAGTATGAGGTGATACAGTGAGAGAAATTCATATTCATAAAATCATTGCGGATAAGAGAAAAGAAAAAGGAATTACACAGGAAGAGTTAGTGGCGTATATCGGTATTACGAAAGCATCTGTTTCCAAATGGGAGACTGGGCAGAGTTATCCGGATATTACATTTTTGCCACTGTTAGCATCGTACTTTAACATAAGTATAGATGAATTAATCTGTTATACACCGCAAATGGAACAGGAAGATATTAAAAATTTATATCATAGACTAGCGGAAGCTTTTAGTGAAGAACCGTTTGATGAAGTAATGATGGAGTGCAGGGAAGTGACAAAAAAATATTATTCTTGTTTTCCATTATTAATTCAAATGGGGCTACTTTTTATTAATCACCACATGTTAACAGAGGATATGGATAGAAGAATTGAAATTTTAGAAGAGGCAATGTATCTCTTTAGCCGAGTGCAGGGAGAAAGTGAAGATGTTTCTCTTGTGAAAGAGGCGGCATCTTTTCAAGCAACTTGCTATCTTATACTCAATAGACCAAATGAGGTGCTTCAATTACTTGGCGAAACGATACGACCTAATTTTCCAGAGGAAGATTTAATCGCACAAGCGTATCAAATGCTTGGAAATACTGAGAAGGCGAATGAAATGATGCAAATTAGTATGTACCAACATTTAATACAACTCGTTGCGACAATACCGAATTATGTAGTAGTAAATGCCTCAAACGCTGAAAAGGTAGAGTAATTGTCTGTAAAAGATCGGTTGTTGTAGGTTAATCTAGTTTAGTATATGGGTTATGAGTTTTTTAGCGTCGTTATCCATTTAGGAATGATGAATCCTAACTATTTAAGTTGTAAAAACGAACATTTTTATTATTTTTATTAAAAGTGTTCACTTTTAGATTGTGTATACACTAAAAGTTTGTTATATTATCAATATAATAATTTTAAATAACATCACTCGTATATACTCGGTAATATGGTCCGAGCGTTTCTACCTAGTTCCCAATGAAAGAACTGGACTACGGGTTAAAGTATTCGGTCATTCGGTGTATTGAGCCGCTACCGTTCTATAATTTAGCAATGGCCTTATCTTTTGCTTAATTAACTTTGACTACCGTAGTTCTAGAAAGTAGAGATTTTTCTACAATTTCTAGAGCTTTTTTCTTTGGACCAAAACATCGAGTATAGAAAACAACAAGAGAAAGAGGAGATTATTTATGAAGAAGAATACGTTGAAAAAATGTGCTGCCCTAGTAACTACTGTTGCATTGTCATTCTCAATACTTGCGGGATGTAATGCGGGTCCAAAACAAGTTGAGGCAAAAAGTAATCAAAAACCAATCTTAATTCAAGGTCCAATGCCAATAGAAGCTGAAAAATTTGCAAAAAGGTTAAAAAATGTGAAAGAAGAAAAATCTGGAACTTTTACCTTTTATAAAGGAACTGTAGACAATTATCCTGTAATCGTTGCGAAAACAGGTAAAGGAATGGAAAATACAGCAGCCGCTACAGCAGTGGCTATTGAAAAATATAAGCCTATAGCGATTATTAACCAAGGAACATCAGGTGGACATGATCCTAATTTAAACGTATTTGATATTGTTTTAGGAAAACAAGTCGCGAATATAGGGTCATTAAAAACAACAAATATGGATGAGAACCAAGGGATTGAACCGGCAAAATGGATATCTATGGACTTAATGGCTTCTGAAGGAAGTGCAGGAGAAGATCCAAATGCTGAGAAAATCCGATACTATGAGGGAGATAAGGATTTACTTGCAGCAGCTAATGCAGTGAAAGATAAATATACAAAAGGTAAAGTGGTGGAAGGTACTATAGGTTCAGCAGACGTTTGGAATAATGAAGTTGATAGAATTAAATGGTTCCATACAAAATACGGTACATCTGTAGAAGAAATGGAAGGTGCAGCAGCAGCGCAAATCGCAAAAGCTTATGACGTACCATTCTTAGGGATTCGCGTATTATCTAACAATAAAACAAACGGCGGAAAATACAACCCAAATACCGCAGCGGCAAATCAAGAATATGTATATGAAGTAGTTAAAAAGTATATAGATTCGATACCAAATAAATAGTAGTAGTTCTGTCTCAATATAAAAATGTTATCATTACTGCACAATGTGTTGTGAACTCAGAATTACCAAAGTTTCTTTAATTAAAATAGATTGGTGCCTTACATGGTATCCAATCTATTTTTGTACTTATTCTACAGAGGAAGAAGGGTTTTACACAAAAAATAAAGACAGTTATAGAAAAAAGAAAAGTCGAACGATTTATCAAATATGCATAATTGCATAAAAAAATTGAAATTTATAAGTTAACATTAAACTACTTTTTAATTGTAAAGAATATTTTAATAATCTTTACTAGAGAAGGATATTCCTTGTGAAAAGTAGATAAACAAAAAGTGTGGAAATAATACAGACTCAATAGAGTTTTGTATTAAATAAAAAGAAAAGGATGGGTATGGCTTTCTAAAAGTTTTTGGGGGCTAGAAAGCATTTTTTAGTTAATAGCTTCAAATTATATTTTAAAGGGGAAATGGGTATATGAAGTTTAGAAATACAAGGCTTGCTATGGTTACACTATCTTCATTTTTTATTTTAGGTACTGCATCTCTATCATTCACAGATATCATACACGGTGAAGTAGCTTCTGCATCACCACAAGAGATTATTGTAAAAAGCTATGACGATACATATTATAATAATGCAATAGGAAAAATGGGTTTAGAATTAAAGAAGGAACTTCATAATATTATTGATGATCATACAAAGTTATCATACAGTGCGGTTTGGGAAGCACTAAGAGATACTGATGAAGATCCAAATAATAAAAACAATGTGCTACTCTTATATACTGGGCGTTCGCAAGGGAAACTTACGAATGGTTCAGGAGTTGATAATTGGAACCGAGAGCATGTTTGGGCAAAATCTCACGGTGATTTTGGAACGACTGCAGGAGCTGGAACAGATTTGCATCATTTAAGAGCGACGGATGTATCTGTAAATAGCTCACGTGGAAATCTGGATTTTGATAATGGTGGTGTGAATCATTCAGAAGCGACAGAATGTAAGTACGATAGTGATTCTTGGGAACCTCGTGATAGTGTAAAAGGAGATATCGCTAGAATGCTATTTTACATGGCTGTTCGTTATGAAGGAGACAACGGCGAAATAGACTTAGAATTAAATGAAAAGGTGAATAACAATAAAGATCCATACATGGGTAAACTATCCGTTTTACTAAAATGGAATGAACAAGATCCGGTAGATGATTTAGAGCGAAAGCGTAATGAAGTGATTTTTACGAAATATCAACATAATCGTAATCCTTTTATTGATCATCCAGAATGGGTAAATAAAATTTGGAATTAAAATATTTAAAGGTATTTTGCTTTGAGAGAAGGGATTGATCACTATGATCAATCCCTGTTTATATCTATACTAGAATAAGTGATTTTTATAGGATTGGAGAATAGAATAGATATTTTATTAAGTTAAGTATAATATGAGTCTTTTAATACGGTCCCCACTCAATATTCACGCCAACAATAAGAAAAATAAGTCCAATGATAAACCAAATGAATGCAAGTGGAGCCATGAAGCGAATCCATTTTCCATAAGAAATGCCGCTCGCTGCGAGAACGCCCATTAAAACACCGGAAGTTGGATTGAGGCAGTTCACTACACCTTCTCCAAGCATAACAGCCTGTACTGTAACTTGGCGTGTAATATGCATGAAATCGGCTAATGGAGCTAATATCGGAATGAAAATAACAGATTCTCCTGTCCCGGATGAAATGAGGAAATGTAATGCGGCACTACTTACATACATGCCGAGAACGCCAAATACAGGGCTATGTCCTTCGAGAGACTGTGCGAGTTGATTAACGATTGTATCAAGTAATTTGCCTTGTTCTAAAATGACTGAAATACAACGAGCCATTCCGACGATCAAAGCACCGTATATGAGATTTTGGCAGCCTGCTAGAAAAGTAGAAGCGATATCGTTTGCTTTCATACCACCTATTATTCCCGCTGTAATTGCTATGAATATAAAAGTAGCGGTCATTTCTGCGTCCGTCCAATGTAGACGAAAAGCGCCTATTAAAAATGCAATTAATGATAAAGCTGAAACGAGTAAAATTAATTTATGACGTATTGTCCAAGGAACTTCTGTTTTCTCTGTTTCTTTCTCACTTGAAAGAGCATTACTTGGAAACCAGTTATCTCCGAGTATGCTTCCTTTATTCGATTTTTTTAAGCGTTTTACATACCAATTAATATACAAAATGGTAGCAATTAAAAAAGAGATATAAATTGCCGTACGTAAACCAATTCCTGAAAACATCGGGAGTTCTGCGATTTTTTGTGAAATGCCTAAAGGTGAGGGAGATAAAATAGTAGCATTAAAACCAGCATAAGTGCCTAAATAAATAATTGCTACGCCGACGATAGCGTCCCATTTTAATGTGCGTGCAACGATGATGCCGATGGGGATAAAGCCGATAACTGAGTTCACGATAATACCAGTCGTTCCGAGAATAGAAAAGAGTGCGGCGACAATACAAATGAAAAGTAATTGCTGATTCCGAAATTTGTTAATTACATGATAGATTAAACCGTCAAGAGCACCTGTTTTTTCAAGAATTGCAATGGCTCCACCTGTAAATAAAATTAAGAAGATGATAGGAGCAGCAAGTGTCATTCCTTTTTCAATAGCGGTAAAAAAAGAAACAAACCCTACCGGCGATTGTGGAACAGAATGATAACTTCCTGGTATTGTCGTTGTAACAGTACCGTTTGTGACTCTTTTAAATTCTCCAGCAGGAACGAAATATGTAGCTATTGCACAAAGTAAAGCAATAAAAAATAGTAGTACGTACGCGTCAGGCATTTTAAACTTTCGTTTACTAGGCTGTTTTTTTGCCTCGGTCTGTAATTGCATAAAACCCCTCCTTTTTCACTTGGTTAATTTTTAATATTCTGAAATTTATCTGTGAAATAGATTATAATAAAGGTGGCTTCTTAAGGCAATAGTTTTTCTGTCCTTTTCTTACACATACAAATTGTTGCAACATTAGACAGGGAAACGAAAAAAATCCAAGAATATGTAATATAAAAGGAAAAGAAAAGAGGGAAAGAGATGTGGAAAACTACGGATCTATGTGATGAATTTGAAAAGGAATTACAAATATGTCGCCAGTCTTTTCAATCTTATGGGAAGAAAGAACAATTCTATGGAAAAATCGCAACGGTAAAAGTGAAGGATGATAATGTACTAGTAAAAGAGGGGTTACAAACACTGCCAGAAGGAACAGTATTAGTTGTTGATAGCGGAGCTTCTAAAAATTGCGCGTTACTCGGTGATAATTTAGCAGCTATTGCGGAAGAAAGAAACTTAGCAGGAATTATTGTAAATGGATATGTTCGTGATTCTAGTGAATTAAAAAATATTAATATTGGTATTTTAGCGTTAGGGACGATGCCAAATAGAAGTGTAAAAGAAGGAAAAGGAGAGCGAAATATTCCGGTGCAATTTGGTGAAGTTGAATGGAAACCGAATGAATATGTTTATGTAGATGAAGATGGAATTATTGTTAGTGATAAAAGCTTACATAGTGAGGGATGACTTCTAATAATGGAAGGCTATTAAGCTATTATTCTTAGAAAATAAATCCGATAAAGCATGGACAAAATTCTTTGTCAATAGTAAAATAATACAGAAAATCAAAATTTGTAGAATGTATAGGTTTATCGTATTTACGATAAAGTGAAATTTTAATCAGTGGGGATTTTGTTCATCCCACTGATTATTAGCCTTCACCAATCGGGCATTTACGGGCAGTTGATCCCTACCTAACTTCTTTGCTTTCGTTGAATTTGAGGTGGGGGTCTTACTGCTCGTTAATGCGGGTAGGAGGTGTTGTACATTTTTGTTCGACACTTACAAAAAGAGAGTGTCAACCGCATACCCTTAAAGGGTCTTTTTTTGTGTGAATGTTAGTAAAGGGAGGGAATTTTGGGATGGCAATGTTAAAGAAATGGCTGCTTACATCATTAATGGCAGTGGCACTTGTATTTGTTTCTTTTGCGAATACAGTACATATTACGTTTGCTGAAGGAAAGACAGCGAAACTTGCAATTATTGGTGAATCACAAAAAGGAATTATGTTATGTCCGAAAGAAGTTTCCATTGAAGATGGAGAAACAGCTTTTAGTTTGCTACAAAAAGTTATGGGTGACAAAGTAACATCTGAAAGTATGTCATTTGGAACGTATATAAAGGGCATCGATGGATTAATGGCCGGAGCAACGAGCGGTTGGTTGTATGATGTAAATGATAAATCTGCAGAAGTTGGGGCGGATAGTTATAAATTAGAGTCTGGGGATGTTGTTGCATTTCGTTACGTTGCAGACTGGAGCAATATGAGTCAACAAACGTTGCAACAAACGTTAGATAAATTTGGCACTTGTAAAACTGTAGAAGAGCCAAAACCAGAGGAACCGAAAACAGAAAAGCCAGATGGTAAACCAGAGGAATCGAAAACAGAAAAACCAGATGGTAAGCCAGAAGAACCGAAAACAGAAAAGCCAGATGGTAAACCAGAGGAACCGAAAACAGAAAAACCAGATGGTAAACGAGAAGATAAAGTAACAGAACAACCAAAGCAAGAGAAAGTCGAAATTCCAGCAGCACAATTAAACGAAGCGATTTCTAAAACGTCAGAAAAGATGTTACAAGATGGAATTGGTAGTGATTGGGTTGCGATTGGACTTGCTCGTTCAGGTGTAAATGTTCCGCTTGAAACGAAAATAAACTATGTTAAGCCAGTAGCTGAAAAGGTTAAGAAGCGTTTAAATCGTTTTTCAGCAACAGATTTAGCTAGAACGATTATTATGATGAATGCAATGAATGTCGATCCTACAAAGGTAGAGGGACAAAATTTAGTACAAAATTTATTTGAATCAGATAAAGTGAATTCCGTTACAGGATACGCATTTACATTACTTGCATTAGATACAAAGAAATATGAGATTCCGGCCGAAGCAAAATGGAACCGAGCTGCTTTAGTACAAGCACTTTTACAAGCGCAGCATACAGACGGTGGCTGGACATATGATAGTTCAAGTAGTAAAGAAAGTGCTAGTAACGTTGATGTAACAAGTATGGTATTAGCAGCGTTAGCTCCTTATCAAGATCAAGCAGATGTAAAGCCAGCTATTCAAAAAGCTGTTGATTATTTATACAAGCAGCAGCTAGGTAATGGTGGTTTTGTCGCTGATGGACAAGAGAATTCTAATAGTACTGCACAAGCAATTATTGGACTATCGCTAGTTAAAGATGTAGATCAAGCTCGTCTTAATAAAGCAGTACAAAATTTAATGTCATACCAACTTCCAAATGGTGAGTTCAAATGGTTACCAAGTGATCAAAAAGGTAGCGGAATGGCTACAGAGCAAGCATTTTTAGCTTTACTTCAGTTTAAAGATCTTGGGAAATCGATTTATGATTGGTCAAATGTAGTAGAGAATGAAATTGATACGAAACCAATTGTAGAGCCAGAGACAACTGTAGAAGAAAAAGAAGTTGTAGAACAGCCGAAACAACAAGAAGAGTTACAAAAACAACCAAAAGATGAAAATCTAAAAGTTGTTGTAGATAACGAACGAGTTAATAAAGAAACAAACAAGAATAAGAATCAATTACCACAAACAGGAGCGTCTTCTCATAGTGCAGCTACACAAGTAGGTATGGGTGTATTATGTATCGCTTCTGCATATGTATTATGGAGACGTAAAGCAGCTTAACAAAAATTAGGAGCAATCATTTGCTCCTAATTTTATTATAAAAGTGAGGGCTAATAATGAGTGGGGATGAACAAAATCTCCACTCATTAAAGTTTCACTTTAATATGAAAGGTGAGGGACAGCATGAGTAAGATGAAATGGTTCATTTCTTTAGTTCTTTCATTGGGATTATTAGCCGGATGTGAAGAAACGGCTGTAAAACCTGAGAAGAAGGCAGAACCGAAGCAAGAAGAGCAAAAAGAAGTAGCGAAACAGGAAGAACAAAAAGATGTACCGAAACCAGAAGAGAAGCAAGCTGAACCGGAACAGAAACAACAAGAAGAGCAGAAAGATAAACAAGAACAAAAAGTAGAAGAGAAACCGAAAGAAGAAAAAGCGCAGGAACAACCTGAAGTAAAGAAAGAAGAGAAACCAAAGGAACAGCCTGCTGCAAATAAACAACCAGAGCAACAAAAAGTACAAGAAGAGAAACCCCAGCAGCCGAAAGCACCTGAAGTAAAAGAAGAAGCAAAGGTTGTGAATCAGCCCAAAGAAACACCGAAGCAGGAGCAAAAGAAAAATCCAGAAGAGAACAATAATCTACCAGCTCCGCCAACACCGGTACCACCAGATGTAGTACCAGTACCAGTACCAGTACCTAAAGCAAAACAAGTTACTATCTCCGTAAAAGGAAATGAAGGGTACTTATTAGGTGCGAAAAAGGTTGATGTACAAGAAGGCGACACAGTTTACAGTGTGCTCACGGGCACAGGATTAGAGATTGATGCAATGGGCTCTAAAGGTGATATTTATGTAAAAGGTATTAATAATTTATACGAGAAAGATATTACTGCTACTAGTGGCTGGAAATATCGTGTGAACGGTGCTTTTCCAAACTATAGTGCTGGTGTAGTTAAAGTAAAACCAGGCGATACAATCGAGTGGGTGTTTGTATTAAAATAGGAAAGGATCTTCGGTAAAGGACTATGAAAATAAGCTTTTCTTCTTTACATCCTTTTGTTAATTTTTTCTATTATATTGGGGTGATGATACTATGTATGATGTGTCTTCATCCTCTTTTTTTAATTGGAGCGATTATACTAATTATAATCTTAAATATAGTACAGGGAAATGGTGAGAAAATAAGAAAGATGCTACCTAGTACTATCGTATTCTTTTTGATGGTTATTTTATTTAACTCTTTATTAACGCATAGAGGAGCGACTATGTTATTTTATTTAGGAGATAGCCGGATTAAGCTTGAGGCCTGTATGTATGGACTTGTTATGGGTTTATTATTAGTTGCGATTATGTTTACGTTTGCTTCTTATAACGATATTATTTCGAGTCATAAATTTTTATATTTATTTTCAAGAATTTCACCGAAAGTAGCATTGTTAACGATGATTACAGTGAGGTTTGTTCCTTTGTTTATTAGGCGGTTAAAGAAAATTACACTCGTCCAAAAAACGAAAGGTGTGCAATTAGATTCAGGTTCACTCATTGAGCGTATAAAAAATGGAATGAAATTACTGCAAGTGTTATTAGTTTGTTCGTTAGATGATGCACTACAAACAGCAGATTCTATGCAAGCTCGTGGGTTTGGTGTAACGAAACGTACGACATATATTCGATATAGAATGGAAAGACGTGATTTGTATACGCTAAGTTATTTAGTTTTTCTATTAATAACTTCATTTATATTTAGTTATTATGGCGGAGGGAAATTGATTATCTATCCGAAAGTGGAATCAATACTGTTCCAGCAATACGATGGAATTATGTTTATATTATTTATGATGTTTGTTAGTTTACCAATTATGATGGAAGGAAGGGAATGGATATGGTGGCGCATGCAGAAATGAAGAATTTATCATTTATATATATTGATGAAAATGAAGAAGCGTTACAGCATATTTCTCTTTCTGTTCAAAAAGGAGAATTTATAGTACTTGCTGGCGGTTCAGGTTCTGGGAAGACAACTTTATTAAAACATTTTAAAAAGGAGTTACTTCCAATTGGCACGCGTTCTGGACATACATATTATGATGGTGCTTTATTAGAAGAAGTACCAGATTTATTATCTGCCCAAGAAATTGGTATGGTATTTCAAAATCCAGAAAATCAGATCGTAATGGATACCGTTATTCAAGAATTAGCATTCTCTTTAGAAAATATCGGATTACCATCACATATTATTCAACAAAGAATAGCGGAACTCATTAGCTTTTTAGGATTTCAAGATTTGTTACATCAATCTGTTCATACTTTATCTGGTGGTCAAAAACAACTTGTAAATTTAGCTGCGGTGTTAGTCATGCAGCCGAAACTATTATTACTGGATGAACCGACAGCACAACTAGATCCGATTGCTGCGAAAGAGTTTTTAGGATTATTAAAACGTATTAATGAAGAACTTGGAATTACGATTATTTTAAGTGAACATCGTTTAGATGAAGTTATACCGCTCGCAACACGCGTTGTTTGTATGGATAATGGCAGAATCATTTATGATGGTACTTCTAAAAGTGTGATAGTGAACATGTGGGAAGTAGAAAAGTTTCGTCCATTCATTCCGCAAATTCCAAGATTGTTTTTAGAGTGGAATGTGAAAGAGATTCCATTTACAGTGCGAGAAGCACAAATGAAAATGAATGATTTTTCAGCGATATCATATAGGAATGGGCAAGTAGAACAATGTGAAAAGCGAGATGTAATTTTAAGTGCAGAACATATATCTTTTCAATATGAAAAAAATAGTCCACTTATTTTACGAGATTTAACAGTGAACATCGAAAAGGGAAAATGGACAGCTCTAGTTGGGAAAAACGGAACAGGGAAGTCTACACTGTTAACGATTTTAGCAGGATTGCAAAAAGCTAGAAGAGGTAAGGTAAAGTGGAATGGGAAAGTGGTACATAAAATTGATTCGAAAGAACGATTTAAAAGTATAGGGTACGTATCGCAATATCCGTACTATCATTTTACTTTTGATACAGTATGGGAAGAGGTTTATGAGCGTGCGCGTGAATTATATGGTGAAGAGGGAAAAACAATAGCAGAAGAAATGTTGAAAAAGTTCTGGTTAGATTCACTTAAAGAGCGCCATCCACATGATTGTAGCGGCGGAGAGCAACAATTACTCGCATTATGTACAACGTTATTATCAAAGCCAACTTTATTATTACTTGATGAGCCGACAAAGGGACTAGATCCATGGAAAAAGGAAAGAGTAGGAGAGCTATTTAAACAGTTGCAAAAAGAAGGTACAACAATTGTAATGGCAACGCATGATATTGAGTTTGCAGCGAAATACGTTGATCAGTGCATGATGTTATTTGACGGGAAAGTCATTATGAATGATGCACCGAAAGAGTTCTTTAGTGGTAACTTCTTTTATACAACATCTATTAATCGATTCATCCGTAGAGAGTTGCCATTTGCATTAACGTGGGAGGATGTGTACGAAGCGTGTCCAAACGATATGTTGCATTCATAATATTTATTTTTGCTGTTGTAATATGTACACTACTCTTTACGACTTTTATTATGGACGGGTATTACATGGTAAGTAGTTTGTTTTTATTAGCTGTCATTATGTTACCTTTCTATGTTCGTTTTGAAAGGAAGGCGTTTGTTTCACGTGAAATTGTTATCGTTGCAGTGTTAGCGGCGATTGCAGCGGTTAGCCGGGTACCATTTTCTATTTTACCAAGTGTACAACCGACTTCTTTTGTCATTATCGTTTCTGCAATTGTTTTTGGGAGTGAAACTGGCTTTATGATTGGGGCAACGGCGGCTATTGTATCTAATATTTTTTTAGGACAAGGTCCGTGGACGCCGTGGCAAATGTTCTCTTGGGGCATGATCGGGTTTATAGCAGGACTATTACGTAATACATTTTTAATGAAAAAACTGTGGGGAAGACTGTTGTACGGATTTGCCGTTGGATTTCTATTTGGCTGGATTATGAATTTTTGGGGTCTTCTTGGTTTTATACAGGAAGCAACGTGGGAAACAGTTATTGCTTACTATGTCGCAAGTTTTTACTTTGATCTGAGTCACGCGATATCGAATGTTATTTTCCTTCTGCTATTTAGTACGTCATGGATTACGATCCTCACAAGATTTAAAAAGAAATACGGTATATTAGATGAGCATAACGTGACATAGAAAAGCATACTCATATAAGGTAGGGTCGCGACTTACATATTCGTTTGCCTCTTTCATGCTTCTTACATATTGTAAGGAGCATTTTTTATTGTCAAAAAATAGATTCAATATATGTCCGTTATTATATGAGTTTATTTGTATAATAGTAGGTGAGAACTATTTTCAAGAGGGAGGTGTATAGTTAATGAAGTTAGTTATTCCGAAGCAACATGGAGCATGGGCGATGCTTGTCATACCATTTCTATTAAGTGTATTACTTGGTAAACCTACTTTTTATCATATCCCATTGTTTTTAGCCTGGTTCTTTATCTATCTAGCTACTTATCCATTTCTCATGTACATAAGGCAAAGACGAAAAAAAGAATTTCTACACGCTGCAATTATTTATTTTATCATTGCATTTGTATTTGGGATGATTTCTTTATTATATGAATGGCGAATTCTTTTATTCGCAGTATTAATGATTCCATTGTTTATTGTAAATATGTATTACGCTCGTCAAAAAAATGAACGAGCATTACTAAATGATGTTTGTGCGATTATAGTGTTTTGTATAGGTGGTTTAATCAGTTATTATTTCTCCGTGAAATTCATAGATAAAACAGCATTATTCATTGCGCTTATTTCATTTCTATATTTTTTAGGAAGTACGTTTTATGTAAAAACGATGATTCGTGAAAAAAATAATCCGAAGTATCGTTTTATATCTTGGGGATACCATATTGTATTAACGGTAATTGTATTTGCTATAAATCCATGGTGTTCACTCATATTGGTACCAAGTGTAATTCGGGCCATTATGTTGTATGGCAAAAAGATTTCTATATTAAAAGTAGGGATTTTAGAAATTGTTAATTCTGTATATTTTTTAATAATAACGGTAATAATGATGAAGTATGCCATTTGAAAAAAACTTCCCATCTTTTGATGGGAAGTTTTCATTCTTGTTCTAAAATGTGAACGGTGTAATCGCAACGTTGAAGAGCTTGCTCTACAGCGTAAAGGGATTGTTCAATACGTGCGCGATTAAAATCTTCTTCAACAGTTTGTAATGCATCTTCTAAACAATGTTTCGCTTCTTGTAAGGAATGAAAAGAATCTTGTACGTATCCACGAGCATTCTTTTTCAAAGTAGTAGCCTCCTTTTGTACATCTTTTTGTAGTATGAACAATAAAGAAGAAAATATAATTTTTTATATTTATTTGACAATTATAATAAAATTACGTATAGTTAAATTTAAAGTGAATATTTTCTTATCCAGAGAGGTGGAGGGACTGGCCCGATGAAACCCAGCAACCGCGATGCAGGTGCTAATTCCAGCAGAACATATTTGTTCTGGGAGATAAGACGAAGATATACGTAACTTCTTCTTATCGGAGAGGTTTTTTTGTTGCAAAAAAACCGATTACGAAAACATATAATAAGAAGAAAGGGGTTGCGAAGTACTGTGACACTCGAAAAATACGTAAAACTGCGTAGTACAGTTTATGAATATATGATAGAGCAAGATAAGCCAATATCATTGTTAGATATTCAAGAACATATCGTTTCGCATCATGAAGGAAAATTCACTAAAAAAATGTTACATCAATTTTATTTATCAAGACTATTAGATGAACTCAAACTGGATGGGAAAATTACTTTAGCTGATGATGAATATCGCTATGCTGAAAAAGGGGTATTTTATAAGGCGGGAAAAGGGAGCTGAGCTCTCTTTTTTTTGAAGTATGTAGAGTAAAAGACTGCTAAAGCAGCCTGATACAAGGGAATGGTGTTGAGTGTGTAGTGTCAAAGATTGAATGTGCCTGAAAGAGGCACTTCATATCGGCTGCAAATGAAAAGAGACACCTCCGCCGAATAGGTGTCAGTCGTTTTGTCACGTAGACTCGCTACTTGACAGTTATTAGAATAACATGCAGGATTTTGGAAGTCAAAAGGGAATTAGAGGAAGAGGTGTTGTGATGTATGCATACTTATTAAAAGATATAATGAAATGGATTCCAAAGTACATTATAGATAGAGGATATGAATATTATGAAGAGGGACATGTAGAAGATGTTGAAATACACGACAAGAAAGTATTTGCTTTCGTTACTGGAAATGCAGGGAATTATGAAGTGATTATTGATCTTGAAGATTTTGCAGAAAGTAGCTGCGAGTGTCCTTATGAAAATTATTGTAAACATATGGCGGCAGTTGTGTATGAAATTCAAGGTGCTGGTGAGAGTACAGTTAAAGAGCAATTGAAAGGTTTAGAAAAAGAAGAGTTACTAACAGTATTAAATCGTTTGTTACAAAGTTCGAAAAATGTGCAAATTGTAGAGAAGATGTTAAAGAAGGAGAAACTTTAACTAAAGAGGGAGTTGTTTTGTAGTGAACGTACTTATTATATATGCTCACCCTAATCCTTCAAGCTTTAATGGGGCAATTTTAGAGCATGTGCAAAAAGGACTTGAGGAAACAAATCATTCTGTTACGCTACTTGATTTATATAAAGAACAATTTGATCCAGTGCTTGTATTTAATGAAGAGAAGAAAAGACGTGATTTACTAAATGAAGAAGAGACGAAGCGATATAGAGAATTAGTGCAGAAAGCGGATATTCTTCTTTTCATATATCCGATATGGTGGTGGGGCATGCCTGCTATTTTAAAAGGATTTATCGATCGTATTTTTGTAGCTGGATTTGCTTATAAATATGAGGGGTCATTACCGAAAGGCTTATTTAAAGGAAAGAAAGCATGGGTTATTAATACGTTAGACTCACCGTTATGGTACGTGGCCCTATTATATCGATCAGCGGATTGGATTATGATGAAAAGAGGGGTTTTACGTTTTTGTGGTATTCGCGATATAAAACGTTCTGCTTTTCAATCTGTGAAAACGAGTAAAGTAACGAAGCGTGAAAAATGGCTGTTACAAATAGAAGAAGCGGCTCGTACATTATGAATGAAATCGATCGTATTATAAAGTGTTGCAATTATGATGACGAACTTTTGCGTACGTATATTAATTGTTTAGTCCAATTGAAGAAATACAGCGAAACGTTTCAACAAATTCAAATACAATTAAGAAATGATTATTTAATAAGAGGGATTTGTGAAAGAGAAGTTGATGAGGTGATAAAGGGAAGTAAAGAATATGAAACATATTTTCTTCCTAAAGTATTGCAGTGGAATTTCCTTAAGAACAATCCTCATATGATTGAAAAAGTATGTGAAGATTTGTTTACATATGAAGCATTAAATCATGCAGAGGTAGAGTGGAGAAAGGTAATAAGCTGTATAGATAATGAATGATTTATTATATAAAAAAGCTAGTATAAAACTAGCTTTTCGTTTAAATAAATAAGAAACATAGACTAATGATAAATCCTGCATATAGTAAGTTAACAACACAAAATCCCATAATATCACGCGCGCTTAAACCAGCTATCGCTAATGCCGGTAATGCCCAGAAAGGTTGAATTAAATTTGTCCAAGCATCGCCCCATGCAATTGCCATCGCTGTTTTCGCGGCAGGTACACCAAGTTCAGCGCCAGCTGGAATCATAATTGGTGCTTGCACTGCCCATTGACCGCCTCCAGATGGAACGAAAATATTTACAATGCCAGCACTTAAAAATGTAAAGAGCGGGAATGTGGTTTCATTTGAAATACTAATAAAGAAAGTAGAAATAGCTCCTCCAAGCGAAAGACCTTCACTATTTACTCCAATCATCATCCCCATAATTCCAGCATAGAACGGAAACTGAAGTAAAATACCTGAAGCACTCTTAGTTGAGTCAGAGAAAGCGCGAATATATTGAATCGGAGTACGGTGGAAAATAAGACCGGCAATTAATAACATAAAAATAACGATATCAAGTGTAAGGTTAAAGCCTTTCGTACTAAAATAGTTAAAAATATAAATAAGACCTAATAATCCGATGCAAAGTGTAATAATCATACTATTTTCCATTTTTTCAGCGAACGTATTGTTCCCTACTTCTTGAGCGGCAGCTTCTTCATGGAATACGCTAGGATCTACAGTAATTGTATGCTTTTCATCTGGATGCATGGCCCGGTTAATGAGAGGCATCGTAACGAGAAAAATAATAACTGGCACGAGTGCGTATGGTGAGAATAACGTTTCTGTTATTGGAATCGCTTCTTTAATACTTCCAGCTGTCGTTTTAATTAACGTTTCGCCGCCAGTTGCTAACGTAAGAGGGATAGAAGCAGAAAGGCCTGCATGCCAAATGAGAAATCCAGAGTAGGAAGAAGCAATTGCTAACCTATAATCTAATCCTTCTAACTGTCTGGCCACTTCTTTTGCATATAAAACCGATACAACAATACCAAATCCCCAGTTTATGTATGCTCCTAGTAAACTTACGATTGAAATAGCAATAATACCTTGTCCATTTGTTTTCGGTAATTTCGCTGCTCTCGTTAATCCTTTTTTAATAAGAGGAGCGTTTGCTAATGCAGATCCTGTCACGAGTACAAGAGCCATTTGCATAGAAAAAGCGAGAAGTCCCCAAATGCCATTGCCCCAATGCGTAATCATTTCGACCGGTGTTTGGTGCGTGGCAAACATGCCGAAGAAGATAACGAAAACAGTTAATAAACATGATAAAATAAACGGTTCTGGTAAGAAACGCTGCACAAGGGCAACACATCCATTTGTAAATGAACGAAACAAAATAGATCAACCTCCTTATGTATGTTTATTACAATGTTCGAGGTTGTTTGGGGGATAACCTTTAATTTACGGAAAATTCAGACATTCAAGATGATTGTAATTTATTGATAGATTGATATTATTAATAAATGGATAGGATTAAAAAAGTGCACCTCCGATTGTTAGACTGTGTCTAATAATCGGAGGTGCACTTTTTTATTTACCTTATTGAACTAAAGCATTTGTTAGCTGAATAGCAAATGATTAAAATCCACTATTTCTCCCAAAGCTCAATCAATCGCCCTTCAGGATCTTTAATCCAAATAAACTTTCCAAATTCACTAATCTCTTCTTTCTTTTCAAGAGGTACGCCAATTTGTTCAAGATGCTGAATAGTCTCGTTTAGATTATGTACTTGGAAATTTAACATCACTTGTTGTTCTGTAGGAAAATAACTATCATTCTCGGCAAAGAAAGAAAAGATAGTCTCAGTTCCTAATTCGGGTTTAATCACAGTCCCGTTCCAATTTTCTATTTCAATCTTCAACACTTCACTGTACCATTTTTTTATAACATCAAGATTTTTAGTTCTCCAAAATATTCCTCCGAAACCTTTTATCATTGTATTTAACTCCTATCTATCTTTAAATTTTTAATGACATAAGTTCAACCTTCAATAAAACGCAGTGCACAACGAGAATGGTGATCGGTAAGATCTTTTGCAAATTGTTGATTCGGAAATCCTCTGTGAAGCAATCTCAACCCGCCTGAAGTTAAGGATATATGATGATGGAATCGATAGAATAACATCCTGTTGGGGTCGAGAGTATCATTCTTTAAATATCGATAATAATCCCCAAATCGGAACTGCAAAAAACTGTGCTCATGCTCAATATCAAAGAACTCGGCTCCTTCGATATCAATCAAATAAGGTTCTAGTTTGTCATTAATTAATACATGATCAGGGCCGAGTTCCCCATGTATAAATCCATAACGACTTCTTGGTTCAATTTTTGATTCAAGCTCGTACAATGTATCGAGTAGATTGCTATGACTAGCCCTGATGCTGTCAATATGTTGGTATGCGTAATCTAAATCTCTTTTTGTATTCTTTATTTGCAAGTGATGACATTTTTCCGTGTTGATCCCACTTTGATTCGCTTTCCCATGAGTAAGTCTCTCGTTGGCATGCATGTCTGCCAGCATATCTCCTATCCGCTGAAACACTTTATCTTTAACATATGAATCGGAATGTTGAAAATAAACTTCTGCCTTTTGTCCATTTACATATTCAACGAGAGCATAATCATAAGGATAACGGTTTCTTTCCTTATTCAGATCATATAGAAGGGGGGTTTGAATTCCTTGTTGAATTAAATACTTGTTATTTAATTCAAATAAATCACTACTATAGGAGTGCTCATGTATATCTCGGTTTGCTATTTCTTCTTGAAAATAATTCATAGTAAGATCCCAAACATACAGAACGCAGGAAAATCCATTGCTGCAGTCAATCTTATAGACTACCTTTTGTGCACCGCCATGCATTTTCGTTACACTAGAAACCAAATAATTGGTACCAAAGACTTTTTGCATATACTCCTGTAAATCAGATTGATCAAGGTGACAAGTGATTCTCAATGAATAACACCCCTTTTCTTAGGTTTTACTGTCAATCAAACTATATAAAAAATCTAACCAAAAGTATAGACTGTTTATTTATAATTTGTTATGATGTTAGATTGTGTCTGGAAAAATAGTCATATAAAAACCCGTTGGAGCTTCAATGTTTTTTTGATGAAATCATTCTTACTTCTCAAATACCTCGCCACACAAAAACTTAAAATGTATTACAATGAATCTATACGATTTTTAATCCTTCTTCTTTTCACTAACTTTACCATTATTTTTAATTGAGTATTACTGCCCCGTCAGTTTAAGTAAAAAACCTTCACAATCTCAATGATATATTCAAACTCGAATAATCTAATTTCCTGAAAACGTTCCTCAACAATCTCGCCCTTTAGTGGAGTAACTTTATTGCTACTCAGCAGTTTCTTAATACGTCTTTCAGTTCAGATTTTCTTTTCACTATAAAAACCTCTCTTTAGATAAACAGATCCAAAGGGACAAAACATCGCGTCTTTTAAATAAACACCGTGACTTTATTTAAAAGCGATATTAAACATATTCTTCAAATCCTGGAAGCATATGTTTGCCGCAAATGAAAAGAACCATAAGCTTGCCAAACGGCAAAATTATAATTTTGATAGCTGTCGTCATTTTTTATTCATATATTGGAATTGATTTTCATAATGCGGAAAAATAGGGGGATTTATATGTCAAAGTGGCAATCTAAAGAACAATTGGTTCAATTATTAAGCAATCTTGTTGAAATTCCTAGTATTACAGGTTCAGAAGCTGAAGTTATATTGCCAGACTTTGTTGTAGAACAATTATCTGACTTACAGTATTTCAAACAAAATCCGCATCATTTACAAAAAAATCCAACGGGGGATGGACGATATTTTGTTACAGCTCTAGTAAAGAAAAGTGATAGTACGAAAAATACTGTAATTCTTGTTAGTCACTTTGATGTTGTAGATGTACAAGATTATGGAGTGTGGAAAGAAGATGCATTTAACCCTAAAAAATTAACATCTATGTTTTATTCTCATAAAGATGAGCTACCAGATCATGTACGTGAAGATATTGAACAAGGAGATTGGCTATTTGGTAGAGGAACGATGGACATGAAATGTGGTCTAGCTTTACAAATGGCGATGGTTGAGCAAGCTTGTGAAGGAAGATTTGATGGGAATGTTCTTTTATTGGCTGTTCCAGATGAAGAAGTGAACTCTGTAGGGATGAGAGCTGCTGTTCCAAGATTATTAGACCTAGCAAAAGAACATGACTTAGAGTATAAAACGGTCCTAAATTCAGAGCCTATGTTTTCAAGACATCCTGGTGACCAAAATAAGTATATTTATACTGGTTCTATTGGGAAGGTGTTACCTGGTTTCCTTTGCTATGGAAAAGAGACACATGTAGGCGAACCTTTTGCAGGATTAAATGGGAGCTATATGGCTGCATTATTAACAGCTGAATTAGAGTTGAATACGGACCTTTGCGATATTGTAGATGGTGAAGCAAGTCCTCCACCAACTAACTTGCTTCAAAGAGATTTAAAGGAGGATTATTCTGTACAAATTCCTCATCGTGCAGTCACGTTATTTAACTTGTTTTTACTAGAAAAAACGATGACAGATGTAGTTTCATTGTTACGCCAAAAAGTAACGAAAGTAGCAGAGAAAATTGAAGAATCGTATGAGGAGCGAGCGTATCATTTTTCTAAGTATAATCCGTTCATACCGCCTAATCTTAAAGTAAATGTATTAACGTATGAAGAGCTTATCGCTTATGCAATTGAACAACATGGAAGAGAAAAAATAGATGAAATTCAATCCGATATTATAAAAAATAGAGAAGATAAAGATGATCGTGCAGTAACTATTGATTTAGTAGACAAATTAGCTATCTTATGTAAAGAAAAGGCTCCAATGATTGTACTTTTCTTTGCGCCGCCATACTATCCAGCTGTGAGTTCACGCAACAATCCTTTAATTAGAGAGGTAGTTGTAGAAATGGAAAAGTATGCCCACTATAATCATAGCATTACATTTGAAAATCAAAATTATTTTGGGGGAATTTCAGATTTAAGCTATGTTGGCTTACAAAACCCATTGGATTCAATGAGTTCTCTTGTCGACAATATGCCATTATGGGATAAAGGTTATTCGATTCCACTTCAGGAATTAGAAGAGTTTGACGTTCCAGTATTAAATATGGGACCAGTAGGAAAAGATGCACATCAATGGACGGAGCGTCTGGACGTAAATTACGCATTTGAAACGTTATTAGATATGTTACCTATATGTATTGAAAAACTACTTGTTTCTAATAAAGTTACACAGTCATAGTATTTGCATAAGAGCGAGAAAAGGACCGTAGTGATACGGTCTTTTTTTCGTAATGAATAGTTTGAAACCTTAGATTTATGAAATTGTGATGTAAGAATTCTCCTTAAAATAGATTCGCAATAAACTATTTAGAGAGAGTAGATATGGCTTGTACACTTTTTGTAACGGTATTTGCTGAGTTTTTGTATAATATAATTATGTGAAGTTAACATAACTTATTGTATCAATAATATATATTTGCGTAGAATATCCATTTTAAGATTTTGAAGTACCCCCCTAAATGAAAAATTTATTTCGCTAAAGTTAGTTACTTAGTGAAGTCTGCTCATTTTTTTCGTATTAGGGAAGAATGTACTTTTTAACTTGATGGGTATGGGGTAGTACCCCTTGTAGCAAAACCGGAGTGGAAATGATGAGTATAAATAGTTTTGTGAGATTGATAAAGGACGAATTATTAAAAGAGGTAAGCATAAGAAGTGAGGATGAATTCGAGCCTATAGTAGTTAAAGATATTCCTAGACTTTGGAAGTGTTTAGGGACAGGTAATTATGCCGCAGTATTTATGCACAAAGAATACAAAGATTGGGTAGTGAAAGTTTACGCGCGAGAAGGAGAAGGAATTGAAAAAGAGTCAGAAGTATACCGAAGAATCGGAAATCATCCTTCTTATTCGAATCTTATATATAAAGGAGAAAATTTCATAGTATTGAAACGTTTAAAAGAAATTACCTTATACGATGCTATTCATAAGGGGATTAAAATTCCTAAGCAGGTAATCCTTGATATCAATGAAGCTATAGAGTATGCAAGGGAGCAAGGATTAACTCCTTGTGATGTTCACGGAAAAAATGTGATGATGGAAAATGGAAGGGGATATGTAGTCGATGTATCTGATTTCTTAAAAACAAAAGAAGATAGTAAGTGGAGAGACTTAGAAAAGGCATATTTTACATTTTACTTGCCTTTCATTTATAAATTGCCTTTCCCTGTTAAAATACCGTATTTCATGTTAAACATTGTTCGACGTTCATATAGAAAATATAAGAAGCTTAAAAAGAAATTCAAATTGTAAAAGGACCACATACTTATCTTTAGGTTAGATAAGTGAACCACTAGTAAACAAAAGGACCGTACATTTTAGATATGTCTAATATGTACGGTCCTAATTTTATAACTTCATGAAGTAATTTATTTATAAAATGATTGTAACAATAGAATATACCTATTTCAGTACATTTCATTTTAAACATATTGATGTACTATAGTTCTAAACAAATCACAATAATTGATTAGAAGGGGAATAAACTATGTACACAGACGCAATTGAATATTAAAATTTCAATCTAATTTACCTTTGCATAGATGCAGGTATCAGTTAGTTTTTTACCGTCAGCTGAAAGATCTTCATTACGTAATATCCCTTCAAGCTCAAAACCTAGTTTTTCAGGGATCGTACGACTTTTAGTGTTAGTAGATTCACAGCGTATTTCAATCCTTCTAAATTTGAGTAACTGAAATCCAAGGTTTGTTAACTCACTTACTACCTCTGTCATATATCCATTGCCACTAAATTGCGTATTAATCCAGTATCCAATTTCACATTTAGAAATTTTCCAATTAATTCCGTGAAGGCTAGCAGTTCCAATAAAATCATTAGTATCCTTATGATAGATAAGATAGCGAAAGCTTTCTCTTTTCAAAAAATCTATATGGGCATTTCTCAGGAGAATTTCCGTTTCTTCAACAGTAGGAATTGACTGAAATAAAAGCAACCATTGTTTTAACTCATTAATTGAATCCTTAATAGCTTGGTGTACGACATTCCCGTCACCAGCTTGAAGTGGTGCTCGAAGAATTAGTCTGTCTGTTTCTATTTGTAACGGAACATCTAATAAAATAGAATTCATATCATTTCTCCTCTCGAAAACTTTAAATTATGACAGAATGAAACGTATATAATAAAAAAACTTTCACCCAAAAGAAATAATTCTTGAGGACGAGAGTTGCAATTTCATGGCACGTTATTATGATAAATAAATTAAAAAACACCCTATCTCACTAACAGGAGATCCCGTCACAGCATTACTATAAGTTATTACAGAACCGTGCGAAGCTCTTAGTCTTTCTTCATTAAGAACTTGATATGTAGCAATACAGTAAAGTTTATCTCCCATAAAGGGACCTCCCAAAAATTAGTAAACAATAAATATATATTCAATTAATCACTTAGAAATCCCTTTTCACATATTGAAAACCAAACTGCCAGTTGGTACAAAAAATGGCTACCGAAGCAGCCTTAGGTTGTTTAACTCATGCATGCGTTAGTTGAATAAGGAATTATTATTTTTTTATCTATTGGCTTACAATTTTTATCTTTTGCATTTCTTAGCTTGATGGTGATGGGGGGGTACCCCTACTAGAAAAATTGTCTCCGCGTGAACGTGAAGAACTTGAAAAATTTAAAGAAAGCACAAGATGCTTTTGATAAACATGAAATCGGGAAAGCTATGAATAATGTTCAAAAGGCAAAAAGTGATGAAAATAAAGAATTAACAAAGCAATGCATTGCAAGGTGAGATTCAACAAGAATTTTTAGCTACATTTAATAAGCTGAACATGAATGATATTACTGGCGATGTAAAAGAAGCCCGTAAATCTTTAGATGATCTTATGGATTGGATACAACAATCTGACTTATTAAAATCTCAAAAGGATTTTGTTGATACGTTACCTGAAAAAGAAGCGAGTATCTCTAAACTAGAGGAAAGTAAAAAATAAAGAAAAGAGGTTACCTAAAAGTAACTATCCAGCGACTTTTGGGACAACCTCTTCTTTTCGTTGTAGATTTTCAAGAAAATTTAGAATAAAATAAAAATATAATCATCTACCTATTATTTACTAATGAAAAGAAAAGGGGTAGCGAAATGCAACTGAAGTATGGGAAGCACATTAATATATTATCTATTGTTCTAACTTTGTTCTCTTTTTCCGTAATTGTAAGTTTCTCTACCTGGTTGAGTGGATATTCAATTCCCAACCTTTCTACAATGCTTAAGGTAACAATGTGGAGTGCATTTATTCTTGGAATTATAGGGTTTAGACAAGAGAAAAGCGCACTAGCGATTATAATTATGGGAATATGTGCCTTTGCTCTAGTCGTTCTATATACTTATGCGGTTATAAGTTTTCTTGAGCATTAAACACAAAAAAAGAAACGAACATTTTTGTTCGTTTCTTTTTTTGGGGGATGATTATTATAAAATAGCCTCTTCTAATGATTGAGTGCTGAATCCAAGAATTGATTTTTGAGTGTTATTCTCATGATCTTTTACAATGATATATGGAACGCCCTGTACGTTAAAGAATTCAAACTCTTCTTTTCCTTCTGGGGTATTAGAGGGGTACCACCCACATTTTTTACTGAAAAAGAAATTGTATTTATAAAGCGAAAAAAACGCTATTCTTTTTGTAACAATATACAGAAACGCCATCCTTTCCTATGATTCTACAGAAAGAATAGCGTATTTTTTCATTTTAGGGGGCATTTCTTTTTATTAGTTTGATAGCGAGGTGACGATACCCCTTTATTGTTTTTCAGACTTCGCTTGTTCTAAAATGTATGCTTCTTCTTGTTCCGGTGTCGCTAATTCGTATGCTTTACCAGTGCTGCTATTGTCCCATTCCCATAATAAATTATGCTCCTCAACCGATTGAGAGAAATCGCCTTCATACCAACGAACCAAAATCTTAAGGTACTGTTCTTTATGTTGTAAGGTTCCACTATTACTTTCATCAATCGCTTGACGTACTTTTTCGATGTTTTCTGGAGTCATTTTGATAAATCCTTGCTTTTCGTGGGATAATACTTTTTGATGAGTCATTTTGTGCATTGCATTGATTATATGATGATCAGAGTTGAGGTCAAGTATTACCTTTTCCCCTTTAATTCTCTCAGTCTGCTTTTCCTTAACGTCTGAACCTGCATACGTACCGACTTTGTAGCCAGTAAAAATACCAACTGCTATAGCAATAACTAAGGTTGATGTGATTTTAATCCACTTTTTCAAACCTCTTACCCCCCTTTTATTGAAGTGTACCATAAAAGAAGAACTGTATGCCCATATCTATCTGTGAGGTCTACATAACGTATCATTATCAATAGTCAACGATGTATAAAATTTTCGTTATGGGGGTAGTTAAAAATATTAGCTTGATAGCGATGTGGCGGTACCCCTTAATGGGCATCTTTTTCATATTCAGCAATAAATTTCATAGTATACTAATATTTAGGTATTTATATTGGGAGGATTAAAATGATGAAGAAATCAGTATTAGCAGTTGGTTTATCGGTTGCAATGTTAGCGGCTTGCGGCGAAAAAGAAGTGGTTCAAAAAGAGAAGCCAAAAGCACAACAAACAACTGCGAAAACAGAACAACCAAAAGATGAGCAAACACGAATGATGAAAAGTTTTGAACGTAGAACCAAAGAAATTAAAGAATATTTCGGCGGTACTGTTACAGCGGGTGAATTAAAAAAAGAAAATAACTTGTATGTCTTATATGTTTTCGTTGACAAAACAGCATTGTCAAATGCAGACGAAGGCCTACGGGAAAATTTCGGCTACAGAACGAGAACAAAGTTAAAAGATGCCGTTGCGCAGAGTGGCTTGCAAGAATACGGCAAAACAACCATAAGATACTTCACATCAGACAATAAAACAGAAATTGAATTTGAATAAGTATTCCTGCGGGAGTGCTTTTTTATTTTATTTGCAGGAAATTATCACCATTTGTCGAATTATATAAGCTGAAGGGTGATAAAAATGAGACATAGAAATCTTTTTATGCTGGCAATGAATACGTAAAAACAAAAACATTCACTTATAACGGTTAATAGGAGGAATTATCATGAAAAAATTAGCTACAATTGCATTAACAGTAGCTTTAGCTTTAGGCGGTTTGACGGTTATGAACATTAACACACCTGAAGCACAAGCAAGTGAAGATTGTCATTACATCTGTGGTCCTAGCGAAACGGTGAATGGTGTTACAGTTCAAGTTCACGCTACGGAATACACTTTTGGTGGAAACGTAATTGCAAGAATTACAAATAACCGAGCTGAGGACATTCATTATAATGTCAGCATCGAAAAGAAATATGGAGACAACTGGGGAGAATATGATACTTTCTTCCATTGGCAAAATCAATGGGTTCCAGCTGGAGCAAATGATGAAATTTCAACTTTCACAGGATATGGAGAAAACATTTACGACAATGGAACATACCGTTATAAAGTTGAAATTGTAAGTGCTGACGGTTCTGTAGATACAATTTACACAGCAGCAATGACGGTAACAGGGCGATAGCTCATGACTGAGCTTCATTATTTATGATTGTATTATCAATAATATCATTGATAATTGCGTTGATATTATTATTAAAATAAGCTCTTCGGAGCTTATTTTTTTATATAAAAATTGAATATTAATATTCTATTATTGAGTTTTATCCTCTGTTCATAAACATAAGATTTTCTGGACAGATGTCTCTTAACGGACAGAAAACGCTTAAAATATGTCCGGATTGTGTCTAAACGTACAATTTTCCCGAAATGGTATGGTGAGACCACATCCATCAACTTAAGAAAAGTAAACACCCCAAAAACAAAAAAATGAGCTGACTTCTCAAAAAAACTAACTGTAGAGAAAGAAAATTTTCATTTAGGGGGTACTTCAAAACCTTAGCTTGATGGGCTTTTTTCTTTTTTCTAAAGATCCAGTGTAAGTTCTTTAAATATTTTCATACCAGATAAACCCTATTGGGTTTTAATTTTTTGGATTACGCTACATGCTTGTGAGGCATAGAAAGGTTATATACGACGCCTAAGATATCAAAGACGGTTTCTTCTCATACCTATGGGATTTTCGTCCGTTTTTCTGTAAGAGATCAAACAGACGAAACAATATCTTTGTTAATTCTTTGGTGTCTTTTTGTAGAGATTCATAAATAAGTAGAAAATAATCTTTTATGATATAAATCGTTTTATATTCGCTTAATTCTCGTTTTCTCTTGATGAGAATTAATTGGCAGATTTGAGACACAGAAGCTATTTTGAACGTAAGGGATTTGTAAGGAATAGGTAAGGAAAAAGAGATTTTCATTGTGTATGATGAAAATATAAAGAAGCATGAAAGGAGGAACAGATATAACTTATATATGAAAAACAAACCAGTTAATAAGAGCGTTTCATGGAAAAGAAATAAATTCTGAGGTTAACATACATGCAAAAAGAGGGATTTACCGTTTATTAGGACAGAATGGAGCTTGTAAAAATAATCATTATGAAGATGATTACGAATTCAATGTTGACTTTTTGTCATCGGTAGAGATGATAGCTGTGTGGTGAGTATGAAATATCAAGCAACCACCTATACAATATGAATAGAGGAGAGGAATGCCTTATGAAAACACGTAGTCAAATTACATTTGCAAGTCTGGCTCTTTTAATAGCTGGAAGTTCCCTGTTATATACAACGCCAGCCTCAATTGTAAAAGCAGAGCCCACTCAAAATGTATCTAGTTCGTTACAAACAAGCACTCAACGAGATCGTACTTCCGTCAAGCAAGCAATGCGGGATACATTGCAACTTGGATACCCGGGGATACTTGCTAAAACTTCTGAGGGTGGAAAAACTTGGGGTTATGCCGCTGGGGTAGCGGATCTGAGCAGCAAGCAACCAATGAAAACAGATTTTCGCTTTCGCATTGGCAGTGTGACGAAGACGTTCATCGCAACGGTTTTACTTCAATTAGCTGGAGAGAACCGCCTGAATCTAGACGACTCCATCGAAAAATGGTTGCCTGGTGTCATTCAAGGAAATGGATATGATGCTAAACAGATTACTATCCGTCAGATGTTGAATCATACAAGTGGTATCGCTGAATACTCAAGGTCAAAAGAAGCTGATTTTACGCATACAAAAAGATTGTATACCGCTGAAGAGCTAGTGAAGATTGGACTTTCGATGCCCCCAGACTTTGCCCCAGGAAAGGGCTGGTCTTATTCAAACACAGGATACGTATTACTGGGTATCCTTATTGAAAAAGTAACCGGAAACAGTTATGCGGAAGAGATTGAAAATCGGATTATTGAACCGCTTGAATTGTCGAATACATTTCTACCTGGCAATTCAAGCGTTATTCCAGGCACTAAGCATGCCCGTGGATATGTCCAACCAGACGGAGCAAGTGAGCTAAAAGACGTTACTTATTTTAATCCAAGTATAGGTAGCTCGGCTGGAGATATGATTTCTACTGCTGACGACTTAAACAAATTCTTTTCTTACTTGCTCGGTGGAAAATTAATGAAAGAACAGCAACTAAAACAAATGCTTACTACAGTTCCTACAGGAAGAGCTGAAATCGGGAGATACGGTCTTGGAATCTATGAAACTAAGCTTCCAAACGGTGTCCCGATATGGGGACACACAGGTGGTATTCCAGGATTTAGTACTTTTGCTGGAGGTATACTTGGAGGTAAGCATACGTTGGCCGTCAGTTTGAACAGTATGGGTAGAGCTAACAGTCCTGATCCTTTTAAAAATATTTTACTTGCTGAATTTGGTAAGTAGGTAAAAAAGGAAAAACGGATAAATTTTGAGGTTTTTGGAACTTTGACGGTAATCCAGCGCTATTAAGCTAATAAAATAAAATCCTCCCTAAAATAAAAAAATACGCTATTCTTTCTGTAGAATCATAGGAAAGGATGGCGTGTTTTCATTTTGAGCAAGATTTTGCTTTTCCAGCCTGAGAGAAATGTGGTGGGAACATATACAGAATGAATTTAAAATATAATGGGGAGGGAATTTATGAATATAATAAAAGATTGTAATTTTTATCTGGTTAAAGTTATCTCAAATGAAGAAATAGGACCCAATCATGAGTCCTATTTCTTCATTTGCAGGTATTGGTGGTTATATACTATGATTCTGTGTCTCTGTATTTATCAATAAACTTTTAGACATAACAGTTCTGCAATGTCACCTTATCCTTAAAAACCTTCAATTAATCCTTTTTTAATCCCTTTTACGACTGCTCCAACTCTTGAATCTACACCCAGTTTTCTAATAATTGAAGAAATGTGATATTCTACAGTTCTTTTACTGATTGAAAGGTCCGTACTAATCTCATAATTTGTTTTATCTTTTGAGATTAAGAGTAATATTCTTTGTTCAGCAGAAGTTAGTGCTTCAATATTATTTCCCATAATCTGATTCTTAGAAAATAGTATATATCCCATGTGACTTTGACGAATTGCGTTAGCTAGGTCAAATGCTGATCTTTCTTTCGTAATGTATGCACTTGCTCCAGCTTCAAAGGCCGCATTATAATATTCTTCATGATCATATCCTGATAGAATTACAACCTTTACATCCGGAAATTTTGACAATAAATCTTTTGTAAGTTCAATACCATTATACTGCTTCATCCTGATGTCTGTAACAATTACATCAGGACGGGTATCTTCCACAGTTTTAATTAATATGGAAGGATCGTGAACGGTATTAATCACCTCAATATCTTCCTCAGATTCTAGTAGTCTTTGGATGCCTAGCATAACCAACAAATGGTCATCCACTAGTAGTGTATGTATACTCATTATTTTCCTCCCAATTTACTGGTATGGTAAATGTGACTAATGTTCCATGTTCTTTTTCAGAAGATATTCTCAAATTTCCGTTCAACTCGGAAATTTGACGCTGGATGGTCATTAGACCAAGGTGGTTGCTTGTACTAAATTCAGAAAAACTGTTCGGAACACAAAAGCCTATGCCGTCATCTTCTACAGTACAAACATAGCAGCCTCTTTCTTCTATGATATGTATTTGAACATTATTCCCCTTGGAGTGCTTAATAGCATTATTCAGTAGCTCTTTTATAATACGATAAATCTGTATTTCGAGATTTTTCGAGAGAATTTTTAATTTGCAATTAAATTGTATATGAATGAGAATGCGATAATTTAATTCGAACTCGCGTTTTAGTGTGTGTAAACTTGCTTCTAAACCTAAATCTTCTACGATAATAGGGTGAAGATTATGACACATTTTTCTAATGCTATAGATAATATCTTCAAGTTGCTCATCCATTGAATTTAATATGTCTATAGAAAAGTTTCTTTTGGTCTGAAGCATTCTTATTTCGTTTAATTGCAAAATAAGAATTTGAAGAATTTCATCATGTAAGAAAATCGAAAGCCTTTTCCTTTCATTCTCTAGAGATTGAATAATCTGATAGTTAAATTGTTTCCAGTTTTGAGCTTTTACCTTTGCTTTTCGAATTTCTTTTTTATTACTATTGAGGGTATTAACACTTAATAGTAAATTTGCCGAGTTTATTACAACCTCTTCAAGTTCATTAATTTCTTGAGGTTTAAATAATGTATAATCATTTTTTTCACCAATAATAATAGCTCCCTGCATGCCTTGGTAAATGAGTATTGGAAAACAAATTAAGTGGTATTTTTCAAACTGAATATGAATAGGAGTAGTACCTTCCTTTAGTAAGTAATTCTGTTCAAGTTGATTCAATTGGTTAAACAGCTCAAATTTATCCATATCCTGAAAAATACCTGTCTCATATAATGAATGATAAATACTATTTGAGTTCCATATTATGGAAACGCCGTTAATGTTAAACATCTGGTTAATAAGCTGTCCGACTAATTTTGCAAGCTCTTTAGCATGTTTTTCCTTCGAGAGTGTTTGAAAAAGCTCAATCTTATGTAAACCTGATTGTGCATCCTTTTTTATGTTTAAATACCTAAATAATGAGAGAATAAGTTTATATATATATACAGAGAGTACAACAGATAATACACTTAAGCCGCATAGTATAAATATTTCTTTTTGTGACAAATCTATGAATTGCTCAACCGAAAAATTTAAAAATAAGAAATTGAGCAAGTAAAAGAGTAAGTTTGTTAGCCATTTAGAAATTCTAATCTCAAATTCGATAACTTCTTGCTTTATTAATAAATAAGAAATAGTTAAAGGAAATATAATAATACTAGGTAAACAATATGTAAATGGAATTTTAGATTCCCCAAAAAGTAGACCGGGAATCAGATTAAGTAGAACAATAGGTAAAAAACTAAGAATAATACCAAAAATCAGAATATATAATTGACTTTTCACCTTAAGGTTATTTTCTCGTAAATGTAATGAAACAAGAAAAACACAGATGCTAATACTCAGAAATAGGTTAGTAATTAGTAAAACTTTAAATAAAAAGCTAAAATTATTGTTAGACATATATCCAAAACAACAAAAAATTATATAAATAATTGTCAATCCTGTTGAAATTACAAATGATACAAGGTTGAATATTTTTACATATTTTGGTTTGGTAGATACAGGGAAATTAGAGAAAAAACTTATTAAGAGATAAGAAAGTATAAAAATACTACTCACCTCTATAGCTTTAAAAATATTTATATCATAGCTAGATAATAAGGATGTTAAAATAGCTATCCCAAAGACTGATGTTAGAGAAAAGAATTTTTTTGCTACAATAGATTGTCTTTTTTTTAAAAAGCTAATTAATCCTATAGTAAAAAAAATAAGACTAATAACGCTGATCATATAAAAATGACTAATTAATAAAGAGTTAACGCTTTCTTTAAAATTACTAGAGTGAAAATAGTAAGTATTTATTAAAAGTATTAATAAATATAAAATGCTTAAAGGTATACAGAACCAAATATTACGCATAGGAGTGACCTCTGCCCATAACCATCATTTGAAAATAAGTCATTTCGTCTTTAGAAAGAACAAAATGCATTTCTAAGAGTGCAAATGCTTTTCTATAATATAGTTGAGATAGGATACGACAATAGTGAAGTGCTCCAGATTGTTCTATGTAATCCCGGACTAATGCCCGAACTTCAGGTGACGAAGATATTTGTTCATCCGTTAAATTTTCAAAAAAATTATCCTGTGTTTTGCAACTATATTCATAAGCTTTTAAAAAAGGAAGATAAGCCTTTAAGTCCTGAAGGTCATTTTTATTATCTGTCATGGCATCATTAGCATCATTTCTTAGCTGACCAGCTATCCCTATATAAGATGTAATTTCTTTTAAAATTCTATTTTCAGGATTAATAGTTCGAAAGATAATTTCTGTGAGTAGACCGGATTTCTTTTCAATAAGTTTCATATATTCTTCTTCACTTAAAATTATTTTTTTATCTATTGAAAAACAAAATTGGATATCTTTCCATTCTCCACAACACGAATGTATCAATTGTTGGAGAAGATCTCGTGTTGCAGTATCTTTTGTCTTATAAGTTAAGTATATCAGTCCTTGCATAAGTAAATATTGAGAAACTAACAAAAAACGAGGATATTCGTTTTTAAAATATAATGGATCTAATACGTCTCCATCACACAAATCATCTATTATATCCGCTGATAAAAAGATAAATTCAACCCCCATTGCCTTATCTAATTCTCTTTTTGTTATTGGTTGTCGTTTGGTCAAAAAAGAAAGAGCTAGATATAGCTCTCCCCACGAGAAGCCAGAATATTCAGGATTTAAAACCTTTCCTTTATGAGAAAGACATTTCTGAATAAGTAGAAGTATTTCAGATTCATCACTTTGATTACGGTAGGAGATATGGTAATCAATATGATTGATTAAACAATCTTTAAACCCACTGATTTCCACCATCAATTTTCACCCGGAAATCCTTTGCATACTCATCTAATACAATTCGCTCTTCAACTGATAGTGTCTCCAATGAAGGACATAATTCATAAGTTTCAAAGGTAAGTTTGTTTTTTTTCATCTCCATTAAAAATTCCCATATTGCTTTATTCATAAAAATAACCCTCTTTCCAAATATTCTGTATTTTAGTTCTATATAAAAAAATACAATAAAAATGGGATATTTTCAATATAGTCCTTAAATTTTTAATACTTAATTTACATATATTTTTTTTATTATGCGTGAATTTACAATATAAACTTGCGGAATATACGGATTCTACTAGGATATTTATCTGATAAATTAGACACATAAGACATAACGTCTTAATAAAAATTTTAGGGGGAAAAGAAAATG